>JALNWE010000001.1 GCA_023231065.1 Bacteroidales bacterium
ACCAATGCTTGGGTATACCCATATTATTATGATCACCAATACTATGAATCCAATGGATATTTTCCTCAAGCCGGAATCAATTTCCTTTTTGGTATATCCCTAAAAATCTGATGAAAAAGCTTGTAAAATCAGGAGAAAATTGATAATCTTGCATTTCAGTTTTCTGAGTATATCTTTAATCATCTCCCATGAAAAAGCATTTTCTTGAACATTTGATGTTTGGCGGTCTTCTTTTGGGCACCTTTGCCCTTTACGGCCAGAACGTAGAGGTAGACCTTTCGTCCCCCATTGTATCTGATCCCATGGTTAAAACAGGCAGATTGGATAATGGCTTAATATATTATATCCGGCAAAATAAAAAACCGGAAAATCGAGTTGAGTTACGCCTCGTTGTTAATGCAGGATCTATTCTTGAAAACGACGATCAGCAAGGTCTGGCTCATTTCATGGAACACATGAACTTCAATGGTACTAAAACATTTCCCAAAAACGAATTGATTGATTTTTTGCAAAAAACAGGTGTCAAATTTGGTGCGGATATTAATGCTTATACAAGTTTTGATGAAACGGTATATATGTTGCAACTTCCAACCGATGACAGTTCCTTGGTAATAAAGGGTTTTCAGGTGTTGGAAGACTGGGCCCACAATGCTTTGCTCGATGACAAGGAAATAGACAAGGAACGAGGGATAATCGTTGAGGAATGGCGGTTGGGTTTAGGGGCCAGGGATCGAATGATGAAACAATACTTTCCGGTGATTTTTAAGGATTCGCATTATGCAGAACGACTCCCGATCGGTAAAGTTGAAATCATTGAACAGTTTAAGCATGATGCCCTCCGGAACTTTTACCATGACTGGTACCGTCCCGATCTTCAGGCTGTAATTGTGGTTGGAGACATTGATCCGGTGGTTACTGAAGCCCGTATTAAAGAACATTTTTCGAACATCCAGAATCCTCCCCAGCAAAGAGAGCGGAAAGAATATACCGTTCCATCGAATAATTTACCCCTTGTGGCTGTTACAACCGACAAAGAAGCGACCAACAATGTGGTTCTCATATTCTATAAACACCCTTCCAAAGAATTCAATACCCTGGCTGATTTCAGATACCAGCTATTAGCTCAATTATATACGGGTATGCTGAATAACCGGCTGAATGAAATTTCTCAAAAGCCCGAATCTCCTTATATCTATGCCGCCAGCAATTACGGTAAGTTTTTAGCCAGGACCAACGATGCCTATATGATGACAGCTTTATCCAAAGAGAACACCATTGATCAAAGTCTGAAAACCATTCTGGAAGAAAACCAAAGAGTGAAAAAGTTCGGATTCACCCCTACTGAATTTGAACGGCAAAAGGAGGAGATCATGAGCATATATGATAAGGCTTCCAAAGAGTTCGACAAAATTGAATCTTCAAAACTTGCTGGCGAGTATGTTGATAATTTTCTAGTGGGGGATGCCTATCCCAGCGCCAGAAAAAAATTATTGTATGTGATACACATGTTACCCGATATTAAACTTGAAGAGATCAATGCCCTGGCCAATGCCTGGGTTACCGATACCAATATGGCCATGGTCGTGATGGCTCCAGATAAGGAAAACGTGAAGGTCCCTACCAAAGAACAATTGCTTGAAGTTGTAAATCAGACAAAGACGGCTGACTTACAACCATATTTTGATAATTTTAAAGAGGAACCACTGGTAAGCAAAGAACTGGTATCCGGAAACATTGTCAAACAAACTGCCAATAAGGAAATCGGATTCACAGAGCTGAAGTTATCAAACGGAGTTACCGTGGTTTTAAAACCAACAGTCTTTAAGAATGATGAAATTCTGTTATCTGCTTATTCCCTGGGCGGAAATTCTCTTTATCCTGATAAGGATTTCATGTCAGCGAACTATGCTTCTCAAATTATCAGTATGAGCGGTGCGGGAAATTTCGACAACATCGAATTGGAGAAGAAACTCAAGGGGAAAAATCTCCGGCTCAATCCTTATATTGATGATGTGCGCCAGGGCATACATGGAAACAGTACCCCCAAAGACTTTGAGACACTCCTTCAGCTGGTATATTTGTACTACAACTATCCCCGGAAAGATACAACTGCTTTTGATGCCTTTATTTCGCAGATGAGTAATCAAATGAAGTTCATGAAAAGCAACCCGATCATGACATTTTATGATACCCTGTTCAAATCGGTCTATCCGGGCTTCAAACGGCTTGTTGTTTTTCCAAGTGAAAGTCAGCTCAATGAAATCAAACTGGATGATTTATTCCGTATTTACCAGGACCGGTTTGCAGATGCCAGCGGAACGAAATTTATCATTGTCGGGAATTTCGATGTAGATTCCATCACACCCCTTATCACAAAATATCTTGGCAACCTTCCCGGACTTAATAAAAATGAGAGCTTTAAAGACGTCTCTCCGAAATTTCCTGATAGAATTACAAGTTTGACGTTTAATAAAGGGACTGATCCTCAAAGTATGGTTGGAATGGTATTTTCCAAAAAATTTGAATGGAACCAGGATAATTTATTGGCCATCAGTGTTCTAAAAGAGATACTCTCCATCAAGCTGGTCGAAGTTATCCGTGAAAAACTGAGCGGTGTATATTCTCCGCAAATTATGCTAAACCCAGAACATTATCCCCAGTCGCAATACCAGATGATCATCATGTTCGGATGCTCACCAGCTACTACCAATAAACTCACTAAAGCAGTTTTAGGCGAAATTAAAAAGATCTATAAAAAAGGACCAACTCCTGTAGACCTGCAGAAAGCACAGGAATCACTGATCCGTGAAAGGGAAATCAGCCTGGAAAAGAATGAATTCTGGCAAGGGAAGCTGGAATCTATTTATTATGATGATTTAGATGTTGCTTCCATTCTCAATTTCAAGGAAAGAGTTAACGCGTTGACGGTTCAGAATCTTCAAAAATCCTTTGAATCCCTCATCGATCCGGGCAATTATGTTCGGGTTGTATTGATGCCAGAAAAAAAATAAGTGGAAAAGCAGGTCACCATAAAAAACAAACGTGCATCCCATGAGTTCTTTCTCGTACAGGAATTTGTTGCCGGTATCCAACTCACCGGGACTGAAATCAAATCGATCCGTGATGGAAAAGCTTCCCTCGTAGACGGTTATTGTACTTTTACCGGGAATGAATTGTTTATCAGGAATATGCATATTGCTGAATATTCAATGGGGACTCATTATAACCATGAGCCCAAGCGGGACAGGAAACTCCTGTTAACTAAACGGGAATTAAAAAAACTAGCAATCAAAGCAAAAGAACGTGGTTTTACCATCATACCTGTTGTTCTTTTCATTAATGAGAAAGGATTTGCCAAACTAACGATCGCTTTAGCGCGAGGAAAGCACGCATATGATAAACGGGAAACCTTAAAACAAAAGGATATGCAAAGAGAGATTGACAAAAGCCGCTAAAAAAGAAGTGAAGAGATAAAAAAACGGGAATGACTTATAAATAAATTGAAATTCTATGATTAAGAACAGAAATATCTGGGCTATCCTTATTATTTTATTCCTTGGTAATACCTCCCTCCTTTTTGCTCAGGATTCTCAGAAACCATCAGGCAAAGCGGCAAGTATTAAATGGTATTCATTTGAAGAGGCTTATAAACTCAATAAAAAGAAACCCAGGATGATGGTTGTTGATATTTATACAGAATGGTGTGGCTGGTGTAAGAAAATGGATTCTGAAACCTTTGCAAATCCTGTTATTGCTGATTATATGAGCAAGAATTTCTATTGTGTCAAACTGGACGCCGAAAGAAAGGACACGGTTATTATTGACAGTACGACTTTTATTAACCCCAACCCGACAAATAAAAGAAGCGCCCATCAGCTGGCAGTTGATTTATTACGCGGGAAAATGTCGTACCCTTCTTATGTTTTTTTAAACGAAAAGGGGCAGATGATAAATGTTGTCCCGGGGTTTCATACTCCTTCGGAGTTTGAATCCATTCTTCATTATTTCGGAGAGAATGCCTATGAAAAATTGAAATGGGATGAATTTAAAACCGGATTCCAGGGGACAGTCAAATAGAAAAGGCTGCGACATGCAGCCTTTTCTGAGGGTGGAAGATGGGGCTCGAACCCACGACCTATAGATCCACAATCTATCGCTCTAACCAACTGAGCTACGACCACCATGTTTGAGCCTGCAAAAGTATAAAAAAAATTGTATTTATCAAGACCCGATATCCTCTCATTTGTTTTTTAAAAGACAAAATAAATATGGCTCTTTTTCCCTCTCTGTTGTTGCCTGGGAAAAATTCAAAAAAAACAAGCTCGGACTGGGCTCTTTACTTTTTATCCTTTTTGCAACATTAATAGCCGTTTTGGGATATCTGATCACACCCGATCATACTCCATTTGCCAATGATCAATATCTGGAGTTGGGTTTGAAAAAACCCGGGTTTTCTGTTCTCATGTTACCTATCAAAAAAACAGCTGAAGTTAAAACCGCCAATTTCGTCCATTCCATGTTTTTTGGTAAGGAAAATTTACAGGAATATATACCCGTGAGATCATTTCTGACTCAGGGAAACCGTTTATACTATTTAGAATATAGCGCTTTACCAGGTGATCCTTACCTGGTTAAATCGATCCTCAACGATCCCTCCCACCCACCCTTCAGGAAAACTTTCTGGATGGGAACAGACCGGTTTGGGCGTGACTATTTAAGTCAACTGATGATTGGTACCAGAGTCAGCATTTCGGTTGGATTCATCTCTGTTTTCATATCCCTGGTTATTGGGATCCTGATCGGATCGCTGGGAGGGTTTTATCGCGGGAAGGTAGACAATTTCGTGATGTGGATTATCAATGTTGTATGGTCGATACCCACATTACTCCTTGTCATAGCTATAACCTTTGCATTGGGTAAAGGTTTCTGGCAGGTATTTATTGCTGTCGGGCTGACAATGTGGGTAGAAGTTGCGAGGGTAGTCAGGGGACAGATATTAAGTATCCGGGAAAAAGAATTCGTGGAAGCTGCGCGCGCCCTTGGATTTTCAGATTTCAGGATCATTTTTCACCATATTCTTCCCAATGTGATGGCTGCCGTTATCGTCATATCGGCAGCTAATTTTGCATCTGCTATCCTTATGGAAGCAGGTCTGAGCTTTCTTGGTCTTGGTGTTCAGCCACCTGTCCCATCATGGGGATCCATGATTAAAGAAAACTATGGATATATTGTATTGGATTATGCTTACCTGGCTATCCTTCCTGGTATTGCCATCATGTTAATGGTACTGGCATTCATGTTGATCGGGAACGCACTTCGCGACGCCCTGGATGTAAGGATAACATGACCCCAGTGATATTCAAGTCGATTTGATGATGGTTTAAGGGCAAGCCATTGGTATTTTGATATTCCTGCATTTACCAGCCAGGATAAAATATCTGACCGAAAAATAAAAATCAAGTCCTGTAAAGTCCTTCCAGCTAAAAAATCCACCCAGATTATCTGTTCCTATTGTAAACCCGTAAAACCTTAAAGATGCCCCAACCCTTGGCCAGGTAAAATCGTACAGGGAAACGGGAAAACTAGCTTCAAACCATTCGCTTTCATACCGTGGCGTGATTGATATCTGTGAGGGACGGACGATGGATTGTTTTCCCATGTTCAATCCATATAAAAAACTGGCGTTGATAAACCAGTTATTCTTGATATGATAGTCAAATTGAAAACTCAGGGTTGTCGGTAGAAAGATGAAGAATTTGTTATCTGCATACAATGAAGTTGTATCCTGGTAAAACTTATAACTGACTGTGTCAAGGAATTTTTGGATATTCGAAAAATCAAATCGGTTGAGATGCTCCCAAAATGCAGGTTTGTTATCAATCTTCAACTTCTCAGCGTTGTCATTAAACCTGATCCCACCAAAATCAATCAATGCCAGGCCGAGCCTGTAAATATAATTCTCATATTGTTGTGAGCAAGCTGTCGAAAAATATTGTTTCTGGTGGTGGGGCGACAAACGGGTATAGGTCAATCCAATATCCAAACCAAATCCTTTTCCTTTTATTATCGGGTCCATTTCAAATTCATTGGAAGAATAATTTAATGGCAATGATAATCCCGCATCCAGCGTCAATGATCGGATGTCCATAGTCGAATCATTTAAAGCTGTATAATCCATATGATCAACGTTAATAAATATCCCTCCTGCGCTATAAAGGCGTTTGATATTTATTCCAGCAGAAATTTTATCATTTCCTTCGGCATATATTGTATAGGCATATGCCAGGCCTATCTCACTCCAGACCATGCCTGATCCTAAAAATGGAGTATCATCATTATAAGCAATGTTATGTTGAGGCAGGTAATTCAACCCCCGGAGAGCAAAATTTGCAATATCATAGGGTATTTTCCGCATGGAAAACACTGTCCTGATTGCTGTATTGATAGCAAAAGCATGATGTCTCCAGATCATCATGGCTCCAGGGCCATTGATTTGTATATTAATAAAGGCATTTTTGGGCTTGGTATTATCATACATATAAAAGTATCGGTCTTCCGTTCCATACGTCTCCTTATGAGAAGGAAATTCATAGCCCGGAGTAAAAAAATTGGAGAACCGGTAATCATCTTTTGAAAGATATATGGCATTATTATCTATAAAAACATTTGATCCTATTAAACGGATATCAAAATAAATTTTGGAATTCAGGAGGGCGCTGGGGTTAAGCTGTAAGCTGTTTATTCCAGCATAATTACCCAGGACAGAACCTAACATATCCTGACTAAAAGAATTGATCTGAAGGAAAAGAAAAGCTAAAATACAAGTAAACTGTTTCATCAAGTATTACATAAACAAAGGATCTATGATCAGAAAAGCTAAAACAGCCCTATCAACAAGAACCTTAACAAGTAATTATAGAACGGAAAATTAATGATAATAATACAATGTTATTACCTTTGTAAAAAAAAAAACTATGGCAACAATCGCATTAAACGGAACACCGATACATACAAACGGAAGCCTTCCACAACCCGGACAAAAAGCTCCCGATTTTCTCCTTACACACACAGATCTTTCTGACTTTTCATTATCCCAATTAGCAGGAAAAAAAGTTGTGTTGAACATTTTTCCAAGTCTTGATACAGCGGTTTGTGCAACTTCAGTCAGAAAATTCAATGCCGAAGCTGAAAAACTGAAAAACACTGTTGTTTTATGTATTTCAAAAGATCTCCCCTTTGCCCATTCACGGTTTTGTGCTGCAGAAGGATTAAAAAATGTTATTTCAGCTTCAGAGCTTCGAAATCAGGACTTTGGAAAGAAATATGGAGTATTGATACAAGATGGGCCCCTCGCTGGTTTGTTTTCGCGGGTCGTGATTGTGATTGACGAAAACGGGAAGGTTATTTATGCTGAACAGGTTCCCGACATTGTACAGGAGCCTAATTATGAAGCAGCGATAAAATCGTTGAAGTAAAATACATTACGCTCTTTTTATAAAAAATTGTAACTTTGCACTCCTTTTAAAATTGGATCTGCAAGCGGATGTGGCGTAATTGGTAGCCGCGCAAGACTTAGGATCTTGTGCCTTTGGGCGTGGGGGTTCGAGTCCCTTCATCCGCACCTGATGTTTATTACATAAAACAATTAAAATTCATGAACATTAACAAAGAAAGTACCGGTGAACACACCGCAACACTGAAAATCGAGATCGGACCTGCTGATTATCAGGAGACTGTTGAAAAACAAATTCATGATTACAAGCGTAAAGCCAATATTCCAGGCTTTCGCCCCGGCCATATTCCGACAGGTTTAATAAAAAAAATGTATGGAAAAGCTATCTTGGCTGAAGAAGTCAATAAGCTTCTGTCAGATGGATTGCTCAATTATATCAAAGAAGAAAAAATTGATATTTTAGGGAATCCCTTACCGAACCTTGAAAAAAATGCCGCAGTTGATTTCGACACCCAGACTGATTTTGAATTTTATTTTGATCTGGGGCTGAGCCCGGAATTTACCCTTCATCTGGATAAAGGCCTTCAGGTTGAAAACTACATCATCAAGGTTGATGATATAATGGTTGACAAATATATTGAAGATACCCGCAAAAGATATGGGAAACCAGCGCCAACGGAGGTTCAGGCTGACCCCGGGCCGACTGCACAGCCAGGTTCTGAAGAACCTGGGGAAAAATCTGCTGAGCAACCCGTCGTTATCCCAGCTGAATTAAATGTTGAGTTTTTCAAGCAAGTCTACCCGGGTATGGATATTGAAACAGAGGATTTGTTCCGTGAACAGGTGAGAAAAGATGCTGAATCAAGTTTTGTTTCTGAAACAGATAAACTCTTTTTCAATCAAGTCACTGAAACTTTGGTGAAAAACACGCAAATAGAAATGCCAGACACTTTTTTGAAACGTTGGCTTCTTGAAAACAATGAAGGTAAATATACCCCGGAAGAAATAGAAAAAAATTACGACTCCTTTGCCGAATCCATGAAATGGCAACTCATCGAAAACAGGTTGATCCGTGATTTCGGTATTGAAGTCAAAGATGAAGACATCCGTCAATATATCCGAACATTCTTTTTACGTCAGGTCGTTCCCGGACCTTCCGATCCTGAAATGGAAAAGAGATATGAAGCTATCGTTGATAAATTCATGGAAAACAAGGAACAAGTACAGCGTATTAATGATCAACTCTACAATGCAAAATTGCTGGACTTGTTCAAACAAAACATTACAATTGCGCCAAAGGAAGTTACTTATGAGGAATATATCAAGCTGGCTTCGTCGATGCATGAACACGAGCATGAACATGAACATGAGCATGAGCATGAGCAAAGTATTGATACTATACACGATGACAAATCTGACATCTAATATCGGAATGTAACAGTTTAAAATTCATTTGTAAATCAAGGTTAAAATGGACGAATTTTCTAAATATGCAGCAGGTCACCGTGGTATAAACCCATTGACCCTCGAAAAATACAAATCAATTTCCGCCAATTATATTTCGCCGACCATCATTGAGGAGCGACAATTAAATGTTGCCACGATGGATGTTTTTTCACGTCTGATGATGGACAGGATCATTTTCCTGGGAGTCCCTATCGATGATTATGTAGCCAACATCATTCAGGCACAGCTCCTCTTCCTTGAGTCCGTAGATTCGCGAAAAGATATTCAGATTTATCTGAATACCCCAGGAGGATCGGTATACGCTGGACTTGGAATTTATGATACCATGCAATATATCAATCCTGATGTAGCAACAATTTGTACCGGTATGGCTGCTTCCATGGGGGCAATATTATTATGTGCCGGGGAAAAAGGTAAAAGAACTGCCCTGAAACACTCACGGATCCTTATCCATCAGCCGATGGGGAGCGCCGAGGGGCAAGCTTCGGACATTGATATTACGGCCCGTGAGATCCAAAAAATCAAGAAAGAATTATATGAAATTATCGCGCTGCATTCAGTCCAACCTTATAAAAAAATATTGAAGGATGCAGACCGTGACTATTGGATGACCAGTGAAGAAGCGTTGAAATATGGTATGATCGATGAAATCCTGACCCGTTCAAAAAAGGAGAATTAATCTTTATTAAATATGCCTAAGGTTGTAGAGAAATGTTCATTTTGCGGCCGTGAGAAAAGTGAAACACTTGTTCTTATTGCAGGCTTGAATGGCCACATCTGCGATAGTTGCGTCCAGCAGGCACAGATGATCCTGCAGGAAGAATTAAGCGCAGAAAGAAACAAGGATTTCGCAGAGCATAAATTACTTAAACCCGTTGAAATCAAAAAGCATCTTGATCAGTTTGTCATCGGGCAGGAAGATGCTAAACGAGTTATCTCTGTTGCAGTATACAATCATTACAAAAGGATTTCACATTTCGAGCGTGCAAAAAAAGATGATGTTGAGATTGAAAAATCCAATATTGTCATTGTGGGTGAAACGGGGACGGGTAAGACTTTACTTGCAAGAACCATTGCACGGATGCTCAATGTCCCGTTTTGCATTGCTGACGCAACAGCTTTGACTGAAGCCGGATACGTAGGTGAAGATGTGGAAAGCATCCTGGCCAGGTTATTCCAGGTTGCCAATTACAATATATCAGCTACCGAACGGGGAATCGTTTTTATTGATGAAATCGACAAAATTGCCCGCAAAGGTGATAATCCTTCTATAACCCGTGATGTTAGCGGGGAAGGTGTCCAACAGGCATTGCTGAAAATGTTGGAGGGTTCGATTGTGAATGTACCCCCTCAGGGAGGAAGAAAGCATCCGGAACAAAAGATGATCCAGATCAACACACAAAACATCCTCTTCATTACCGGAGGCGCTTTTGATGGTATCGATAGAAAAATTGCCAACAGATTGCAAACCAGCCAGATCGGCTATAAGACAGATAAAAAGCATGATTCGATCGATAAGGATAACCTTTTGCAATACATCTCCCCGGTTGATTTAAAAGCATATGGATTGATCCCCGAACTAGTTGGACGAATGCCCATTGTTACCTTCATGCGCTCACTGGACCGGCAAACGCTTCGCCGAATTCTCACGGAACCTAAAAATTCACTTGTTAAGCAATATACCAAACTGTTTGAAATCGATAATATTAAATTAACTTTTGAGCCTGAGGCACTTGATTTTATCGTTGATAAATCCGTCGAATTCAAACTTGGGGCCCGGGGATTACGATCCATTCTGGAAGGCATCATGCTTGATCCCATGTTTGAATTACCTTCAAAAGGATCGGCCAAAGCCTTACACATTACAGCGCCATATGTGGAAGAAAAATTCCAGAAAACAAATATGGCAAAGCTTAAAGTTGCCTGATATACCAAACCCATTGTGATTTTCGTTTGTTTAAGATCCAACTGAACCGGGTATCCAATGTGGAAAGGAATACTCACTATAATTTTATTTCTAGGGTTTTATTATTCAGGAATTTCCCAGGACACCACGCATATCACTGTTCCCGCGCAGATAGTTAACGGAGATACTTTAGCTCTTTTGAACATTAACCCGGTGATGATATTTCCACCGGTTCATTTTACATCAAAAAGACAGACAATACGATATGACAGGTTGGTTTATAACGTAAAAAAAGTTTATCCTTATGCAAAGCTTGCCGGGGCCAAACTGAAAGAATATAATACCATCCTGAAGGCAATCCCAACAGAGAAGGAACGTAAAATATTTATAAAACGAGCAGAAAAAGAACTTGAAGCTGAATTCGGTGATGAAATCAAAGGCCTGACCTTCTCACAGGGAAAAATCCTGATCAAACTTATTTATCGTGAAACAGGCAATTCTACTTTTGATATCATCAAAGATCTACGGGGCAGTTTTTCGGCCTTTATCTGGCAGACTTTAGCAAGAATATTCGGATATAACCTGAAAACCATGTATGATCCTGGCGGTAATGACCAACCTATTGAGCAGATTGTTCTGATGATTGAAGCCGGAGTTATATAATTCCGATATTTGCTCAATAAATTTAACTTTACCGACGAATTGCATCAGACAGAATGAAATTATCGATCGTCATTGTCAACTATAATGTAAAATACTTCCTGGAGCAGTGTTTGCACTCGGTTCAGAATGCCTGCCATAACCTTGAAACCGAAATTTTCATTGTTGACAATAATTCCGTTGACGGGTCCATAAAAATGGTCAAAGAAAAATTTCCCGATGTTCATTTGATCCAAAATAAAGATAATAAAGGTTTTTCTGCAGCCAATAATCAGGCGATACGACTATCCAAAGGTGAATATATTCTTTTATTGAATCCGGATACCATTGTTGAAGACGATACCCTCGCCAAGGTTGTAGAATTCATGGATTTGCATCCTGATGCAGGAGGGTTGGGGGTTAAGATGATTGACGGAAAGGGGAAGTTTCTTCCTGAAAGTAAAAGAGGGTTGCCAACGCCCCTGGTTTCTTTTTTTAAAGTATTCGGATTTTCATCTCTCTTTCCGAAGTCCCATCTGTTCGGTAAATATCATCTGGGATATCTCGATAAGGATAGTATCCACAAGGTTGACGTTCTCGCTGGCGCTTTCATGGTGGTGCGAAAAAAAGTATTGGACGAGATCGGCCTGCTGGATGAATCTTTCTTTATGTATGGTGAAGATATTGATTTGAGTTACCGGATCACGCAAGCAGGTTATAAGAATTATTATTTCCCGGGAACAAGGATAATTCATTACAAAGGTGAAAGCACGAAAAAAAGCAGCCTGAATTACATTTTTGTTTTCTATAATGCGATGATCATCTTTGCGAAAAAGCATTTTTCGCAACAAAATGCACGGACTTTTTCCGTGATGATTAACCTCGCAATTTATTTCAGGGCTTTTATATCGATCCTTGCCCGTTTTTTAAAGAAAATCATACTGCCCTTGATTGATGCATTCCTGATTTTCATAGGAATATTTGTTATTACCGGATATTGGGAGAAGCATTTAATTTTTACGGAAGGAGGTCATTACCCAAGTGCATTTCTTTCTATAGCGGTTCCGATATACCTGATAATTTGGATCTTTTGCATATACCTGAGCGGAGGGTATGATAAACCAGTCCGGTTACGAAAGATCATCCAGGGCATGGTAGTTGGGACAGTCATTATTTTATTATTCTATAGCTTGCTGAATGAACACTATCGGTTCTCAAGAGCCCTGATCCTGCTCGGATCCCTATGGGGAACTGGAGTCATCATCGGGGTCAGGTTCTTACTCCATTTTTTAAATATCAGCGAATACCGGCTCAACGCTGAGAAAAATAAAAGGTTCATCATTGTCGGTGAAAAAGAAGAGGTTGAAAGGGTTTCGGAACTTTTACAAAAGACTGTCATGAACCCTGCTTTCATCGGATTGGTGAGTTACCGGCATCATAATAATAATTTCAATGGATTTATTGGCCATCTGGGCCAGATCAAAGAAATAATTACCATCCATAAAATTGATGAAGTGATTTTTTGTGCCAAGGATATCCCTGCCCAGGTGATCATAGATAAAATGTCTGATTTGAAAGACGAGCAGGTTGACTACAAAATTGCGCCACCAGAAAGTCTTTCCATTATAGGCAGTAATTCCATCAATACTTCCGGGGACCTTTATATTATCGACATCAATGCCATCATTAAAAAATCAAACCGACGTAACAAGCGGATGCTGGATGTAACGGTGTCATTGATTTTATTGCTCTTATATCCACTGCTCATTTTTATTGTTAAGAAGCCTGTCGGAGTATTGAAAAATATTGGTGCAGTTCTTTTTGCCATGAAATCATGGGTTGGTTATACCTATCTATCTGAAAGTGAAACACAGAGATTACCCGAAATAAAATCCGGGGTATTGAACCCACAGGATGCTTTTAAACAAAAAAACTTATCCGAAGAAACCATAATACGGCTTAATCTTCTTTATGCCCGCGATTACAAGCTGGCAAATGATATTAATATCATTATCAAAGGATTCAGTCAGTTAGGCCGATCGTAAAATGAAAATCGAAGCCATTCTTACTAAATGGCTAAATTGTGAAGAAACTTGAATCTTTCAATATTAATTAACCCATCTGATGGAACTGAAACTTACCAGACCGATTGTATTCCTGGATCTCGAAACAACCGGGATCAAGGTAGCTACTGACCGTATCGTAGAAATTTGTCTCCTGCGTGAACAGGTTGACGGCACTATTAAGATTAAAGCCCAAAGGGTCAATCCTGAAATTCCGATACCTCCGGAAGTGACTGCAATTCATGGGATTACCAATGAAGATGTCAGAGATTGCCCGACATTTAAGCAAATAGCACATGAACTGGATCAATTTCTGGAAAATTGTGATCTTGCTGGTTATAATTCAAACCATTTTGATATACCTCTGCTGGTAGAAGAATTTCTCCGTGCCGGTATGGATTTTGATCTCAGGGGCCGCCGTTTTGTTGATGTCCAGAATATATTTCATAAAATGGAACCCCGTACCCTGTCAGCGGCTTATAAATTTTATTGCCAACACGAACTCATCAATGCCCACAGCGCTGAAGGAGATACACGGGCCACCTATGAAATCCTCAAAGCCCAATTGGACCGCTATGAAAATGTGACTTTAAAAGACCGAAACGGGAATGAAATTCAACCTGTCGTCAATGACATCAAAACCCTTTCTGATTTTTCCACTTTAGGTAAATCTGCAGATCTGGTTGGACATATCATATATAATGATAAAAGTATAGAGATCTTCAATTTCGGGAAACATAAAGGGAAACCAGTCGTTCAGGTATTCAAGGATGAGCCTTCTTATTACGATTGGATGATGAAAAGTGAATTTCCTCTTTCCACTAAGAAAGTAATAACATCAATTAAACTTAAAGGGTTCAACAACGAATCAGTTAGGCTCGGTTAATTTAACCCATCCTTTAAACTATGAAAATCATATGCATTGGTCGAAATTATGTTGATCATATCAGGGAACTCAATCATTCTATACCCTCTGACCCGGTTTTTTTCCTAAAACCAGATACTGCATTACTGATACGGAACCGGCCGTTTTATTATCCGGCATTTACCGGCAATATTCATTATGAAATTGAACTGGCGCTGAAGATTTGTAAGGTAGGGAAGAATATACAGTCAAAATTTGCAGGTAATTACTATAATGAGATAGGGATCGGTTTCGATATGACAGCACGCGATTTACAGGAAAATGCAAAACAGAAGGGTCTTCCCTGGACAATGGCAAAAGGTTTCGATCAATCGGCCCCTCTGGGTAAATTTCTCCCTAAATCATCTTTTCCTGATGTCACGAACATCCCATTCCATCTCGATTTAAATGGGAAAACGGTGCAGATCGGTAATTCTTCTATGATGATTTTTTCCTTCAGTGAAATTATCGTTTATATTTCACGGTTCATGACCCTGCACACCGGTGATATTATCTTTACCGGGACTCCTGCCGGGGTCGGCTCTGTCAAACAAGGAGATAAACTGGAAGGGTTTATTGGAGATCAAAAACTATTAAATTGCCTGATCAAATAAAACATCAATATTACTGGAGATTATCAGGTAAGTATTATCTCGTCGATTACATTTGAGCCCACTGCTTTGTTCAATCCCTGGATGATCTTGTTGCGGGCGTACATTAATTCGTTCTTCAACGCGGCAGACTCAACTTTCACGTATAACGTCTTCCCCTGTATATTCAATCTTTTCGTATTTTTCGCAACGATTTCGCCCACAACACTTTCCCAGGAAGCCAATACTTGAGCCTGACTCATTTTATTGTTCAGGTGATATTTTTCAAAAAATTCTTCAATAGCCACTTTGATGGGCTTTTCATTTGATTTTCTCATATACCGGAGATACCGGACAAAGATACCTATTCTTCCCGATTCAGGATTGGCAGGCAGAAAATTTTGTGATCTATATCCATGGCATCGAAAATCACACGGATGCGTTGTTCACTGGTATCAGTTATAAAAACCTGACCAAAACTATGCTCGCTAACCAATTTAATTAGCTGGGCAACCCGCAGATCATCCAGTTTATCAAAAACATCATCCAGGAGAAGGATGGGCTTGAACCCCCTAATGGTACAAGTATAGTCAAACTGAGCAAGTTTGATCGCAATCACAAAAGATTTTTGCTGACCCTGACTACCAAATTTCTTGACAGGATATCCATCCAATAAAAATTCCAGATCATCTTTATGAATGCCGATGGTAGTATATTGTGCGGACTGGTCGGCGTTAATTGCATCTTTGAATTTTTTCCGGTAAGGCGTATTTAATAATTGTGAAATATAGTGAATGTCAACCTTTTCACTTCCGCCTCCGATCAGGTTGAAAAAACGCTGGAAAACCGGGACGAATTGTTCAAGGAACTTTTTTCTTTTTACCAAAACATTCTCCCCTCGTTGAATAAGTTGCTCATCCCAAATATCTACTGCCGCGGCATCAAAATATTGATTTTCGGCAAATGACCGCAGTAAGGTATTGCGCTGTACCAGCGCTTTGTTATACTGGATCAGATCGTCGAGATACAGCTTATCAAATTGTGATATGACGCTATCAATATATTTTCGCCGGAGTTCACTTCCGTCATTGATCAGGTCCCTGTCATAGGGTGAAATCATGACCAGTGGAAAATTACCGATATGGTCTGATAATCGTTCGTATTCTTTTTTATTGATCAAAAATTTTTTACGCTGGTTTTTTCTTTGGATGCACTGGATTAATTCATGGATGCCCTCTCCCCTGATAAAACTACCATGAAGAGCAAAAAAATCATCCCCATGCCTGATATTTTGAGCATCCAAAGAAGTAAAATAACTTTTACAAAATGAAAGGTAATGGATGGCATCAAGCAAATTTGTCTTTCCGACCCCATTGTTTCCAACAAAACAATTGATTTTATCAGAAAAAGCGAATTCTTCCTGTAGATAGTTTTTAAAACTGGTCAGGGATATCTTTTCAAGGTACATGCTACTGTTCAAACTTTTTAATTTCCCTTTCAATTTCTTCCATCAACCATCTTGGCGTAGAAGTCGCACCGCATATTCCAACTTCCTGAACTCCGGTAAACCAATCCATTCTCAATTCTGAAATACTTGAAATGAGTATTGTCTTCGGGTTTACTTCTTTACAAACCCGGTAAAGGATCATGCCATTTGAGCTTTTCTGACCGCTTACAAATATCACCAGGCCGAACCTGGCGGCAAATTCACGCAAATAGCCTGAACGGTTCGAAACCTGTCGGCAAATACTGTCATTCCATTCAAAATCAATTTTCCCATCAGGAGAAAAAGCTGCCATTTTTTCCTTAATGATTCCGACAATCCGGTTGAAACCATCAATGCTTTTTGTCGTCTGACTATACAATCTGACCGGTCTTGAAAAGTCAATTTTCTTCAGGTCTTCTTCATCTCCTATCACAATTGCCTTGCCATTCGTCTGACCCACAAGACCATTGACTTCTGCATGTCCTTCTTTCCCATAAATGACGATCTGGCCATTTTTTGATTTCATTTCCTGATATCCATGTTGAATGACATGTTGAAGATTAAGCACAATCGGACAGGAGGCGTCAATCAGTTCAATATTGTTTTCAACAGCGATCTTATAAGTTTCAGGTGGTTCACCATGGGCCCGGATCAACACCTTACAATCCCTGATGGTTTTCAGTTCCTCATTGTTGATGATGATCAATCCCATATTTTTCAGCCTGTTCACTTCCATATTGTTGTGCACAATATCTCCCAGGCAATAAAGTACAGGGTTATGTTTCAATTCTCGTTCGGCTGCTTCAATTGCATAAACAACCCCAAAACAAAAACCCGAGTGAGGATCAATTGTAATCTTCACTTCTATTGTTTTTTTACAAATTCCTGAAGATTGACTGAAAGGGTAATATAATTCCGGTAGGCGCCATACTGATCAGTTGATCGAGTGTAATCCAGTTGAAACATTTTTACATGTAATCCGGCGCCCATTGAAAATCCGGCAAGACCGGTTTTGCCGTTGATTTTTAATTCCTGACGGGTCTGATAATTATATCCTACGCGGATGGCAACAACTTTTGCGATGGTCAGTTCAGCGCCTAAAACGATATGTCTCATCAGATTATCTGCAAATTTTGCAGCGCCTGTTTTTTCCTTAACCTCACCGGTAATAGGGTCAGGCTGATTATCCGGATCGTCGGGATCAAAATAGGACAAATCCCAATGGTTCAGATCGGTGATAAGCTCGGAAAACCTCAGCGGGATATGCTTAAGTTTTTCAGATAACCCGATCTGCAATTCAAAAGGAAGTGAAACCCGCTGATTGGCCACATAAGGTGACAGTTCCAACCCGATATTCCTGCCAATGAGAGAAGCAGTAAACGATTTGTCTTTTGAGGTATAAGTACCTGCGACATCTACCGCGATGCCAAATGATCGGTAAGTATCCAATTGAGAATAGATCAGTTTTCCATTGGCGCCAATGGAAAATAAAGGAGTGAGTTGACGTCCCCATCCAATATTTAAAGCATATTCAGAAGCATAAAAGTCACCGGTTGGATTTTCAGCCGCATCCATTCCGGTGAATTTCCCATAGTTGATATACTGCAAACTACCAACAAAACTTCCTGCTTTTTTGAAATTATAGGCATACGCCACAAATCCGTAATTGATCCCTCCTGGACTATGTACATAGCTAAATGCCAGACTATTACTCATTTCTGGTATGATCAGGGACGGATTGGCTTGGGTCAATGTGAGATCGTTGTCGTTGACGGCTAAAAAATTACCTCCCATGGAGGCAATCCTGGCAGAGTTGGTATAGCCAAGGAACTTATAAGTTCCCAGACCTCCAATCTGTGCATAAAGCCCTCCAAACAGAATGATAACAAAAAGAGTAGTAAGAAAAAACCTTTTTATTGTATAAGACACGTGGCAGTTTTAATATTTCAAGTTATTCTAACGGTTTTTCTGAAAAAATATTTTATTCCATTCTATTATGTCATCAACCCCCTGCCAGTTTTGCAAATCTTTTTTTCTTCCGTTAAATCCGTAACTAATTTGTCAAGGATGCCGTTAATGAATGATTTGCTTTTATGGGAGCTAAATTCCTTGGAAATTTCGATGTATTCATTCAAGGTCACTTTGACAGGAATCTGGGAAAAATTCAGGAGTTCGACCAGGGCCATTTTAATCAGAATAATGTCAGTGAGGGCAATGCGCTCCAGCTCCCAATTCTGAGTCCTGGGCTCGATCAAATGATCCAGTTCCTCAGTTTGCGTGACGGTTTTTCTGAATAGTTCCCGAATAAATCGCTGGTCTTCCTTGGGATCATCATCGAGGTCCTTAACAAACAGGTTGATCAATTTATCTTTCTCCGAAAAAGATTCGGTCAGAAGCTTTAATGTTTTAAGAACAAAAACCGAAGCAATATCAAAGTCGTCAGACCAAAAGATGTTTCTCTCTTCGCAATATGATTGAAAGTCAGATGATTTGGCAATAAACTTCCTGAAAATCCTCTCCATAAATTCCTGATCTTCACGGTAGGAAATTTTCCCTGAATTCAAGTATTCAGTTAAATCCTTACTCGTTTTCAGTTTCTGGTAAACTTTACGAACCATGTTCTGTTCTTCAGTCCATGAAACCTTATACTTTTCAATTTGCGCTATAAGATCTTGGTTTTGTTTCAGTTGAATAAAAACACGGTTTTCCAGTAATTTCAGGTTGGGATTTAATTCATCAGCTGTCGGATAGAATTTGGTTTTGGACTCCTCCATCCGGTAAGCATAAAAATGAATGACTTCGAATAAAAAAGAAAAGAGCAGATAGTAGAGTTCATAAAATTTATCGATACTCCTGAGCAGGTTTTTCTCAGCAATGTCCAGTCGTGACTCCCCTCCCTGGAAATAAGCATAAAGCGCCTGGAGAACTTTGATACGATATTGCCTTCTGCCTAACATAGCCCGTTTGTTATAAAGAACATATTTACAATTGCCGAATATTGGACGCAAAGCTAAGGAATTAAGAAATTAAATTTGGTTTTCAAATAATATTTTTATTTTTGCGTTCACTGAATGATACTGATGAATCAATAATAAAGTCATAGCACCATGGAGGAAAACGAAAATAAAGAAAGAGACCGGGAAGAAATATTTTCACGCGCTGTTCGGGCTGGGAAACGGACCTATTTTTTTGATGTAAAAGCAACAATTGGTGAGGAGCACTATCTGACTATCACTGAGAGTAAAAGAAGGTTCAACAATGAACAGGGAAAATTCATTTATGAAAAGCACAAACTTTTTCTATATAAAGAGGATTTTGAAAAGTTTCATAATGGCCTGAATGACGCTTTCGAGTTTATCCGTACCGGGAAAGCGCCAGCAAGACCAGAACCGGAAACCGAATTGACAGAACCGGACTTGAACCCCGATCTGAAAATCGCTCATACCTCTCTTGAGTTTGAAGATCTCACGTCCGAGACAGATAAAGTCTGACTCAACCTGTTTATCCCCACTTTAATTTCTTCCGGTAATTAATTGTGGATAAAAATTTTCAACAATCATCAGGCGATTGTTATTTCGATGTATTTTTGTCAACTTGTATTACGCACCAAATGGGGAAAGTAATTGCTATTGCTAACCAAAAAGGAGGGGTCGGTAAAACCACTACGGCCATTAACCTTGCTGCCGGTCTTGCCATCCTTGAACATAAGACCTTGATCATTGATGCCGACCCTCAAGCCAATGCAACATCTGGTGTTGGTTTCGATCCCCGGAACATCAAAACCAGTATCTATGAATGTATCATTGATGATGTCGAGCCCCGGAATATCATTCTAAATACCGCCACCCCTTTCCTCGATCTGTTGCCTGCTCATATTGATCTGGTGGGCGCTGAGATTGAAATGATCAATCTTCCCAATCGTGAAAAAATGATGCGGAAGGTCATTGCGCCCATCAAAGACACATACGATTTCATCATCATCGATTGTTCCCCATCACTTGGCCTTATAACGGTTAATTCCCTTACTGCCTCTGATTCCGTGATCATTCCCGTACAATGTGAATACTTCGCTCTTGAAGGGCTCGGTAAATTGCTGAATACTATAAAAATTGTTCAATCCCGGCTGAACCCCGCCCTGGACATTGAAGGGATCCTTCTTACCATGTATGATAACAGGTTAAACCTGGCTAAACAAGTGGTTGAGGAAGTAAAAACACACTTTCAGCAGATGGTATTCCGTACCATCATCAACAGAAATACAAAATTGGGCGAAGCGCCCAGCTTCGGGATGACCATCATGATGCACGACATCAACAGTATGGGGGCCGTCAACTATCTCAACCTGGCCAGGGAAATTCTGCAAAAAAACGAATTGACCCAGTTAACTAACGCTGAAAAAGAGATCAATGTCTGACCTTCACGGAAAAAAGAAAGCATTAGGCAGAGGATTAAGTGCCCTGTTAGACGGTTCGGATTCGGAAGGGGCCCCCAAGGAAATTTCATCTGAATACATTTCAGGATCTGTTTCTCGTGTCAGGACCGATCAGATTGAAGCCAATCCATTTCAACCCAGGAATTACTTTCAGGAGTCGGAACTTGCCGAACTGGCTATGTCCATTCAGCAACACGGGATCATTCAACCTATCACGTTGCGGAAAATCGGTCATGACAAATATCAGCTGATAAGCGGTGAACGGAGATTAAAAGCCTGCAAAATTGCGGGGTTAAATGAAGTTCCTGCTTATGTACGGCTTGCCAATGATGAGCAAATGCTTGAAATGGCCCTGGTAGAAAACATCCAGCGGCAAGATCTCAATCCACTCGAAATTGCTATCAGCTTCCAGCGGCTGCTCGAAGAATGTAAGATCAAACAGGAAGAATTAAGTCAGAAAGTTGGTAAGGACAGGTCTACTGTTTCAAATTATATACGTCTTTTAAAGCTCCCCACTGAAGTACAGGTTGCGGTTCGCGATAACCTTATTACCATGGGCCATGCCAGGGCCATTATCAATGTTGATGACGAAAAAAACCAGTTGCTTCTTCTGCAGAAAATCCTTGAGAAAAAATTATCGGTCCGACAGGTTGAAGAGGCCGTTAGAAATTTAGTCGTGGGGAACTCATTGAAATCTGTACGGATCCAATCACCAATTCCCGAAAAATTTGAAAATGCCCGTACTGCCTTAAAAACAAAGTTACAGTCGAAAGTCGAAATAAAAGTTAATCCAAAAGGATCAGGCACAATATCCATCCCATTCCATACGGATGAGGATTTCGATAGGATTATTGCCAAACTTAATTCCTGAATGAAACTGCACTTTCATTTTATTTTATTATGCAGTGTATTGATCTTTAATTCTTTACCTGCCCATGCACAAACAGATTCCACCTTTCAGGAAACTCCTGACAGCATTCTGGAAAAAAGACATTCTCCCACCAAAGCGACCATCATGTCAGCCTGCCTTCCCGGACTCGGGCAAATTTATAATCGAAAAATCTGGAAAGTTCCTATAATTTATGCGGGTTTTGGTGTCATGGCCTACTTCATTTATACCAACGCTGATGAGTATATTAATTTTAAATGTGCCTATATTGAATCTTCTTATGGCGACAGGAATGGTTCATATAGCGACTTGGTACAAAAATATTCAAAGGATGAACTTTTATCAGCCCGGGAATATTACCGGCGAAACCTTGAAATCAGTTGTCTTATCACCGCGGTATGGTATGCGTTGAATGTCCTGGACGCAACCGTTGATGCGCATCTTTTCACTTTCAATATTTCTGATAAACTAGCCCTGAAGGTAGAACCTTCATGGCAACCTTCGGGGATCAGTCACAGACCCGTGACCGGGATGAGATTATGCTTGAAGTTTTAATTATTTTAATTCTGTTAACTCTTATAATTTTTTATGAAAATAGCTTTACTGGGATACGGAAGAATGGGTCAGGAAATTGAGAAACTGGCGCTTAAAAAGGGACACAGGATTTGCCTGATCATCGACAGTCTGGAAGACTGGGAAAAGGATGGCCATCTCCTGCCCCAGGCAGATATTGCCATTGATTTTACTACACCTACCAGTATTGTTGATAACATATACCGGTGTTTCGATGCCAATATACCGATCGTAACGGGTACAACCGGTTGGCTGGATGAGCTGGAAAGAGTTCGAGAGGATTGCCTGAACCGGAAACTAACCCTTTTCTTCTCTCCGAATTTCAGTATCGGTGTCAACCTTTTTTTCGAACTGAACCGTCGTCTGGCTGATATCATGTCGAAATGGAGCAATTATGAGATTTCCATCGAAGAAACCCATCCCGTACATAAACAGGATGCACCTAGTGGGACCGCTATTGTTCTTGCCAACGATATCATTCGGTATTCGGAGCGTAAGGATAAATGGGTCAACGAAGCTGTTGAAAACCCAGAAGAATTGGGAATCAAATCTTACCGGACTGACAATGTCCCGGGGACACACCTGGTACGCTATGAATCAGAGGATGATAGCATTGAAATAGTCCACACGGCAAAAAGCCGGCGGGGGTTTGCAGTTGGCGCAATTCTTGCTGCAGAATGGGTTTTGGGCAAAAAAGGGTTTTTTGAATTGAAAGATCTCCTGTCATCCCAGATATTCACTAAACAGAAATAAGAAAGTAGCCGATTGTGCGTTATTCTAAAATATACATTTCAAATATCTGACCCATGAACCTTTACCTGATCATTACCATTTTGTTTTTCGTTCTATCAATTGCAGGCCTATGGGGGGTCTTTGAAAAGGCCGGTGAAAAAGGCTGGAAAGTCCTTATTCCGTTATATAACTGGTACGTCTGGCTGAAGATTATTAAAAAGCCCCTCTGGTGGTATATTTTTATTCTGGTTCCGTTTATCAACGTATTTGTACTTCTCCTGATGGTAGTCGAAATTCTCAATTGTTTTGGGAAGCGTGGATTAGTCCAACAGGCTCTTGGCGTGATTTTCCCGTTCTTTTACCTTCCTTATCTCGCATTTTCGCCCAAAGAGTCTTATACTGATCCCGACAAGCATCCCCCCATTAAAAAAACAGCTGTCAGGGAATGGGTCGATGCTATCATTTTCGCCGTCATTGCAGCCAGTATCATCCGGATATTTCTGATCGAAGCTTATACCATTCCAACTTCATCCATGGAAAAAACCTTGCTGGTCGGCGATTATCTTTTCGTGAGTAAAATCAGCTTTGGCCCCAAGGTCCCCAATACACCACTGGCTTTCCCATTCGTTCACCACACCTTGCCCATGACCAAAGACACCAAATCCTATCTCGAATGGATCCACTTACCCTATTACCGGTTCCCTGGATTCTCTGATATTAAAAACATGGATGTTGTGGTGTTCAATTATCCTGATGGTGATACCCTTTCTTCAACGTTGCAAAGCAGCATCAGCTATTATCAGCTTATCCGGCAATTCGGGCGCAACGCGGTATGGAATAACAAAGAGTATTTCGGGGAAATTATAGCCAGGCCCGTTGATAAGCGTGAAAATTTCATCAAGCGTTGTATAGGGATCCCTGGTGACACTATTACAATTATTGACCGTACGGTGTTGATCAATGGGAAACCGGAACAAAATCCGGGAAAACGACAATTCAAATACCTGCTGAAAACGGATGGGAGCCCCATTAACCAGAAAAATCTTGAAAAACTTGATATTACCGAAAAATTTGAAACAGATAACAACGGCACATACGAGCTTACCCTTTCGGAAGAAGCCAACCAGAAGCTACGACAATATTCCAATGTGGTTTCTATTGAGCCGATAGTTGTTCCAAAAGGTTCCTGGGATCCCAATATCTTTCCTTACGATTCAGCCTACCGGTGGAATGTTGACAATTTTGGTCCGTTATGGATCCCCAAAAAAGGAGTGACAATTCCCATTAATCTTAAGAACATTTGTTTTTATCAACGGATTATCGATGTTTTTGAAGGAAATGAATTGAACATCAAGGATGGGAAGATCTTCATCAATGGCAAAGAATCCAGAACGTATACCTTCAAAATGAATTACTACTGGATGATGGGCGATAACCGCCATAATTCGGCAGATTCAAGATACTGGGGATTCGTCCCGGAAGACCATGTTGTCGGAAAAGCTGTATTTGTATGGCTATCTTTAGCCCCCAACAAATCCCTGTTTGACGGAAAAATCCGTTGGAATAAACTCATGAGAGTCGTAAAATAAGTAATTTTGCATTGAATATAAAAACAATCATCGTTAATAAATATGTTATGAGAAAAACATTTGTAATATTTTCCGTTATCTTTTTAGCCTTTTATAGTTTTACATTCACAACACAGGGCGCTAAGCCATTTGAGGGTATAATAACTTTCAAGATAACCTATCCCGACAACAAATTTTCAGAAAGCCAGATGGCCATGTTCCCAAAAGTACTGACTGTTTCAATCAGAGGCTTAAAGTCACGTACAGATATGCAGATAGGTGGGATAAATACCGTCGAAATCACCGATTATGAATCCAAATCAAAAGTTTCACTGCTTAATATGATGGGTCAGAAATATGCTATCAAGCAGACTACTGCCGACATTGAAAAAGATTTGTCAAAGGGGGGTGTTACGACCGTTGAATTATCCGGTGAAACAAAAATAATTGCCGGATATACCTGCAAAAAAGCCATCGTAACTGTGAATGACGACGGAATTAAAACCAAATTCGAGGTGTTTTATTCCAGTGAACTCGGATCGAAATTATCGAACTTCGATAATCCTGTTTACAAAGATATTGATGGTGTTCTTTTGGAATTCTCTGTACAGAACCAAAACGTGAATATGAAATTCACGGCATCCTCCGTTGACAAGAAGAATGTTCCGGCAAAAGATTTTGAAATTCCATCCGACTATGTTTTGACCACCAAGGATGAGCTTAAAACAAAATTCGGGGGCGGAGGCGAATAACATCGCATGGCAAAAAAGGGCAACCCGCTGAAAACAAATACTTTCAAGGATGAGATTGCGATGTCTGACAACCTTGATAGTAGGATACCCCTGGACGATAAGAAACGGGACAAGAAAGCTATGCCACCACCCCGCTCAGAGGCAGGAAATATTAAGCATGAAAAGCGTTTCCGTGTTTTAGGGCTTTTTTTAATCCTGTTATCCTTTTTCCTTCTCTTTTCCTTTACCTCTTACATTCTGACTTGGAAGCATGACTTTGACTTTCCTGATACAGTACTGAAGCACTTTACCCTGAGCTGGTTTTTTGAAATCAATAACAATATCGATAACTGGATGGGGAAAATCGGCGCCCTGACCGGATATTTATTTATATCCAAATGGTTTGGGGTCGCTTCATTTTTTTTCGTCATCATTCTTTTTAACACAGGATTAAAACAATTCATTCATCGCCCTCTCTTTTCAGTTTGGAAAACATTTGAATATGGCTTTTTCGGCATTTTATGGCTCCCGGTCCTGCTGGGTTTGACCTACCCTGATAATGATCTTTTGAGTGGGGCCTATGGGTTTCAAATGAACATCTGGCTCATTGATCTGTTTGGCACATCAGGATTGATCCTTGTCCTGGTTTTTTGTTTTTTAAGCTTTATCATTTTAACTTTCAATATTCCTTTCAGATGGTTCAGAAAAAAACAACCCGTTGAAATACCTGTCAAAGAATCGCCAACCTCTGCTGAAACCGACCTGGGAGTGGACAATTCTGAAATTGATAAAGGAGAGGTATTCCATGATATTCCTGTAGTAAACCAGTTTATAGAAGAACCGTCTGATGATCATCAGACGGTTGACTTGGAACTGGCTGGCACAACCGATTCAGAAACCAATTCCAAAGAGGAGATCGAGCTTCTGATTGAATCACCGGTTAATGAATCTGCAGGGAATGGAAAAATTGACCACCAAACCCTTGACACCAGATATGACCCAACACTTGACCTTCCCAGGTATAAATTTCCGACCCTCGATCTGTTGAATGATTATGGTGGTGATTCCATCAACGTGAAGAAGGAAGAGTTGGAAGCGAATAAAGATAAAATTGTTCAGACACTCTCAAACTATGATATCCGGATCCAAAAAATCAAAGCGACCATAGGTCCGGCGGTAACATTATATGAAATAATCCCGGAAGCAGGAATCCGAATTTCACGGATCAAGAACCTGGAGGATGACATAGCTTTAAGCCTTGCTGCCATGGGGATCCGGATCATCGCCCCCATTCCCGGAAAAGGCACTATCGGCATTGAAGTCCCCAACAAAAACCCCGAGATTGTTTCGATCAAATCATTGTTGAGTACTGAAAAATTTAAAACCTCTTCTTACGAATTGCCTTTTGTCCTTGGGAAAACCATCTCCAACGAAACTTTCATTGCTGACCTTGCCCGGATGCCTCATCTGTTGATGGCCGGAGCTACCGGACAAGGTAAATCCGTTGGTCTGAATACCATTATCACTTCACTGTTATATAAAAAGCACCCTTCTCAGGTTAAATTTGTTTTGATCGACCCCAAGAAAGTCGAGCTCACACTCTATACCAAAATAGAAAGACATTTTCTGGCAAAATTACCTGACTCGGATGATGCCATAATTACCGACACAAAGAAAGTCATCCGGACCCTGAATTCTTTGAATATTGAGATGGACAGCCGCTATGACCTTCTGCGGGATGCCCAGGTAAGAAATATCAAAGAATACAATGAAAAATTCTTCTCCAGGTTGCTCAACCCAAATGAAGGACATCATTTCCTCCCATATATAGTATTGGTAATTGATGAGTTCGCCGATCTGATCATGACAGCTGGACGGGAAATAGAGACCCCGTTGACACGGCTCGCTCAGCTTGCAAGGGCTACGGGGATACACCTGATCATCGCAACACAAAGACCTTCGGTAAACATCATCACCGGTACCATCAAAGCCAATTTCCCCGCACGGATCGCCTTCAGGGTAATATCAAAGATTGATTCCCGCACCATCCTCGATTCGTCAGGAGCCGATCAACTCATTGGCCGTGGAGATATGCTGCTTTCTACCGGAAGCGAACTTATCCGTTTGCAGTGTGCCTTTGTCGATACACCTGAAATCGATCGGCTGACAGAATTTATTGGCAGCCAGAGAGGCTATCCAGATGCTTATGCACTACCTGAATATTCCGATGAAGAAGGGGGAAATACTAAAGATATTAATCCAGATGAACGGGACGAATTTTTCAGCGAAGCTGCCCGATTGGTTGTAGAGCACCAGCATGGATCCACTTCTCTGATCCAAAGGAAATTGAAACTGGGCTATAACCGGGCTGGAAGGATCATCGATCAACTTGAATGTGCCGGAATTGTAGGCCCCTTCGAAGGAAGTAAAGCAAGGGAAGTACGATTTAAGGATCTGAATGCCCTGGAGGAACACCTGAATATGCTTGGGCTATCTTAACTTTTGAACTAAACCAAAATAATATGAGAACTATCTTATCCTTTATCCTTATTTCAATCACTCTTTTAGGTTACAGCCAGGGTAAAGATCAAAAAGCGGCCGCCCTTCTGAACGAAGTCAGTACAAAGACAAAAGCATATAAATCCATCAAGGTAGATTTTTCCTATACCATGGAAAATGCAAAGGCTAAAATCAATGAAGAAAAAACCGGATCATTGCTTATATCAGGAGATAAATACAAGATGACCGTTTCTGGTCAAACCGTCATTTGTGATGGAAAAACCATTTGGACTTATATTAAGGAATCAAATGAGGTACAGGTAAATACATTGGAAAATAAAGATGATGCCCTGACACCGTCAAAATTACTTACCACTTATAATTCCAATTATAAATCCCGGATTATTAAAAGTCCGGATCCGGGCATTGAGGCAATTGAGTTAATCCCCAACACAACCAAAAATTTCAACAAAGCTATCCTGGGGATTGATAAAGTAAAAAAACAAATCAGGAGCTTTACATTATTTGATAAAAGCGGAAACACTTATACTTATAAAATCAAAACCTTTATCACAGACACTCCGGTAATTAACAGCGAATTCATTTTTGATGAAAAGAAATTTCCCGGTGTGGAAGTCATTGATATGCGTTGATCGTGAGTCACAAACAAACCAAAGATGTCAAATACCTGAGGGAAATTGCGACCGAAATCAGAAAATCGATCGTTCAAAGTCTTACTGAAGCCGGTTCAGGCCATCTTGGTGGCCCGCTCGGGCTTGCCGATGTTTTTACTGCCCTGTATTTTTCTATTCTCCGGCATGATCCATCCATTCCCCAATGGGCCGGCCGCGACCGGTTAATCCTATCTATTGGACATGTCGCACCGGTTTTATATGCCACTTTAGCCCATGCCGGATATTTTCCAGTGCAGGAACTCTTGACGCTCCGGAAACTGGGAAGTCGTTTACAGGGACATCCCGGACGGGATCATGGATTACCGGGCCTGGAATTATCAGCTGGTTCCCTCGGGCAAGGTTTATCTGTGGGTCTAGGCATGGCTATTTCTGCAAGGCTTAACCACCAAACACATAAGATCTATGTCATAACCGGTGATGGCGAACTTCAGGAAGGATCTAACTGGGAATCGGCCATGGCCGCTGCTCACCACAGGTTGGACAACCTGATCGCTGTTGTTGATCGTAACGGAGTCCAGATCGATGGAAGGACAGAAGATGTTATGCAACTGGAGCCCCTTGAAGAGAAGTGGAAAAGTTTTGGTTGGCAGGTTGAATCTTGTGATGGCAATAACATGGTACAGTTGCTTGAAGTTTTTGAAAAAGTTCAGGATGCTCAAAAACCTACTGTCATCCTTGCCCATACAAGAATGGGAAAGGGAATTAAAAGCATCGAAGGAGATTACCATTGGCATGGAAAAGTCCCCAATGCTGATCAATCCGTAGATTTTTTAAGAGAACTTTCAGGAATCCCAGTTGATATGCGACAAGCATAAAAAGAGAAAATTTCGTTCAGAAAAAAAAAGATAAATAAACTTGGGCCCATTTAAAAACAGAGGAAATAAAGCGACCAAGGCCGGATTCGGGGAAGGATTGCTCGAAGCAGGCAAGCGGAATCCTGATGTTGTAGCAATTGGCGCTGATATCACCTCATCGGTCGGCGTTAATTTATTTGCAGATGCGTTTCCGGATCGATTTATTTCTTTAGGTATAGCGGAACAAAATTGCATGGGAGTAGCAACAGGTCTGGCCCTGGAGGGGAAGATCCCGGTGTTTTCCACGTATGGTGTATTTGCTGCTCTCAGGGCGGCTGATCAAATTAGGGTTTCGGTATGTTACAACAATGTTCATGTTATTATCGGCGGCGCTCACGCGGGTGTTTCAGTTGGTCCCGATGGCGCGACCCATCAGGCCCTGGAAGATCTTGCCATCATACGGGTAATGCCTAATATGACCGTATTTTCTCCCTGTGATGCCACCCAGACAAGATGGGCTGTTTTTACCGCCATCGAAAAGTGTAAGGGTCCTGTTTACATCCGTTTCGGAAGGGAAGCTATGCCTGATTTCACAAATCCCGATGAAGTTTTTTGTCCCGGTAAGGCACAACTCATGATACCGGGGGACGATCTTACAATCTGTGCTACCGGGCATCTTGTCTGGGAGGCTATCATGGCCGCCGGTCAGCTTTCTGAGCTGGGAATTCATGCACGCGTGCTGAATATCCATACCATAAAACCCATCGACAGCAAGACCATTATTGAAGCAGCCCAAGAAACCGGCGCTATCGTTACTGCAGAAGAACACCAGATCATAGGCGGGTTGGGGAGCGCAATTGCCGAAATTATTGTTCAGCATAATCCTGTTCCCATGGCTTTTATCGGGATGAATGACAGATTCGGGGAATCCGGTCCACCATTGGAACTGATGAAAAAATTCGGTATGAGTGCAGAAAACATAGTTTCCGAATCCCTAAGGCTGGTAAAAGAAAAAAAGGAAGGTTAATTCAATCGGATTTCTGAAGGATATTCAACCTTTTCCAAAAGCAAACCACATCCCGGGACTGATTTCCCTGCATGGGATCTGTTGCGGCTCTCAATGATCCACCTGAGTTCCTGTAATGAAATCTTTTGAAGTCCAAGATCGATCAGCGTCCCGACTATAGCCCTGACCATATTTCTGAGGAACCGGTCGGCCCTGATCGTAAATACCCGTTCATTTTCTTTTTCTTCCCAGAAGGCATGAAATATTTTGCAATTGTTCGTCCTTGTGTCTGTATTAACTTTCGAAAATGAGGTGAAATCATGATACTGCATGATCAAGGCTGCTCCTTCGTTCATAAGGTTCAGGTCTATAGGCAGGTGAAGATAATATTGGTAAAGAAGTCTAAAAGGGTCCTTAACTGTTGCAATATGGTAAGTATAAGTTCTCGAAATAGCGCTAAACCTGGCATGAGCAGAAGGTTTTACAGGGAAAATCTCAAATACGGCCAAACCCGGGTTTGTAAAACTGTTTAATTGATAAACCAATTTTTTTCGATCCGTTTCATTTAAAAGTGTTGTAATATCAAAATGGGCATAAAAACTTTTTGCATGGACACCGGCATCTGTCCTTCCGGCGCCAGTCAACGTTATTTTTTCCCGCAACACCAAAGTCAGCGCATCCTCCAGCGTTTCCTGAACAGTTGTGGCGTTGGGTTGAATCTGCCATCCATGAAAATTTGTACCATCATAGGCCAGATGGATGAAATAACGATAAGGATTCATATCTAATCATTGTACTGCAAAGATATCCAACAAAATTAACTTAAGTCAATTTAGATCATTTATAAATTATTTTAAACCCGACAAAAAACCGCTTATTGTTATTTAATTAACAAATATAAATGATAAATTTGCTTTGAATTTCTGTTAATATTTTCACAATTCGTTTTTATTTGTTATAAATTATTATATATCATTAACTTAAAATATTCATTATGACAGAGTGCCAGGAATTAATTAAAGAATTGGCAGACAAATATGGCCGGGAAAGAGCCAGTCTGCTACCCATACTTCAGGGGGTTGTCGAGAAAAATAATTACATCTCAGACACTTGCATGACTGATATTGCAAAGGAGCTTGATCTTTCTGCTGCCCAGGTATATGGAACAGCTACTTTTTATTCCTTTCTGGATACAGAACCAAGAGGAAAATATGTCATCCGGGTATGTAAGACGATAACATGCGATATGCATGGAAAGAAAATGATCATCCAGACCCTGGAAGATATGCTTAAAATAAAGGTCGGAGAAACCACCCCGAATAAGAAATTTACCTTACTCGAAACCAATTGTCTTGGTTGGTGCCATGAAGGGCCTGCCATGCTTATTAATGAAAAGCCCTTCAGTGGATTGACAACTGAAAAGGTGCATGACATCATCAGTGAATATATCAATAAATAATCTTAAAAATTAGGAGAAACAGTCATGTCAGAACAAACACTAAAAAGGGTTGACTTAATCTTCGGCGAATATTCCAATGTAAAATATAAAGTTTTAGCAGATACGTTGAAACGTTCCAATGAGGAAATTTTAAAAGACCTTTTGGATTCAGGTCTTCGCGGTCGCGGTGGCGCAGGGTTCCCTACGGCCATGAAATGGAAATATACAGCCGAAACCCCAAGCGATGAACGCTTTGTTATTTGTAACGCGGATGAGGGAGAACCAGGAACATTCAAGGACCGTGAAATTTTATTAAGGGTTCCAAGGAAAGTTTTTTCAGGAATGGCCATTTGTGGGAAAGTCATCGGCGCCAAGAAAGGTTATATGTACCTCAGGGGTGAATACCGTTTCATGATCCCTGAATTAATGAAAGAGCTTGAAATATACAATGACCATGCCAAGATGCTGGGCCATGATTTTGAAATTGAAATTCGTCTGGGTTCGGGAGCCTATATCTGCGGGGAAGAAAGTGCACTATTCGAATCGATGGAAGGTGGGCGTGGAGAACCTCGTAATAAACCGCCCTATCCTACAATCAGTGGTTTTATGAAAAAACCTACCGTTATCAATAATGTTGAGACCTTTGTCAATGTCATGATGATCATGCGCTTGGGCCCGGAACAATATAAAAAGCTTGGGACTACCGACTCTCGCGGATCCAAAGTGTTTTCTGTATCTGGCGATACACCGATTCCGGGAATCTATGAGCTGGAACTGGGAATGTCACTTGACCGGTTTGTAGATGAATTTGGTGATGGTGATACAAAAGCGGTCCAGGTTGGAGGAGCTTCCGGATTCTGTGTCCCCCGGAAAAAATTCAAAGAAACGGTTATCGGATTCGAGGGAGTCCCTACCGGTGGTTCTATGATGATTTTCAACAGTTCACGATCAATGTACAATGTACTCCATAATTATCTTGAATTTTTCGAAGAAGAATCATGTGGACAATGTACTCCTTGCCGTGTGGGCTGCCAGCAACTGCGGAAAGGTATTGTTGCTGTTAAAAAAGGTGAGAAAAAAGCAGTTTACCTGGATCAGTTAATGAAGTTAAGCGAGAGCATGAAGCTTACTGCAAAATGTGGTCTGGGACAATCCGTTGCCAATTCATTTTCCTCCATTGTCAACAATTTTAAGGAAGAGATGATCTACTAATCAAGTTTTAACCTGAAAATACACGAACAAATATGTCAAAAAAAATAAATCTCACCATTGACGGCATTAAAGTTTCGGTTGACGAAGGGATGACGATCCTTGAAGCCGCCCGGACGCTTAACATTCACATTCCGACCCTGTGTTATCATGAAGACCTTTGTGTGGCCGGTAACTGCCGCGTTTGCGTGGTAGAACAGGAAAAAGTTAAAAACCTTCCGGCATCCTGTGCCATGCCTGTAGCCGAAGGAATGATTATCCATACCAACAGTATGAAAGTACGTATGGCCAGAAAACATATTGTTGAACTGTTGTTGTCGGAGCACAACGCGGATTGTACAAAATGTTATAAAAATGGAAATTGTGAACTTCAAGGATTAGCTTCACAAATGCTTACAGGCGATCATCTGTTCCTTGACCTCGTACCGGATAAGAATTATACGATCGATATGTTTAATACGGCCATCGTCAAGGATGATAGTCGTTGTATACGCTGTCAGCGTTGTGTAAGGACTTGTGAGGAGTTGCAGAGTGTCAGCGCCCTGGGGGTCGCATATAAAGGGGATAAAATGAAAATTTCGACTTTCTTTGAACATCCTCTCTTTGAAGTAGTATGCACAAACTGCGGTCAATGTGTTAACCGTTGTCCGACCGGCGCTTTAATCGAACGTAATTATATTGACCAGGTATGGGATGCCATTTATGATCCGACCAAACACGTTGTTGTACAAACTGCACCAGCTGTTCGAATTGCACTTGGAGAAGCTTTAGGGCTGGCTCCTGGAAAAATTGTGACGGGAAAAATGGTCGCAGCGCTGAAGCGTCTTGGATTTGATTCGGTTCTTGATACAGACTTTACAGCCGACCTTACCATCATTGAAGAGGGTCATGAACTTCTTACAAGGTTGAAGGGCGCCCTTGTTGATAAAGACCCCACGGTAGCATTACCGATGGCAACCTCCTGCTCTCCCGGTTGGATTAAATTCATCGAACATACTTTCCCTGAATATCTCGCCAACCTTTCTACCTGCAAATCACCGCAGCAAATGTTCGGGGCCCTGGCCAAAACTTATTACGCGCAAAAACGCAAAATCGATCCTAAAAATATTGTTTCGGTTTCCATCATGCCATGCACCGCAAAAAAATTCGAAGCAAACAGACCTGAGATGCGTTCGAGTGGTTATAAAGATGTTGATTATGTGCTGACCACCCGTGAACTCGGAATTATGATCAAACAAGCCGGATTGGAATTTGAAGGTTTACCGGAAGAAAAGTTTGATAGTTTCATGGGGGCTTCAACCGGCGCTGCTGTTATTTTCGGATCAACCGGCGGCGTTATGGAAGCTGCCCTCCGTACCGTTTACGAAGTTGTTACCGGCAGGGAAGTACCTTTCGATGGATTGAATATCGTACCCGTCCGTGGAACTGAAGGGGAAATCCGCGAAGCTACTATCAGAATCGAAAAAGTGAAACCTGAATGGAGTTTCCTGGAAGGCGTTGATCTGAATTGTGTGGTTGCCAATGGATTAGCTAATGCAAAAAAAGTTATGCAAAACGTTAAAGACGGAAAGGCAAATTACCACTTTATCGAGATCATGGCTTGTCCGGGTGGATGTTTGGGCGGCGGGGGCCAACCAATTCCGACCAATAAAGATATCCGTTCAAAACGTAAATCGGCAATTTACGAAGAAGATATGGGGATGCCCATCAGAAAATCGCATGAAAACCCCGAGGTTGCTGCAATCTATGAAGAATTTCTTGAAAAACCTTTAGGCCATAAATCTCATGAGTTACTTCATACTCATTATACACCACGAAAGAGGTACTAATTATTAACTTCTTACAAAAAAAGGCTGTCCATTGTGGACAGCCTTTTTTTGTAAGAAAAAGCCACCGCCAAAAAATTGACGGTGGTTCAGCGCACATTTCTAACAATGGTATGTATAAAGAACGAATATTTACATTTTTTGAGGGTTCTCTCCAGGTTTGGAAGGAGCTTCGGGCGTTTCAACCTTAGGCGCCTTTCCGGTATCATCTTTCTTGGTCCTGATAATGACCTTTACATCTTTAGGGTTTCTGTCCATATACCGGTATCTGCCCATATCATTAGGCCTTTCCCTGTATATGATCCGCTCCTGCTTTTCAATAATCGGGGAATCATCGACATCAATAATAATTCGTTTTCCTCCCTTCCTATCTTTAATGGAATAACTTTTTACTTTATCCAGGGGAATATCCCCGATTATATCAGAAACCGTTTCCTGTGGGTTTAACATACGTTGCCTCTGAGCGCCCTGACCCGGGAACCAATTGCCACATTCCATATCTTTTAACATTTCAGGTGGTGTGGGGCAATCCGGGATACATGGAAAATTAAATCCAAATGAATTTCCGCGACCACTCTTAGGCATTTTCATACCCGGGCAACAGGCTCCTGGCATCATCCTCATCGCTTTTTTAACGATCTTATGAACAGAATCGGATAAAAGTGAATCAGGGATATCAAAATTTATTTCGAATTGCATTTCTTTCATTTCTTCAGATAATTCTTTCATTTCATCATTCATTCCTTCAACCATTGCTTCAATTTCTTCCTTTTCTAATAATTCGTCGGAAACGATAGTCGTGTCGAAAACAGAAGTTTCTCCATTTTTCTCACTCACAATTTTAAGTTTGATTGTTGATTTTGATTTGTTTGTCGCAGTTTCCTGTGAATAAACCGGAAGGAAAATGAAAATACTCAGAATCATTGCCATTCCCGACACAAAATATTGAATTTTATTATCAGATAAAAGTTTCATGAGGACCTCCTATGTTTAATTGACGGTACAAAACTACTTGCAGTAAGTCGCTGAAAGTGTTAATGAATCGTTAAAATTGGTTAATGAATCGTTAATCTTTAGGCACAACCCTTTTCTTTCAATATTTTTGTATCATGAAAAAAAGGTTGCTGTATTTTCTGATCGCAGGTATTTGTATCTCCCTGATCGGGATAATTATAGTCCAATTTTTCTGGATCCGGAACGCTTTCAACATCAAAGAATCGCAATTTGACCGTGGTGTCAATGAAGCGTTGGGAAGCGCTGTCAATAAAATTGAGACCAGGGAAAATATGTATTTCATCAGCCGGAATTTTGAAGGGGACAGCATTATGTCAATTGTTCAGGCTTTTACTAAAGACACTTCACAGATCATCATGGAGCGTTTGAATTCCCTCCTCGCTTCCAATGAGCTTCAACCTTGTAAAGAAAAGGAATGTCCGGCAAATCAGCCGTTCCTCCCCTCTTCCCCATCCCCACCCAGGCAACGAAGAGAAGTTATCCATTATTCCTACCAATACAATTTCACTCCTTTGCAGTCCGAGATGGACAGTATTTCAAAGCAAATGGAACAATTCATGAAGGAATTTCCAGATGCTCGTTTGAATACTTTTAGTTTTGAATGGAATGACCAGTTAGCACAACTGGATTCTATTTTTGAAAAGGGACGTGGATCTTATCGATTTCAGGAAGAGATGCCGAATGATTTGGTTATAACAAACCTGGAAGGGGAAGTCATCGTGGAGGCGCCTGATCCTCGCGGATCCAATTTCATCCGTTACCGTATGCCACAGGTAATGGATCCAAGAATAGTATATCATCGTCCCCAAAATCAGGCCCGTAGAAAGCAGTTAAAAGAAAACAGCATACAGAAGCTGGATAACAAAGCAAATAAAATCAAGGATGTTATTAAAAAGATGGCTATTGAACTGGAGACCAAACCTGCTCCGGTTCAACAACGCATCAATAAAAAAAATCTTCAGGCCACACTCAGTAAAGCTTTTGCCGATAAAGGGATTGATCTTCCCTTTGAATTTGCAGTCTATTCCCCATCCAACGACAGCAATCCGATACCGATCAGGTCCGCTGGTTTTGTAAAAGAAAACCAGTCCACATCACACCGTGTTTCCCTTTTCCCCGATGATCTATTTCAGAAACCGGATCTTTTGCTTGTCTTTTTCCCGGATCAGAAAACCCATGTATTGAAATCATTGTCACTTTTACTTTTTGGATCCATTCTCTTCACGCTCATCATTGGCCTTACCTCCGGTGCAAGCATTGTAGTAATGATCAGGCAAAAGAAGATCTCCGACATTAAAACCGATTTCATCAATAACATGACCCATGAGTTCAAGACACCCATCGCGACCATCTCAATCGCGGCTGATTCCATCAATAATCCCCGCGTGATAGGAGAACCGGATACCATTAAAAATTTCACGCGGATCATCAAGGAAGAAAACAACCGGATGAATGCGCGCGTAGAGCAGGTATTACAAATGGCCATGCTGGACAGCCGTGATTTCCATTTGCGGCTTCATGTTGTCGATATGAATTTATTGATCGAAAGATCGGTCGATCACTTCAGGCTCCAGATAGAAAAACGTGATGGGGTTATCCGTACATTACTGGAAGCGACCAATCCCTTTGCTGAGGTTGACGAAGATCACATACTGAATGTTTTACTTAACCTTTTGGATAATTCGAATAAATATTCGTTGACGAAACCGGAAATAGATGTTTTTTCATTTAACCGTTCCGGAAAAATTTATTTCGGAGTACAGGATAAAGGACTGGGAATGAGCGCAGAAACCCAACGGAAGGTATTTGATAAATTCTTCCGGGTGACATCGGGGAACATCCATAATATCAAAGGATTCGGGCTTGGGTTGAGTTATGTCAAGGCAATCGTACTGGCACATCATGGTGAAATTCGTATTTCCAGTGAAGTGGGAAAAGGGAGCCGTTTTGAAATCTGTCTCCCTGCCCTATCAAAAAGTACGCTGGAAGACGAAGGCATTATCGTGGATGGTGAGACAAACATAGGGTCAGAGCTGTAAAAATGAACAGTGCAAAGAAATAAAACCATGAATCAAAGGATAAAAATTCTGTTGGTCGAAGATGATCCAAATTTTGGTTCAATCATGAAATCATATTTGGAATTAAATGATTTTGATGTGATTTTAAAGATTGATGGGAAACAAGGATTGGCTACCTTTAAAACCATGGTTTTTGATATTTGTATCCTCGATGTGATGATGCCCGAAATGGATGGTTTTACTTTAGCCAGGGAGATAAAGAAGATCAACAGCCAGGTACCACTAATTTTTCTCACCGCCAAATCGCTGAAAGAAGATATGTTGGAGGGGTTTAAAACAGGTGCGGATGATTATATAACAAAACCATTTGATTCTGAGGTTCTTCTGTTTAAACTTAGGGCGATTTTAAAAAGGAACAGCCAAAAAAGTGAAGCGGAAAACGATTTTATCAGCATCTCCATCGGAAAGCTACAATTCAACTTTGCGCTCCGTACATTAGCGTTAGACGAACAAGTTCAACAACTTTCCCCAAAGGAGGCAATGCTTTTGAAAATGCTGGTCACATCAAAAGAAGGTATCCTGTCACGGAAAAATGCCCTGGAAAAAATCTGGGGTTCCGACAACTATTTCAATGGCCGTAGTATGGATGTCTTTATAGCCCGGTTAAGAAAATATCTGAAAGCAGACCCTTCTATTGAAATTGCAAATATTCACGGGAACGGTTTCCGTTTAATTGTTACACGGTAATTTCCTGAAACTATTGTTTTCAGATATTTTTTCATTTTTCAATTTGTCGATTTACTAAGAAGCATTAAATCATTTCTAAACAATGACTTAATATTCAATAATGATTTTATATTGTGAATTTATTCACATTGTGAATATTTTAACAAAAATATTTGGAAGTTTGTTTATCGCGTTGTAATTTTGCAGTAACATTTATCATTAAAAAAAATGAAGGTACAAGAAGTCGTAAAATTGATCAATGGGACAGTCATGACAGGGAATAAAAACCCGGAAGTGACTGTTGATGTTGCTTTTGCTTCGGATCTGATGAGCGACGTCCTTACCATTAAAGCAGAGAATCTTTTATTATTAACCGGTTTGGTTAATATTCAGGCGATCCGGACTGCTGAGATGTCAGACATTTCCTGTATTGTTTTTGCAAGGAACAAAAATGTAACAGAAGAAATGATCCGCCTGGCTGAAGAGAATGGCATTACAGTCATTGAGAGCCCATACTCATTATTCCGTATCAGCGGGATTCTGTTCATTGCGGGAATGGCTCCTGTATATTAAAATGTGCTATCATGCATTTTGAATATTTTATAGAAGGAGGAAATTTTGCAGAGGCCGGTTCAACATCAAGCCAGGTTAAAAAAACATTAAAACAATTAAATGTGGATGGGACGGTGATCAAACGGACTGTGGTAGCGTTATATGAGGCTGAGGTAAATATAGTTGCCCATGCTTACAGCGGGAAGATCACGGTTGAGCTGGACGAGGAAAAAATAGACATTAAGATAGTGGATGAAGGCCCCGGAATCCCTGATATTAAAAGAGCCATGGAAATAGGATATTCCACTGCTTCGCCCGAAGTGAGGGAAATGGGTTTCGGCGCCGGAATGGGTTTATCTAACATGAAGAATAATTCAGATAAATTAAATATAACCAGTACGGTCGGAAAAGGAACTGAGGTGGAGATAATCAATTATTTTCACCTTTAATCAAATTATTACCATGAACGATGTGTTTCATCATGCTTTAAAATTCAGAGAAGATCTTTGTATCGGATGTTCTCATTGCATGAATATTTGCCCGACGGAAGCGATCAGGGTACGCCACGGGAAAGCACATCTTCAGGCAAACCGTTGCGTTGATTGTGGTGAATGCTACAGGATTTGTCCGGTGGGAGCCATTATAGTTGAACAAGATGATTTCGAAAACATCTACAAGTATCAAACTCGCATTGCTCTTTTACCTTCGGTTTTCACCGGACAATTTCCCAATAGTATCAGTCATACCGCGATCAGGAGTGCATTGCATGAGCTTGGATTTACTCACGTTTATGAGGTAGAGGAAGGAGTCGAATTTTTAAGTGATCAATTCCATCAATATATCCGGGAAAAGAAAACGCCCCGGCCTCTGATCTCACCATTTTGTCCTGCCATCGTCAGGTTAATCCAGGTTAAGTTCCCAACCCTGGTCAATCATATCATTCTTCTTAAAGCCCCGCTGGATATCACTGCATTGAATGCCAGGCAAAATCTTACAGAACAAGGGATCAACCCGGAAGAGATCGGAATTTTCTATATCACCCCCTGCGCAGCTAAAATTGTCGCAGTCAAAAGCCCTGTTGGCGAACAAGAATCGGTGATCGATGGTGTCATTAATATGAATTACCTGTACAATAAAGTACGGAAAATCATCAGTCACCACCGGGGTGCAGACCCGCTGCCTGAAATCCCGGCCCTCAATGCCAAATCCGTTTGCTGGAGCCTTACCCATGGAGAATCAGACCATCATGAAAAGGGACGTAGTCTGGCCATTGATGAGATCAACAATGTAACAGAATTCCTTGAAAAAGTGGAAAATGATGAGATCAAAGGCATCGATTTTCTTGAACTCAGAGCTTGTGATGAAAGCTGCGCAGGCGGCGTCCTTTGTCCCGGGAACCGGTTTTTGACCGTCAATAAAATGCGTGAAAGGACCTCCATCAATCCCATCCTGTCTGGAATTGACAATAAGGGCACACTTTCCTACTCCTCAGATCGGCAAAAGTTTTTAACCGACAACATGCGGATCGATCCCATCCTCCCCCGTTCTATCCTGAAACTGGATGACGACGTTGCAGAAGCCATGGTGAAAATGAAACGGATTTATGAATTGAACCGGATACTTCCACAGGTTGATTGTGGCATTTGTGGTTCACCAACCTGTAAATCGTTATCCGAAGATGTGGTTCAGGACCAGGCTGACATAAAACAATGTATTTTTATTCAGAAAATCCTGGAACAGAATGAAAAGCTGGATATCTGGGAGTCGATCAAAATCATGCGTGAAATATGGAGTGATAATAAGCTGGACAAGAATAGCCTAAAGGATGAAATTAACATTATTAATTGAAAATATCAGGAGGAATTACCGTGAAAGTAAGTGAACTGGCAGATAAATTGGGATTGACAATATTTGGAGGCGCTTCGGGACTTCAAAATGAAATAAAGGGCGGATACACTTCCGATCTGCTCAGCGACGTAATGGGCCATGCTTGTTCAAATCAGGTATGGATAACCGTTCAAACACACAAAAATGTGATTGCTGTAGCTTCCCTGAAAGAACTTGCTTCTATTATCCTGATCAAGGGTTTAGAACCTGCACAGGAAGTGATTGAGCAAAGCGATATCGAAAAAATACCCTTACTGGGGACTAAAGAAGAAGCCTTCGAAATCACTGGAAAGATCTACAATATTTTAAAAGGATAATGAAAACCTTCAGGGCAGACCTACATATTCATACTTTATTATCCCCATGTGGCGACCTGGAGATGAGTCCCGATGTAATCCTGGCCAAAGCCCGTGAAAAGAATTTGGACCTGATCGGGATTACAGATCATAACAGTACCAGACAATGCCGGGTGATCCGGGAGATGGGCGCTGATTGTGGAATTACTGTCCTTACCGGAGCCGAAGTAACCACACTGGAAGAAGCCCATTGTCTGGTATATTTCGATACCTTTTGTCAACTCAATGATTTTCAAAAGTTTCTCGACATTCATCTTCCTAATTTAAAAAATGATGTTAAAAAATTCGGTTATCAGGTATATGTAGATGCCCTGAACAATATTAAAGGAGCTGAAGAACGGTTGCTTATTAATGCCCTGGATGCTTCGATTGATGAAGTAGAAAAAGAGGTTCACCGGTTAAATGGCCTTTTTATCCCTGCCCATCTGGATAAACAACGGTTCAGTATCATAAGCCAGTTGGGATTCTTGCCACCTGATTTAAAGGTAGATGCTTTGGAAATCTCTCCTTTTACCAGCCCGGACGAATGGGTGTCCGGTCATCCGGAACATAAAAAGTATTGCCTTATAAGTGGTTCCGATGCTCATTATCCTGACCAGATCGGAACCCGTATTACTGGTTTTATCATGAACCGGGTAAATTTCGAAGAGATCAGAAATGCTTTAAAAGGAGAAAGCAACCGTGAGGTAATAATTATGAACTAATTTTTTACTTTTACAATTAGTTTTTTATAAAAAAGTTAATAGAAGAACAATAAAATTTTACCATTTTTGCAGTGAAAGATTTAGCAATGCATATCCTGGATATACTTCAGAATTCTTTGAGGGCCAATGCGACAAAAATCGATCTTGATATTGATGAGGTCACAACGGCGAACCAGCTGATCATTGCAGTTAGCGATAATGGGAAAGGGATGTCAGAGGAAGTATGCGAAAAGGTTACGGATCCATTTTACACCTCCCGGACTACCCGAAAAGTCGGCCTTGGCCTTCCTTTATTGAAGCAAAACGCAGAACAAACCGGTGGATCGTTAAGGATAGAAAGTGAAGAAGGATTAGGGACCCGGGTCACAGCAACCTTTATCCTTAATCACATTGACAGACCGGAGATGGGCGATATAGCGGGAGCTTTAGTACTCACTATAACTGCAAACCCGGATATTGAATTCAGTTACAGGCACAGGAAAGACATGCAGAGTTATACTTTTAACACCAGGGAAATAAAAGGAGCGTTGGGGGATTTGCCGCTTAATGACCCTCATGTCTATCCCCTTTTGCTGGAGATGGTTCGTGAAAATCTTAAAGAAATTCATGTTGATTGCACAACATAATAAATTTTAAATAAATTGTTTATGGAAAAAATAAAGACACTGGCCGACTTAAAAAAGATGCAGGAAAACTTAAGGGCTAAAATTGATTTAAGGGAAAAGAGCGCGCAACCCGAAACGCATATTCAGGTTAAAGTTGCGATGGCAACGTGTGGCATTGCGTCAGGGGCCAAAGAGGTCATGGAGGCGTTTGTTGAAGAGTTCAGCAAACGCAACATAGATGCCGTGGTGACACAAACAGGTTGTATGGGTTACTGTTACGCCGAACCTACCGTGGAAATAACCAAACCGGGTCAGGACCCGATCACCTTCGGTTATGTCGATGTCAAAAAAGTCAGTAAACTGATAGACAAATATATTCTTAACAATGAATTGGTTGATGGGATCATACCGGTCAATTATCAATCCATCGATAAACATTAAACATCCGGGAGCAATAATATGGGAAAGATCAAATATCACATGCTGGTTTGCGGCGGGACAGGATGTCACGCTTCACAGAGTGACCAGATCCTGAAAAAATTTGAAACCCTGATCCATGATAGAGGGTTGGAGAATGAGGTCCAGGTCATCAAAACAGGTTGTTTCGGTTTTTGCGAAAAAGGCCCGATCGTAAAAATGATGCCTGACAACACTTTTTATACGAAGGTAAAGCTTGATGATTGTGAGGAAATTCTGGAAGAACACATCATCAAGGGCAGAAAGGTAACCCGGTTATTATATGAAAATCCGGAGACCGGCGAGCATGTCAGCGATTCGAAACACATGGAATTTTATAAGAAGCAGATCCGGATTGCATTGCGTAATTGTGGGTTCATCAATCCAGAGAACATTGAAGAGTATATCGCCCGTGATGGGTATCAGGCTTTAGGCAAGGTGTTGACCGAGTTATCCCCTGAAGCGACCATTGAAATCATGAAAAAATCAGGTCTTCGTGGTCGTGGTGGAGGCGGATTCCCTACTGGTTTAAAATGGGAGATAACCCGTGCTGTAAAATCTGATCAGAAATATGTTGTCTGTAATGCTGATGAGGGTGACCCAGGCGCCTTTATGGACCGGTCGGTTCTTGAAGGCGATCCTCATTCCGTGCTGGAAGCCATGGCCATCAATGGATATTGTACAGGCGCTGACAAAGGCCTGGTATATATCCGCGCAGAATACCCACTGGCGGTTGAGCGACTTAAAATTGCCATGAAGCAGGCCCGTGAATATGGTTTGTTAGGGAAGAATATTTTAGGTACGGGATTTAATTTTGACGTTGAGATACGATATGGGGCAGGTGCATTTGTGTGCGGTGAAGAGACCGCCCTGATCCATTCGATGGAAGGACTCCGAGGAGAACCCACGGTAAAGCCACCTTTCCCTTCCGAATCGGGCTATCTCGGAAAACCCACCAACGTCAATAATGTTGAAACCTATGCCAACGTTCCGGTGATCATCAACAAAGGAGCTGATTGGTTTGCAAAAATCGGGACAGAACGTTCAAAAGGGACCAAAGTATTTGCCCTTGCCGGAAAAATCAACAATGTTGGGTTAATCGAAGTCCCCATGGGAATAACCCTCCGTGAAGTCATCTATGAGATCGGTGGCGGAATCAAAAACGACAAAGAGTTCAAGGCGGTTCAGACTGGCGGGCCATCAGGAGGTATGCTGACGGTGAAAGACCTCGATACTCCCATCGATTATGACAATCTTATTGCCGCTGGTTCCATGATGGGATCAGGGGGCATGATCGTGATGGACGAAAACGACTGTATGGTTGCGATGGCAAAATTCTATCTGCAGTTTACAGTGGAAGAATCCTGTGGTAAATGTTCCCCATGTCGTATCGGGAATAAGAGATTATATGAAATGCTTGAGAAGATCACTCAGGGGAATGGCACTCCCGAAGACCTTGACAAATTGAGAAATCTCAGCCAGGTCATCAAGGACACCTCTTTATGCGGTCTTGGGCAATCCTCACCGAATCCTGTCCTTTCCAGTCTCAACAATTTTTATGATGAGTACATGGAGCATGTAAACTTAAAAAAATGCCGTGCAGGAAAATGCAAATCGTTGATGCAATATATTATCAATGCAGAGAATTGTATTGGTTGTACCCTGTGTGCAAGAAATTGTCCTGTCAACGCAATAACCGGTGAACGCAAACAGGTCCATCTGATTGATCAGGAAAAATGCATCAAATGTGGCGCCTGTATGGAGAAATGTAAATTTAATGCGATTTATATCAAATAATCAGGAGGAATACATGGAAATGGTAAAACTGACGATTGACGGAAAGCCCGTTGAAGTCGAAAAAGGCACGACGATTTTAAAGGCAGCCAAAACTGTTGGCATTGATATACCGACCCTTTGCTTTTTTGAATTAAAGGACATGAGCATTGAAAACCGTCCTGGCGGATGCCGTGTCTGCGTAGTTGAAGTAAAGGGGCGTCGTAATCTGGCCCCTGCCTGCACAACCATTGTTATGCAAGGCATGGAAGTCAACACGCGCAATATCCGCGTATTAAATGCGCGTAGGACTGTTCTGGAGCTTATCCTATCTGATCATCCTGCTGAATGTCTCACCTGTGCAAAATCAGGAAATTGTGAACTTCAGAGTTTAGCGCAACAACTTGGTGTCAGGGAAATACCTTTTCAGGGAGAACAATCAACTTACCGTAAAGATACATCCCCTGCCATTATCCGGGATATTGACAAGTGTATTATGTGCCGGCGGTGTGAAATGATGTGTAACGACGTTCAGACGGTGGGAGCGCTTTCTGCTGTCAACAGAGGTTTTATGGCAGTGGTAGCCCCTGCTTTTGAAATGAATTTAGAAAAATCACCCTGTACTTATTGCGGACAATGTGTATCGGTTTGCCCAACGGGCGCCCTTACAGAAGTTGATCACTCACGCAATGTGATCAATGCCCTTGCTGATCCTACCAAAACGGTAGTTGTACAGACAGCGCCAGCAGTCCGTGCTGCCCTGGGCGAAGAATTTGGCCTTGCGCCAGGCACTCTTGTAACGGGTAAGATGGTTGCAGCTCTCAGAAGACTCGGTTTTAACTATGTGTTCGACACTGATTTTGCTGCCGACTTGACTATCATGGAAGAAGGAAGTGAGTTACTCGACCGTCTTACCCGTTATCTCAAGGGTGATAAAAGCGTGAAATTGCCTATCCTGACATCATGTTGTCCGGGCTGGGTCAACTTTTTCGAGCATAATTTTCCTGATATGCTTGATATTCCTTCAACCGCCAAGTCACCTCAACAGATGTTCGGACCAATTGCGAAGGAATACTTCGGAAAGAAGCTTGGTGTTGACAGAAAAAATCTGATTGTAGTCTCGATCATGCCGTGTCTGGCAAAGAAATATGAATGCCAGCGTGAAGAATTCAAGGTAAACGGAGATCCTGACGTCAATTTTTCATTGTCAACCCGTGAGCTTGGCCATTTGATCAAACAGGCGAACATTGATTTTAATTCACTTCCTGATGAGGATTTCGACGATCCATTGGGAGAATCAACCGGAGCCAGTGTGATCTTTGGAAATACAGGAGGTGTCATTGAAGCTGCCTGCCGTACAGCATACGAGCTGTACACCGGTAAAAAGCTTGAGAAGGTTGAATTCGAAGAACTCCGGGGCATGGAAGGCATACGTCATGCCACGATTGATTTTGATGGTTTGCCCCTCAATATTGGGATTGCCCATGGATTAGGAAATGCGCGGAAGCTTCTGGAAGATATTCAGGCCGGAAGAAACCATTTCCATGCCATTGAAATCATGGCCTGTCCTGGTGGATGTATCGGCGGTGGCGGCCAACCATACCACCATGGAGATTCAATGATCCTCAAACAACGTGCTGCAGCCCTTTATCGAGAAGATGCAGGAAAGCCCATCCGTAAATCACATGAGAATCCTTTCATTATTGAATTATACAAGGAATTCCTGGGTAAACCACTGAGCGAAAAATCGCATCACCTTCTTCACACCCATTATTTTGATAAAAGCGCTGGGGTGTTTGTTGAGGAATAATACAGTTGTAATATCAGAAGTACCTATAAATAAAAGGCAATTATGGCAAAGATTAAATTATCAGAAAAAAAATTGGAGGAGCTCAAGGCAGTCTGCAAATCCTTTAACAATGAAAAGGGAGAGTTGATTAATGTTCTCCATAAGGCACAAGGAATTTTCGGGTACCTTCCGGCCGAAGTCCAGGAAGTGATTTCCAAAGAACTGAATGTTTCTGTCGCACATGTATATGGTATTGTAACTTTTTATTCATTTTTCACGATGACTCCCAAAGGAGAGCATCCCGTTTCGATCTGTTTGGGGACAGCCTGCTATGTCAGAGGCGCTGAAAAAGTATTAGAGGAGTTCAAACGGGTCTTGAAAATCCAGGTTGGTGAAACGACTCCTGATGGGAAATTTTCACTCAGTTGCCTCCGTTGTGTTGGCGCCTGTGGACTTGCCCCTGTCGTGCTTGTGGGTGAAAAAGTTTATGGACGGGTTTCTCCTGACGGGGTCAAAGATATCGTTGCAGAATACAACAGCTAATTGTCTTTGGTTAATACTTTATGTAAAAAGCCTGCAGGGTGGAAATCCTACGGGCTTTTATTTTACGGGTAATTAGAAAAACGCTGAATAGGATGAATGTGTCCAGGTCAGGAATGCTAATAAAATTTCATGGTAACCTCTTTGAGGAATTTTTCTTCAAGGGTACGCGCTATACGGTGAACCACGGTCCTGCGTAATTCAAGCTCTATGGGTAAAGTCGGATCCTGGTGGGCAATATTAATGTTTGTACCCACAAGAAAATGTATTTCGTCACAATCAAGGATCATACGGACAATTTCATCGGCAGGCCCCTTCCCCAGTTTGTAATTATTGTGATATTTTTTCAATAGTTCGCTCGTTTTACTAAGTGTCAGGATCCCTTCGGTGATAAGATCGACACCATTCATATTGGAAACAGGTGGCAAGTCAGGATCAAGCATGACGTTGGTGTCGTGTATTTCTTCGCTCCATTCACGGGCTATCATATCGCCTGTGGTTGCGCCACAGATGATTTTTTTCCCCTGAAATTGTTTGAAAACATCGCAAAACAGGGAATCGTTTTCGGGATTTTGAGGAGGGCCGGAGCAGATCATTATTTTCCGGGGCTCCCTGAAATAGATAACACCGCAACTGATATCGTCCCTGGGATGAAAACCATCATTCATATTGGCCCTGTTGACCACCTTGGCGGCCAGGTTGACAGCCGATATATCATGTTCATCCTGGATGGTCTCTAAAACATATTTCTCAAGATTGACTGTCCCCCACCCCAGGGAATATTTTTCGCTACCCAAACCAGATTGGGTTACGCCATCGGAACAGAAGACGATCCGGTCTTCTTTCTGTGGTTTGTATGATGCTGTAAGAATTTCCCTCCCGCTCCTTTTACCACCTTCAAGAACAATACAATTCCATTCCGGTTCGTGGATATGGTTACCGCGAAGGACCATGGTTTTTGGGTTCTCGTATTCCAGGATCCGGACTTCCCCTTCCACATCAATCTCGATGATAGTAAATGTGGAGTAGTTCATATTCTTCACACTATCAACAGGTAATGTATCTGTAATAATCGCCGCGATCTTCTGGACACTTTTATGTTCCTGGGTAAAATTCACAGCAAGGGTAGCGGCTAAGGTCCCAAGCATATTGGCTTTAATCCCATGGCCCATTCCGTCGGATAAAACGACAATGATCCTTCCTTCCTCTTTGATCCTTCGCGAAATAAAAACATCACCACAGACCCGTGCATCTGCATGGCATTTTTGCTGACAGGTTACTTCTATGTAAAATCGTTCGTTCAAAGCTGACAGGTATGAGATTTCTCTATTTTCCGGTAGGATTCCGGTATGATTCAATTACCGAATTGAGCATTTGTTCTGTTTTTGCTGCCCCTTCGCCGAGCAAATAAGCAATTTTCTGAACGGTTTCAAAATTTTCATCGATAACTTCGGTCAGACGATTAATAATTTGTTCTTTTCTGACTTCAGGGACATACATGTCGCGCAGGATTCCACCCACATATTTATGGCTCCGGATGGGAAAAATGGAAATGCTGAGCTTATTCTCTTCGTACAAAACATCTTTATGTTCTATATATTCATCGGTGGAGAGGACATAAGAAAACATTTTATAAATATTGACAGGAAGCAAGGTTTTCAGATCTGCTCCAACCAACCCCGGAATAACTTCATCCACCAGGGTCGCTTCTTCGCCAAGGATGCGGATGAATGCCTTGTTGGATTGTATAACTTTTAATTTATCATCAACAATTACAACGCCGGATACGAGTTTCTGCAACATGGCAGATACGATATTGTTTGCCTCTTTTTGCGCCTCCTGTTCGTTTTTTGCTTTTTCCTCTGATTCTTTCAGGGCAGCCTGTGTCTTTGCCAGTTTTTCATTGGTGGCACGAAGGGTCCGGATATATTCCTGTCTGTTTTTTCCGCTAAAGACATGACACATTTCGGTTGTTGCCAATCCCTGAGCTATGGCAATAGCAAATTCCCGACAATTTGAATAACCGCAGGATTCACAGCCCACCTCGTTGTTTTTATCATCTTCCCGGTGGATCATTTTAAGCACTTCCACTATTTTTTGTTCTTCAGGAACTGGTAAGCGTTGATCATCGGCGTTGAATTGCCTTGACAGGTCAAGGTCTTCACAAGCAGCCACCTGATCTTCCCAGGTATTCTTGTCAAATGTTGTAAGCCGTTTGTTGGCGTAATCAGTAACCAGGGTCATCCGGAGGAATTTTTCCCCAGCTGGCGAGGTACCGGGGCCCATCAGGCATCCTTCATCATAAAACATATTAAAATGCCTTTTGATCCTATCAATCCGGGAATCGAATTCCTTCACTGCATCGATCATATCGTTGCGTCCCTCAGTCGTGATCACATTTCCAGTCAGTAAATCTTCACTGATATTGACACTTTGGAGAATTCCGTTGGCTATCGGATACAGGGAGCCTTTATAACCCAGGGGAGGGTCAAATTCAGAAAATTCAAGTTGATTTTCCCTGATATTAAACTGCGTGAAAAGTTCACGTAGCTCTACAAAAGTCAAAACTGCATCAATTTTAGCGTCCCCTTCAAATTTTAACGCTTCTTCCTTAGTAGCGATACAGGGGCCTATAAAGATTATTTTCAGATCCTGACCGTATTTTTTCCGGAGAACCTTGGCAGTGGCGACCATAGGAGAAACAACCGGTACCAGATTATTGATAAGTTCCGGATAATATTTTTCAATAAAGGCAACAACCGTCGGGCAATTAGCGGAAATGTGGTAGCGTCCTTTAAAATTCTCGAATATTTCTTTATATTTTCTGGCAACAAGGTCAACGCCGAAAGATACTTCGCTGACGTATGTGAATCCGAGTTGTTTGATCATTTCAACGAATTTCCTGTAGTCTGTTATATCATGGAATTCGCCTGAAATTGTAGGGTCGCAGATGGCAGCAATTTTTTGGCCTGATGCCAGCAAGGCTTTTGTTTCACCGATAGAACTACGGTAAGAAATGGCGCCTGGGGAACAAGCCCTGTAGCAGCTTCCGCAGCCTATGCAACGCGCGGGGATGATGGACGGAAATTCCGTGTTGACATCAACCCTAATAGCTTTGACGGGGCATATTCTGATGCATGAATAGCATTTGATGCAGGATTCATGATGGATAAGCAGAAGATGATCGGTACACATTGTGATCAATAATGATGGTCAAAGATATGAATATCTGTGGGTTTTTATGTTTTGGCTCAAAAAAAAAGGAAAAAACCTGGTAATAAAATCTTTGTTTATTTTTTCACATTGCTAATTTTTTCACAGGTAAATATTTCAGAATTAACTTTTATTGTTATTTTTGTAAAGAATAAACGATATATTTATGATATATGGATGAAATTATCGGGATTGTTCTATCGAGATACCCGGCTGGCAAAAAAGAAGGGTTACTCCCGATCCTCCAGGAGATTCAGGAAGAAAAGGGTTTTTTAACCGGAGAAATCCTTAATGAAGTCTCTGCTTATCTTGACATTCCTGTCAATAAAATATATGGGGTCGCTGCATTTTATGATCAGTTTCGTTTCAAGCCCCATGGCCGTTTTCATATTCAATTATGCAATGGTACATCCTGTTATTTACACGGTTCTTTTCCTTTGTTGCGGGATTTGGAAAAGCAATTGAAAATCAAAGCTGGTAGCACGAGCCGTGACGGGAAGTTTAGCATAGAAATCATTCCCTGTATGGGGGCCTGCGAGCAATCACCTGTTATAAAAGTGAATGACACTTCTTACAATAAGGTCACCCAGGAAGATTTGAGGAAGATCATCCGAACCATAAAAGATAAATCTGAATAAAATGTCAGCTTCAACCACCTTAAAGATTACAGAATTTCTTGTTGAGAAGGTCGTAAAAAACTATTCGGGTTTTTATGATAAGGGAACTGCCGAGTTGCTTGCTCAGATAAAAAGGGAAAAAGTGACGCGCCCGGTCATTTATATAGGGATGGGGACTTGCGGTTTGGTTGCAGGAGCAGGTAAAACCATGAAAGCAGTTGAAAACTACCTGGAGGAAAACAAGCTGGATGCAGAAATAATCAAGGTTGGCTGCATCGGGCTCTGCTCTGCTGAACCAATCATGGATGTTCAATTACCTGGTAAGGCCCGGATTTCTTTTCAACATGCCACCGAAGAAAAGGTCGAAGACTTGCTGAATGCTGTTTTTCATCATACTCTGATGCACGACAATTCCCTGGGGCAATACCGTTTCTCCTCTCATGAGGATTGGCCTGGTTTACCTTATATTGAACAACTTCCATTTTTCGCTTCCCAGCGCAGGATTGTATTGCGAAATGCCGGGATTATTTCGCCTTTATCCATTCATGATTACATGGCACGGGGTGGGTACAGGTCATTGTTCAAAACCGTTCTTAATTATACCCCTGAAAAGGTTTGTGAGATCATAGATCAGAGTGAATTAAGAGGACGCGCCGGCGGAGGGTACCCTACCGGTAAAAAATGGTTGGTCGCTTTGAATACTGGCAGCGATCAGAAATACCTTATTTGTAATGCTGACGAGAGTGATCCAGGCGCTTATATGGATCGGACACTTCTGGAAGGGGATCCTCACAGGGTGATCGAAGGGATGGCCATTGCAGCATATGCAATCGGAGCAAACAAAGCATTTATTTACCTTAGGTCAGATTACAAGCAATCCATACTCCTGCTTCAACATGCATTACTGGAAGCCAGAACATGCGGTTTTTTAGGAGAAAATATTTTTGGGAGTGGGTTTAACCTGAGCGTTTTTATCCGCCAGGGCGCAGGCGCTTTTGTATGTGGTGAAGAGACCGCCCTGATATCGAGTCTCGAAGGAAGTCGCGGCATTCCTCATGAAAAACCCCCCTTTCCAGCTGAGAAGGGGTTGTTGGGACATCCTACCATTGTTAACAATGTTGAAACACTTGCCAATATACCACCCATTCTTGAAAATGGCCCTTCATGGTTCAAAGCCATCGGTAAAAAAGGCAGCACCGGTACGAAAGTGATCTGCATCACCGGGAATGGGGTTCATACGGGTGTGGTAGAGATTCCTATGGGAATAAAAATTTCGGATATTGTCTATTCCATCGCCGGAGGCATAAAAAATGATAAAAAACTGAAAGCCGTTCAGCTTGGAGGTCCGGCTGGCATCTGCATTCCGCCCAAAGACCTGGATGTAGAAATAGGATATGATTCTTTGGAGGAGATCGGAGCCTCAACGGGTTTAGGAGGGCTTATCATTCTTGATGAAGATACCTGCATGGTAAATTTATCTAAATATTTTATGGATTTTCTACAAAAGGAAAGTTGTGGTAAGTGTATTCCCTGCCGTGAAGGAACAAAAAGAATGTTGGAGATACTGGAAGGGATTACACGTCGGCCAAAAGAAGAGAGTTCGCATGAAACCCTTGAAAGGTTTAAAGGTGTTGTTCAACTGGAGAATCTGGCAGAAGTGATCAGGGATACTTCGTTATGTGGTTTGGGCCAGAATGCCTCAAACCCAGTTCTTTCAAGCCTTAAATGGTTCAGGGAAGAATATGAAGAACACATCTTTGACAGGAAATGTCAGGCAGGCGTTTGTCATGATCTCAGGACTTTTTACATCGATGTTGAACTATGCAACGGATGCAATGTGTGTCAGAAAAAATGTCCTGAAAATGCCATCATTGGCTCCGTTAAGATGCCTCATTTCATCATCGAATCAAAATGTACCGGATGCGGAATCTGTTTTGACAGTTGTAAGTTCAGTGCGATCTATTTTAAATAACAGGAAAATGCAATTTGATATTGAGATCAACGATGAACATGTAACCGCAAAAAGGGGAGAAACGATAAAAAACGTTTTAGACCGTATCGGGATCAAAGTACCGACATTGTGTTACATGAATGGATTTTCACCCACGGGAAGCTGTAGAATGTGTGTTGTGGAAGTAGATGGGATACCAGGGCTCGTTCCTTCCTGTTCTCATCTTGTTGAGGAGTGGATGAAGATAAAAACACATTCCCCACGCGTAATCAAAGCCAGAAAAACCCTGATTGAACTTTTGTTAGCCAGTCATCCAAATGATTGTCTTTATTGTGAAAAAAACGGTCAATGTGAACTTCAGGTTCTTGCGTCAGAGCTTCAGGTAAGGGAGCGAAAATATCAATCGAAAAGGACTCCCATTCAAATTGATAAAATTTGTCCAAGTATTGAGCGGGATCCTGCAAAATGTGTCCTATGTGAAAGGTGTGTCAGGGTTTGCAATGAGATCATCGGGGTTGGCGCCATTGACATAATCGGCCGTGGAAGCGAGAGCCGTATTGGTACCACCTATAACAAAGGATTGAATGTTAAAGCCTGTGTAAAATGCGGACAATGTATTCAGGTATGTCCAACGGGGGCATTAACAGAAAAACAGTCTTTTCAGGCTGTGATGGAAGCCCTGAATAAACCCGGACTTTTCCCCGTACTACAGTTTTCGCCCACAGTCCCAGCTGCTATTGCTGAGGAATTCAATCTGAAAACGAATAAAGATGTGCTAAACCTGTTAAGGGCCGCTTTAAAAAAGATGGGATTTCGCCAGGTATTTGATACTTCCATGGCAGCTGATCTGAACATCATGGAAGAGGCAGCTGAGTTCATCGACCGTTTAAAAAGCCAAAAAGATCTTCCACTTTTTACATCTTGTTGCCCATCATGGGTTCATTTTGTCGAAGCGCTCAGGCCCGGATTTCTGCCAAAACTCTCTACCACCTTGCCCCCTCAGCAGATCATGGGTAGGCTTATCAAGCAGTATATTACCAGCTCGGCCGGGCAAAAGCCAGAGGATGTATATGTTGTCTCTGTGATGCCATGTACTGCTAAGAAAGATGAAGCAGGAAAAGATTATCTAAAGGATTCGGAAACCCGTTTTGTTGATGCAGTAATCACAACCCGTGAGTTAATCAAGATGATCCGGTTGATGGGCATCGATTTTTCAGGATTAGAGCCTGAGCCCAATGACTCTTCTTTTAGCATCAGGAGTTCTGCCAGTAAACTCTTTGGAGTTGCAGGAGGTCATCTTGAAGGTTTGATCAGAACCATTCACTTCAACCTTACAGGTCAGGAACTGTCACCATTAAAACTAACAGATTTAAGAGGTCTCAAAACCAGAAAAGAAACGAGGATCAGACTTGGCAAGCAATTGATTAATGTGGTTTCAGTCAGTGGATTGGCCAACATTAAATCCATTCTTGATGAAATTGAAGCAGGTAAGGGAGATGTCCATATCATTGAGGTCATGGCTTGTCCTTATGGATGCATTAACGGTGGAGGTCAGCCAAAAGGGAGTGATGAAAAGAGTTTAAAAGGAAGGATGAAAGTAATTTACGATGTTGATGAAGAAGAAATCATCAAAGTGGCTCATAAAAATCCGATTATGACTGGTTTATATGAAAAATTTCTTGACAGGCCCAACAGCGACAGAAATAAAGAATTACTTCATGTTTTACGCAATTCAATCGAAATCCAATGAGTCATTCTTATCACCGGCAGTTGGTTTTTACCATCAAGGAAAGATGCAGGGTTTGCTTTACCTGTGTAAGGGAATGTCCGGTAAAGGCCATTAAAATTATCAATGGCCAGGCTGAAGTTCTCAATGAGCGGTGCATTGGATGCGGGAATTGCGTCAAGGTTTGTAGCCAGGGTGCAAAAATCCCCCTGAATTCAGTCAATGAAGTGGAAGAAATGTTAGCATCTGATCATCTCATCGCGGCTTGCATTGCCCCCAGTTTTCCAGCTGAGTTTGAGGAAATTAAAGATCACCGGGTCATTGTTGGCATGGTACGGAAGCTTGGTTTCGATTTTGTTACGGAAGTTTCTTTTGGCGCTGATCTCGTAGCGCAAGCTTATGAAAAGAGACTTAAAAATGAACAGAAAGGAGGGGATATTTCTTCAGATTGTCCTGCCATTGTATATTTTATTCGTCAGTATAACCCCGATTTAGTCCCTTATCTTGCTCCTATTGCCTCCCCTATGGTTGCCATGACGCGGGTAATGAAAAAAAAACATGGGGCTGGTTTGAAGGTTGTTTTTATTGGACCTTGTTTCGCCAAAAAAGCAGAAACAGAAGAGGTGGATGAAGTATTGACCTTCAGGGAGCTCCGTGGAATGTTGCAGAAACGTAATATCTCTCCTGAAAACATTACCCCGTCTGAGTTTGATCCTCCATATAGCAGTAAGGGCGCCATTTTTCCTATAAGCCGGGGCCTCTATTATACTTCCAACAGTCAGGAAGCAATACCGGAAGAACATGTAGTGATAGCTGAAGGCCGAATTAACTTTAAGGAAGCCGTCAAGGAATTTGAAGATGGTTTTATCCGCGACAAGCACCTGATGCTACTTTGCTGTGAAGGATGTATCATGGGGCCCGGAACATCACCCGGAGGAAAACGGTTTTCACGCAGTGCGGCCGTCGGGGAATATGTCGGGAAAAAAATGCAGAATATTGACATGGAAACCTGGCAACGGGATATTGATTTTTACAGTGACATCGATCTTTCACAAAGTTTCAATCCAGAAGATCGCCGGCTCGGACCTGCCTCCAACGAAGATGTATTACAGGCGCTTCATGAAATGGGAAAGTTTACCGAGAAGGATCATCTGAATTGCGGGGCCTGTGGTTATGATACATGCGTTGAGCATGCGACTGCCATTGTGCAGCGATTAGCTGAAACAGAGATGTGCCTACCATATACCATTGAAAAGTTACATGATTCGATCAATGATCTTAATATTTCCAATGAAAAGCTTGCCCATGCGAAAGCAGCCTTAAAACAATCTGAGAAATTGGCCCACATGGGACAGCTTTCAGCCGGCATCGCCCACGAGTTGAATAACCCGCTGGGTGTTATTACCATGTACAGCAACATTTTAATGGATGAGGCCCCTGAAGGCGCTGCAGTCCGGGAGGATCTCAAACTGATCGTAGAACAAGCCGACCGGTGTAAAAAAATTGTCAGTGGTTTGTTAAACTTTGCCCGAAAGAACCAGGTGAATTTATCGGAGACGGATGTCGTAAAATTTCTCAACCACAGTGTCAATTCCATTATTAAGCCCGACAATATTACGATAACGGTTATACCCAACATCCAGGATCCCGTTGCTTTTCTTGATATTGATCAGATGATGCAGGTTTTAACCAACCTTGAAAAGAATGCCATTGAAGCCATGCCCAATGGCGGATCGTTAACGGTCAGTGTAGAAGGGAATAAAGAGGAGGTTATTTTTATTGTGAAGGATACCGGAACAGGAATAGCGAAGGAATATATGGACAAACTTTTTACCCCGTTTTTTACCACCAAGGAGATGGGGAAAGGCACGGGGCTCGGGCTTGCCCTGATATATGGGATTGTCAAGATGCACAAAGGAAAGATCCACGTTGATTCCAATGATGATCCAGCCGCCGGACCCACCGGATCCACGTTCAGAATAACCGTACCGAGGGGCAGATGACCATTGACCATTGACCATTGACTATTGACTATTGACCATTGACTATTGACTATTGACCATTTGACTATTGACCATTTGACTAACATATTAAAACAATCAGCAAGATGAAACCGGGGAATGTGACAATTTTAATTGTGGATGATGATCAGGATTATCTGTTCCAGCTACAATCAAAAATTCAAAAATTTGGCTTTGAAACCATCACGGCAGATAGCCAGAAAGAAGCCGAGGAATTGATCGAAAAAATCAAGCCTGATCTTGCTATCCTTGATCTGATGATGGAGAACGAAGACAGCGGGTTCATCCTCTGCTACAAGATGAAAAAGAAGTACCCGGACGTACCGATTATTATTGCAACAGGGGTTATGGCGGAAACGGGAATCAATTTTGATATCAATGACGAAAATAACCGTAAGTGGATTAAAGCTGATTGTTTCCTTGACAAGGGTATCCGTACGGAACGTCTAAAAGAAGAAATTGACAAATTGCTTATGAAATCCAAAACGTGACCAGAAATTTTCGATTTTCCAAATATTTTGACCTGAATTCACCAATATGTCAACATTAAAAATTCTTGTTGTAGATGACGAACCCGGCATACGCAGCGGTGTCACACGGATATTAAGAAATTTCAGGGTTGACTACCCTTTTATGGATGAAGCCTTTGATTTTGAAGTCTTAGAAGCTTCGACGGGGGAAGAAGGAATAGAGATCATAGAAAATAACCTCCCTGATATTTTACTTCTCGACAATAAATTGCCAGGCATCCAGGGCATTGAGGTCCTTGAATACATAAAAAAGAAGCAGAAGAACATTATCGTTGTTATGATAACTTCTTATGCTTCCCTGGAACTGGCTGTAAAAGCGACCAGCGATGGGGCTTATGATTTTATCCCGAAACCATTTACGCCCCAGGAGTTGAAGTCATCGATAGAAAACATCACCAAGCGCGTTTTTCTTAAAAAGATGACCAATAAATTACAGGATACAGGAAAGCAAATCAGGTTTACTTTTTTATCATTATTATCGCATGAATTAAAAGCGCCGCTTAATGCCATTGAAGGATATCTAAAGATGATCAAAGAGCGGCAACAGGGCCCAAAAATCGAAGATTATGATGTGATGATCGACCGGTCGCTTGACCGTATCAAAGGGATGCGTAGCCTCATCCTTGACCTTCTGGACCTGACGCGGGTTGAATCCGGTAAAACCAAACGAGATATAACAGATGTTGATTTGGTCCAGATTGCAAGGACCGCCATGGATACCATGCGACCTTACGCGATACAACGGGACGTAAAACTGGTTTTACATGGGGTGTCACCCCTGATGCTTCAGGCAGATGCAGAGGAAATTGAAATTATTTTCAACAACCTCATTTCCAATGCAATAAAATACAACAAGGATGGAGGGACCGTTGATTGTACCATTGAGAGGGCAGATAGTTTTATGGTGATCAAAGTGGTTGACACAGGCATAGGAATGAGCCAGGCTGAAATCGAAAAGATCTTTGAAGATTTTGTAAGGATTAAAAACGAAAAAACAAAAAACATATCAGGAAGCGGATTGGGTTTGCCTATTGTTAAAAAATTCATTGATGAATATTCGGGAAAAATAGAAGTAAGCAGTGTCCCGGATCAAGGAAGTACCTTTACAGTAACTTTACCAATTGAAAAACCATGTTTATAAGAAATTTACCTCATAAGACAGTGGAGCGGTTGAGCCAATATCGCCGTTCTTTGCTGATGATCCTTTCCAAAGAGAAAACCCATGTATTTTCCCATGAAATTGCCCAGATGCTGCATATCACCCCGGTTCAGGTACGAAGGGACCTGATGCTGATCGGATATTCCGGAAATCTGAGAAAAGGTTATGATATCAGGGAGTTGATCGAACTGATAGGAAAAATCATAGACTCTGAGAAAGGCCAGCGTGTAGCGGTTGTCGGGCTTGGAAATTTAGGAAAGGCAATGATCAGCTATTTTAAAGGTAAACGATCTAAACTCACTATCATTGCTGCTTTTGATATAAATCCGGAAAAAATAAACCGCGTCTATGACGGTGTTGCTTGCTATCATGTCAATCAGATGACAGATATCATCAAGCAAAACAATATTTCGATCGGAATTGTATCTGTTCCGTCGGAGCAAGCCCCTGAGATTGCTGAGACCCTTGTATTGGCTGGCATCAAAGGCATTCTCAATTTCACCCCAAAGCCGCTTAATGTGCCGCCTTATGTATATCTCGAAGAATACGACATGATCACATCACTTGAAAAGGTTGCTTTCTTCGCAAAGAAAAATGATGAACGTTTTAAGTAGAAAAGCAGCCCGTGAATATTTTTTATGATTTTGAAAATGTATCAGGAATCCCGAATGCCGTTGTCACGACGGGGTCGTTTGATGGAGTGCATATTGGGCATAAAGTTATCCTGAACCGTCTGAAAAAGATCGCCGCAGAGATCGGAGGTGAAACGGTATTGATTACTTTTCATCCGCACCCCCGTAAGGTACTCTATCCTGAAACAGCCGGGAAAGATCTATTTCTGATCAATTCGCAAAGGGAAAAGATATCCTTACTTCAGAAAGCGGGTTTGGATAACCTGATCATTGTTGAGTTTACCCTCTCCTTTTCAAGGATCACTTCAATGGATTTTGTTCAGAATATTTTACTGAACAAATTGCATGCGCGTAAAATCGTGATCGGTTTTAATCACCATTTTGGCCATAACCGCGAGGGAGATTATGATGCCCTGCGCAAATTAGGAGTAATCCATGGTTTTGAAGTTGAAGAAATAGCAGAACAGGATATTCAGAATGAATCGGTAAGTTCAACGAAAATCAGGAATGCATTGAAGGAAGGCAATATACAGAAGGCAAATGCATACCTCGATCACCAATATATCATCATCGGTGTAGCGACAAAAAGCAGCGTCGTGTTGGAAGAAATAGGGTTCCCCTCCTATTCTGTAAAAATTGAAGAAGATTGCAAACTCGTACCTCCGAATGGTGTATATGCTGTAACCGTGAGTGGTGAAGATTGTTTTTCGCGGGCGATGTGTTTTATCAGAAAAAATGAGGAAGATCCAATAAATACAGAAGTAGCGGTACACCTGTTCGAAAATTACGGGCACATTGAAGGACAGGTTGTAACCCTTCTTTTTCACAAACACATGAGAGAGGAAAGGTCATTGAAGACCCCTGAAGATTTAAAAAAACAATTGACCATCGATAAAAATCAGGTGGACGAACTTATTTTCTGATGCAACAACGATTTTCCAATCATCTTAAAATAACATTTTTAGGCACCGGAACATCGATCGGCGTACCTGTAATTACTTGTGATTGCCCTGTTTGTACATCAGCTAATCCAAAAGATAAGCGATTCCGTACTTCCATCATGATCGAAGTGAACGGGGTGACCGTTGTGGTGGATTGCGGCCCTGATTTCAGGATTCAGATGTTGCGTGAAAATGTCATGAACCTGGATGCTGTTCTATTCACCCATGAACATCGCGATCACATAGCAGGTCTTGATGATGTGAGAGCTTTCAATTATGTCCTGAACAAGAAAATTGATATTTTCGGCACTCCGCAAGTCATGGAGGCCATCCATGTTGAGTTTCCCTATATTTTTTCAACGACAAGGTATTTTGGCGCTCCCCAGCTCAACATCCATCCGATTGATTTAAATCCTTTTCAGGTCAAGGGTTTAGAATTTATTCCCATTCGGGTTTTCCATGACAAATTGCCTGTAACCGGATACAGGATCGGGGATTTTACCTATATTACAGATGCCAGTTTTATTGCCGAAGAAGAACTGGAAAAAATTAAAGGATCCAGGGTTATTGTTTTAAATGCGCTCCGTAACTCAAAACACATTTCCCATTTTTCTGTTGCCGAAGCCGTTGAAATACTAACAAAGCTGGAACCGGAAGCTGCTTATCTAACCCATTTAAGTCATTTTGTTGGTTTACATGAGGATGTAAATTGCCGGTTACCTGATTTTATTCAATTGGCCTATGATGGGTTGGTGTTGGAGCTTTTGTGAAAGGTGAAAAGTAAACAGTGAAAAGTGAAAGATATAATTGCAGTGGGGGATGAGGGTTGATATATTGACATTATTTCCGGAGATGTTCAGGGGGCCGTTTGATCAATCAATACTGAAACGGGCTCAGGATAAAGGCTTGGTAGAAATCAACCTGTATAATATTCGTGATTGGTCGACCCAGAAACACAAACGGGTAGATGATTACCCATTTGGCGGTGGCGCGGGTATGGTTATGATGGTTGAACCGGTTGTCAGGTGCATTGAAGCCCTGAAATCCAGGATCGTTTATGATGACATCATTTATCTGAGCCCTGACGGTACTTTGCTGGACCAGCGATTAGCCAACCATTTATCGCTCAGTCACAACCTTTTGATTTTATGCGGGCATTATAAAGGGATCGATGAACGGATCCGCGAACATTTCATCACCCGTGAAATTTCAATTGGAGACTATGTCCTTTCCGGTGGGGAATTAGCCGCTATGGTTTTCACAGATGCTTTGGTACGGCTGATTCCGGGAGTTTTAAATGATGAGACTTCTGCCCTTTCTGATTCCTTTCAGGATAATCTGGTTTCTCCTCCGGTTTACACTCGTCCCAGTGATTTTCGTGGAATGAAAGTCCCTGATGTACTCCTTTCAGGTAATGACAAGGAGATCGCGTTATGGCGCGATGAACAATCAATTATGCGGACCCGGGAGCGGCGTCCTGGGCTTCATTCCGACATTTTTCCTCCATCCTGAACCGATAGAAAACAACAAAAAATTCCAATAAGGCATACTGGTAATAGATAATTTACTATATTTGCACTCTTTTTAGTGCGAACCTGATAATATTACACAAACGCCATGAATAAAGCGGAAACAATGAAGTATGTCGAAGAGACAGTGATACAAAAGAACGAGTTGCCATCATTTAAAGCTGGGGATACCATTACTGTACATTATAAGATCAGAGAAGGTAATAAAGAACGTATTCAGACTTTCCAGGGGGTTGTATTGCAACGCAGTGGTAAAGGTTTGAATGGGACATTCACAGTCAGGAAGATTTCCGGAAACATTGGTGTTGAGCGTATTTTTCCTTCCACTTCACCTTTTATTTACAAGATCGATGTGAATAAGCGTGGGGTTGTCCGCAGGGCGCGGATTTACTACCTTCGTGGATTGCAGGGTAAAAAAGCCAGGATCAAAGAAGAACGTTTATAGAAGAGTATTATTTATCACACATAAAAAAACCCGCGTACAGCGGGTTTTTTTATTTTAGTTCATCACCAGGTTGATGAAACCGTTGTTGTGGGTTGTGAGAACAGTAAGCGCTTTCGAGTAGCTGAGCAGGTTACGGATCACCGATTCACTGGGAGAAACTACCTTTCTGATCCTCCGTTTTTCATTGGAAGGATAGTTTACCTTTGCATATTTCTCTGACAAAGAATAAATTGTAGCAGGTCGCTTCATAGGCAAAATTTTGGTTAGGAATTTTATTCATACCTATGAAACGGGAATTACTTCCCAAATATTTTATAAAAGAAAAAAAAAGTTGTTAACTACAATGAAAGGATAACCTCTTTTTCCTTGATCAGCTTACGGAGGTTGATCAGGGCATAACGCATACGGCCTAAAGCGGTGTTGATGCTGACATTGGTTACTTCGGCAATATCCTTGAAGCTCATATCATTATAATGTCGCATGACAAGGACTTCTTTCTGTTCTTTGGGAAGATAGTCGATAAGTTTTTTTACATCTTTATGGATCTGCTCTGTTATCAGAATATCTTCGACTGATTCGACCGGGATCCTGACCTTATCAAAAATATCGTAATCATCGTTATTTTCAATAATAGGTATCCGTTTGGATTTGCGGAAGTAATCGATGATCAGATTGTGTGCAATCCGCATAACCCATTGGATGAACTTTCCTTCTTCCTTATAGGTCCCGGACCGGAAGGTGTTGATCACCTTGATAAAAGTATCCTGAAACAGATCTTCTGCCAGGTCCTTATCTTTTACGATCATAAGGATATACGCGAAAACACGATTCTTGTGACGGTGAATGAGTTTTTCGAGGGCGGATTCCTGACCAGCTAAATATTTACCGATCAAATCCTGATCACTAACGACATGGGCTTGCATTGGGCCTCCTTTTTTATTCAAAAAAGAGTATAAGTCTAGCCTATAATTTCCCTCCTATATTTTATGCAAATCAAGATTGATTGCGTTAGTTTATGATACAATGATACGATATTTAACGATTATAGTTGCGCAAATGTAAATAAAAAAAACCGAAAAGCAAGTTTTCTTTATAATTTTGCCCAATTCAATGCGAGAGACGAATAAAAGATGAATCTTGATACACTTGACCCAAAGGAATATATTATCATCAAAGGAGCAAGGGTCAATAATCTTAAAAATATCAGCTTAGCAATTCCCCGCAATAAATTTGTGGTGATCACGGGTTTATCCGGTTCCGGGAAATCATCCTTGGCATTTGACACGCTCTATGCCGAAGGACAACGGCGATATGTTGAGAGTTTAAGCGCCTATGCACGGCAATTTTTAGGCCGGATGAGTAAGCCAGACGTTGATGCTATTCAGGGTATTTCGCCGGCCATTGCTATTGAGCAAAAGGTCAATACCCTTAATCCCAGGTCCACCGTTGGTACTTCGACAGAGGTTTATGAATATTTTAAGCTGCTCTACGCCCGGATTGGAAAAACGTACTCCCCCGTTTCCGGTGATCTGGTTAAAAGGGATAGTGTAACTGATATTGTGGATTTTATTTTTGCATTACCCGAAGAAGTCCGGGTCACACTTTTTGCCCCTCTGGACCTTTCGGGTAAAAGCAAAGATCTGCAGAAGAAATGTAACGTGCTTTTACAACAAGGTTTTTCAAGGATCATGGTGGATGGTCAGCTCATTCGTTTAGATGATTTGGCTGTGCAAAAGCTGAAATCATTCAATGAAAGTTTCATCCTTATCGATCGTTTTATCGTCCATCACACGGATGATGAATTAGCCAGCCGGATCGCTGATTCAATACAGACAGCTTATTTTGAAGGTCACGGATATTGCATGCTTGAAATCAGCAATGGGGATACGGCACATCGGACATTTTCCTGTAAATACGAGGCTGATGGTTTAGTCTTTGAAGAGCCCTCATCTAATCTGTTTAGCTTCAACAACCCATTTGGGGCCTGTAAAAGGTGTGAAGGCTTTGGTTCTATCATCGGGATTGATGAAGATCTTGTCATTCCTGATAAAAGCCTTTCGGTTTATGAAAATACCATAGCCTGCTGGCGGGGTGAAAAAATGAGCGAATGGTTAAATATATTATTGATCCATGCCTATAAATTTGATTTCCCAATCCATAAACCGGTTCGTGATCTATCCCCTGAACAGAGGGAACTTCTATGGAAAGGCAATCAATATTTTAAAGGTTTGGATGCTTTTTTCGAATATATAGAGAGCCAGAATTATAAGATCCAATACCGTGTCATGATGTCTCGCTACCGGGGAAAGACAACCTGCCCGGAATGTAATGGTACCCGGTTGCGCAAAGATGCATCGTATGTTAAGATCAATGGAAAATCGATCAGCGACCTTGTTGTCATGCCCGTAAGTGAGCTTACCCAATTTTGCAAAAACCTTGAGCTTACCGAATATGAACGTACCGTGTCGCGCAGGTTGCTCGTCGAAATAATCAACAGGTTGGATGTAATGAATGATGTAGGGCTTGGATACCTAACGCTGAACCGGCTCTCCTCTACCCTTTCGGGTGGTGAATCACAAAGGATCAACCTATCCACCGCCCTCGGTAGCAACCTTGTCGGATCTATGTATATCCTTGATGAGCCAAGCATCGGTTTACATCCGAGGGACACACAGCGGTTGATTAAAGTTTTGTTACGCCTTCGCGACCTTGGGAATACCGTTATCGTGGTCGAACACGATGAAGAAATAATCCGGGCATCCGATCAGATTATTGATATCGGCCCTTTAGCCGGACACCAGGGCGGAGAAGTTATCTTTCAGGGTAATTCTTCAGAAATATTAAAGGATACCAGGAGCCTTACCGGGAAATATCTGAATCACCAACTGGAGATCAAAACACCCCTGCAACGGAGGAAATGGTCAGAATTCATCGAAATCAAAGGGGCCAGGGAAAATAATCTGAAAAACATAGATATCAGGATACCTTTGCATATTTTCACCGTGATCACCGGTGTAAGCGGCTCAGGAAAATCGTCACTGGTTAAACGGATTCTCTATCCGGCCTTGAAAAAAATCCAGGGAGGATATGGGGAGAAAACAGGAAAATTTGACCGTCTGAATGGAGACTATAACCGGTTGGGCGATGTTGAATTCATTGATCAGAACCCCATTGGGCGGTCTTCCCGATCGAATCCGGCCACCTATACTAAAGCTTTCGATGAGATCCGCAACCTTTTCGCGGCACAGCAGTTGGCGATGATCAGGGGTTATAAACCCGGCTACTTTTCATTCAACATTGAGGGGGGACGTTGTGAAGAATGTGAAGGTGAAGGTGTTGTTAAAATTGAGATGCAATTCATGGCTGATCTTTTTCTCCCCTGTGAAAGTTGCAAAGGCAAACGTTTCAAGCAAGAAGTCCTCGACATCAAATACCGCGATCAAAATATTGTAGATATCCTGAACATGACCGTGGACGAAGCGATAGAATTCTTTCTTGCCGACAGCAAGCACATGACTATTGAGAAACGTATCCTTACCCGGTTAAAACCTTTACAGGATGTCGGATTAGGTTATCTGCGACTGGGACAATCTTCAAGTACGCTTTCGGGAGGAGAAGCACAGCGTATTAAACTTGCTTTTTCCCTCATTAAAGGGATCAGTGAGAAACCCACCTTGTTCATATTTGACGAACCTACTACGGGCCTTCATTTTCATGATATTGATAAATTACTAATTGCTTTTGAATCGCTGATAGGACTGGGACATAGTATTGTGGTGATTGAACATAACCCTGAAGTCATTAAAAGCGCTGATTGGGTCATTGATCTAGGAAAAGAGGGAGGTGATGCAGGAGGTTACCTGGTTTTTGAAGGGACCCCGGAAGGGCTTGCTGGTTTTAATGAATCCTATACGGGAATGTACCTGAATGGGAAAGTGAACGCTAAAATTGTGAATCCCGAATAAAAGATAACAAATCTGAAAATGTGAAGATTTGAAAATGGTTATAAAGTGGGTTATTATAAACATGATTTATTATGAAAAGTTGTAATCCGGTTAACAATGAATTGATCAGGGAATATCCCGGTCACTCTGTTGAAGAAGTAGATACTATTATTCAATCGGTGCAAGTTGCATGGGAGGAATGGAGAGGAACATCGTTCGAATACCGTGCCGGTCTTTTCCGGAGTTGTGCGAAAATCCTGAGAAATAAAAAACACATTTTTGCCCATTTGATGACCCTGGAGATGGGTAAGCTTATCCGGGAATCGGAATTAGAAATCGAGAAATGCGCCTTGGTATGCGATTTTTATGCAGACCAGACTGCGGTCCTGTTAAAGGATGAAGTTATCGGTTCAGATGCCAAAAAGAGTTTTGTTACCTATCAGCCACTGGGTATTATTTTAGCTGTGATGCCCTGGAATTTTCCGTTTTGGCAAGTATTCCGGTTTGCTGCGCCATCATTAATGGCAGGGAATGCGGCTGTTCTCAAGCATGCATCCAATGTCCCTGGTTGTGCGCTTGCCATTGAAGAAATTTTCCAGGAAGCCGGGTTCCCAACAGATCTGTTCCGCACCCTGATGATCCCATCCGGGATTGTTGACCATGTTATTTCACATCATCACGTGAAAGCTGTGACATTAACCGGCAGCGAGGCGGCTGGAAGTCAGGTGGCTTCGCTGGCAGGGAAATACATCAAGAAAACCTTGCTGGAATTAGGCGGATCCGATCCTTTTATTGTTCTGGACGATGCCGATCTGGTTGCCGCTATTAAAACAGCAGTGACAGCAAGGATGATCAACCAGGGACAAAGTTGTATTGCTGCCAAGCGGTTTATTGTAATGAATTCGGTGGCAAAAGCTTTTGAAAAAGGACTTTTTGAAGCATTCAGATCATTAAAGCCCGGTGATCCAATGGATCCGGCAACCCAGGTAGGTCCTTTGGCCAGACCTGATCTGGTCGATGAAATTGAACGGCAGGTCAATGTATCTGTGGCTGAGGGTGCAAGGCTCATCCTCGGGGGGAAGAGAATGGCCCGGCCTGGTTGTTATTATGAACCCACGATCCTGACTGAAGTAAGACCGGGGATGCGGGTCTATCATGAAGAAACATTTGGGCCTGTTGCTACCATTATCCCTGTTGCCTCTGAAGAAGAAGCCATACATGTTGCCAACGACAGTGAGTTCGGTTTGGGTGGTTGTGTCTGGACCCGGGATTTATCCCGTGGGGAGATGGTCGCGCGTAAAGTCATGACCGGGGCTATGTTCGTCAATGGTATGACCAAGTCCGATCCCCGGCTTCCTTTCGGTGGTATAAAGAGATCTGGTTATGGAAGGGAGTTGGGAGCGATCGGGATAAAAGAATTCGTGAATGCAAAAACGATCTGGATCGGGCCAGCGGAGTGAGCAGGCGTGAACGTACGGATTGCGGATGCGCCCTTTCCTTGGGTGAAAAGTCAGGCGGTAAGGTTGGATAACAGATGATGAAGAATGGAAAAAAGGGTTTAGGTTTTCGTAGATATCGAAAAATATTATAATTTTGCACCCTCTAAACCCGGCGGGGTAGCTCAGTTGGTTAGAGCGTCGGATTCATAACCCGGAGGTCACGAGTTCAACTCTCGTCCCCGCTACCTTAGAAAGTTCTGCGATGCAGGACTTTCTTCATTTTCAGGAGTACCCGCGAAGACACGAAGACGCCAATAAAAATTATAAATAAGTTTCACGCCTTTGCGACTTGGCGGTGAACTGGAAGTTTCGCGCCTGACTGCATATCACCGAACAAACCACGCCCATCGATATCAGCACGCTGCCCAGCGGAGTTTTTTTAATTTCAGGTTGCTGGGTGATAACCATAAAAAAAATTCGCCTAACTTGCGGGGTGGAAGATTGGATGCGGATGATGGAAGACTATAAACGGATCTTATAGGTAATTCTGGTATTTATGGCTAACGGACCTACCTTCAAAAAAAGTTTAAATCTTTTTGACTCAACAGCCCTTGTTGCCGGATCGATGATCGGTTCGGGAATATTTATTGTCAGCGCCGATGTTGCCCGCCAGGTCGGATCGCCGGGATGGTTGATGGTTTCCTGGATCTTAGCTGGTTTTCTCACAATCTGTGCAGCCTTGAGTTATGGCGAATTAGCCGGAATGTATCCCAAGGCCGGCGGTCAATATGTTTATCTTAAGGAAGCCTATAACCCACTGATCGGATTTCTGTATGGCTGGACACTTTTTCTCGTGATCCAGACGGGAACAATTGCTGCTGTAGCGATGGCCTTCGCTAAATTTTTCGGGGTCCTCGTTCCATGGGTTTCCGAAGATGTAGTGTGGATCAGCATCGGATTTTTCAAATTCGGGCCCGTCCAGATCGTTGCTATTCTCTCCCTGGCCCTCTTAACCTGGATCAATTCCCATGGAATCCGTTTTGGAAAGAAAGTTCAGAATACCTTTACGACCGGGAAGGTTTTATTACTTGGAAGTTTTATCATTATCGGATTGGGGTTTGCGTCCAATTCAGGAGTTATCAATATCAATGAAAAAATATTCTGGCAACCCATCCAGGAAGGCCCCGGTGGAGTAGATATCCCCATTTCCGGTTTTTCGTTGTTAGCGGCACTGGGAATGGCCATGGTTGGTACTTTATTTTCATCGGATGCCTGGAACAACATCACTTTTACGGCATCAGAAGTGATCAATCCCAAAAAAAATATCCCTTTAAGCCTTGTCCTGGGAACCCTGTCAGTAACTGTATTGTATTTGCTGGCAAATGTTGTGTATATCACGGTCCTTCCGCTACGAGGTGATCCATTGGGAGATACCTTTATGGCAAGAGGGATGCAGTATGCTTTGAACGATCGTCTTGGAACAGCTGTTCTATCAGGTCTTTTCGGTAATTATGCAATGATCATAATGGCCATTTTTATTGTGATCTCAACTTTTGGCTGTAACAACGGATTGATCTTATCCGGAGCGCGGGTCTATTATGCTATGGCGAACGACAATTTATTTTTCCGGAAGGCCGGTCAGTTAAATAAGAATGGAGTTCCTGCTTGGGGACTAATCATTCAGGGAATCTGGGCAAGCCTTCTATGCCTGTCGGGCACCTATGGTCAGCTTCTCGATTATGTGGTTTTTGCTGTCCTAATCTTTTATGTATTGACCATTACCGGGGTTTTTATTTTGCGTAAAAAGCAACCTGCATTAGAGCGACCTTATAAAGCGCCCGGGTACCCGGTCATTCCGGCGCTTTATATTATCCTGGCAGTTTTGATCATGGTCATCCTGCTTATTTTTAAACCTCTTTATACCTGGCCCGGACTTTGTATCGTTATTATCGGAATACCGGTTTATTATTGGTGGAGAAGGAATAGTCAGAATAGCAGGATATCTTTATAAAGTCAGGAAGTCAAGTTAAAATTAAAGCGTCTAGAAGTTGGGTTTATGCATAGGAAAATTTTATTGATTTTGCTTTTGTTTGTCTTTTCTGATTTTTTATATGCACAATGCAACATCCTTCACGATGTTTTTCAGGACGGTGAGAAAGTCACCTATACGGTATCTTACAATTGGGGTCCGGTTTGGGTCAATGCAGGTGAAGTCACATTCTCAGCCGGTCAGGAATTATATAAAGGGAAGGACACCTATCATCTGAAGGCTTCCGGAAAAACTTTTACTTCTTATGATCTGTTGTTCAAAGTCAGGGATTATTATGATACATGGGTTGATCCTGTTAACATGCAATCCATTGATTTCAGAAGGTATATTTATGAAGGTGGATATACTTTATTAAACACATTGAATTTTAATTATTCAAATCATTCTATAATTTCCAATACCAAGACAGATAACAATCCACAACGAACGGATACCGTGAGGTTGATGCCCTGTAGTTATGATATGCTCGCTGCGATTTACTATACGCGGTCTATTGATCTTTCCAGTCTTAAACCGGAAGAAAAAAGAAATGTCAAGGTGTATATCGATGACGGATATTATGATATAGCGATCAGGGCAATAGGAAAAGAGATGGTTGAAAATACCGATGGAAAAAAATATCATTGTATCAAATTTGCTGTCAAGATGGTACAGGGCACAATCTTCAGGGGTGATGAGGATGTTATAGTATGGGTTACCGACGATGCCAATAAAATACCGATATATATTGAAGCCAAGATTATCGTTGGGGTGATCAAAGCATATCTGAAAGATGCTACCGGGGTCAGAAACCCAATGAAGGCATTGGTTAGGGAGAAGGGATGACGGATGCTGGATGGTTGATGGTTGATGATTGATGATTGATGGTTGATGATTGAATGTTAACAAACTGAATGTACCTATATGAAGTTAATTGCTGATAGCGGGTCAACCAAGACCATCTGGGTATTGATGGAGGAAGGTGTAGTCAAAAATACGTTGCAAACTGCCGGTTTAAATCCCTATTTTAATAATTCCGAGACGGTTGAGGCAACATTGCAAACTGAGTTATACCCATATATTGTTGGCGATCATATTCGGGAGGTTCATTTTTACGGGGCAGGCTGTTCTACTGAAAAAAACGATTTGATGATCCGCGAAGCCATCCAGCCTTTTTGCAGGAAAGCGGAAATCGGGATTTATCATGATATTTTAGGCGCGGCAAGGGCTTTATTTGGTCATGATACGGGAATTGCAGGAATATTGGGTACAGGTTGCAATTCCTGCTATTATAATGGCCATTCGATTTTTTCCGCTGTCGATTCATTGGGTTATCTTTTTGGGGACGAGGGGGCCGGCTCGTATCTTGGGAAAAAATTCATGGGGCGTTACCTTAAAAAGGAACTACCTGCAGAATTGATGGATGAATTTGATCAGCACTATCGTTTAACCCTTGAAGACATCCTGAATGCCCTATATAATCGACCTTATCCGAATCGGTTCTTAGCTTCATTCAGTCAATTTTTAGGGCCCCGCCAGCATCACCCGGTGATTCACCAATTGGTGAAAGAATCTTTCTTATCTTTTTTCGAAGCCCAGATAAAACAATATGAAAAGTACAGGGAATTACCCGTATCTTTCATTGGGTCGATCGCCTATTACTACAGGGATATTCTGATTGAAGCGGCAATGGAAGAAAAGATCCTGATCGGAAAAATCCTACAGGATCCGGTTGATGGGTTGACTGAATTCCACCGGTAGGATCTATCTGGGGTTTGGTTGAGAAGAGATCGGAGATAGGAGATGGAAGATGTTTGAAATAATTCCTGAAAGATCATCGGGAGCATACCAGGTGAAGGCGGGATCTTTTCTAAACCATGTCATCTGACGTTTTGCATACCGGCGTGTGTTTATCTTAATTTTTTCAACTGCCATTTCCAGGGAATATGCTCCTTTAAGGTAATGAAAAAGTTCTTTGTATCCAACCGTATTCAAGGCATTTAGATGTTGAAAAGGCAATAATTGAATTGCTTCGTCAAGCCATCCTTGTCCCATCATATAATCAACCCGTTGATTGATCCTTTGGTTCAGAATTTCCCTGGGGAGTGTCAGCGCTGTTTTCAGTATTTTAAATGGACGAGGTTTGGGTGAATTCGTCCTGTGCGCAGAATAGGGTATTCCAGTTGTTAAGGTAACTTCCAGTGCACGGATCAGACGGGCAGGATTGAATGGGTCGATCTGATTATAATAATCCGGATCAACATCCTGAAGTTTCTGCTGCAATGCCGTAATCCCGGAATCCTGAAGCAGGTCTTTCAACTGTTGGCGCAGGACCGGATCGGGATCGGGTAACTGATCAATTCCCTGACATACTGCATCGATATATAATCCTGAGCCTCCGGTCATGATCACGACCTTGTGGTTTCTGAACATTTCGGTGAGCTTGTTCAGCGCGTCAGTTTCGAAACGGGAGACGTTGTAAGGTTCACCGACGCTCAGGTGGCCGATAAAATGGTGCGGGATTTCCAGTAATTCCTCCCGGGAAGGAGTGGCCGTACCGATCTTCATTTCCCGGTAGAATTGCCTGGAATCGGCGGAAATGATCTCCGTATTAAAATGATGTGCCAACTGAATACTAACGCTGGTCTTGCCTACAGCAGTAGGGCCGGCGACCACGACCAGCAATGGTTCATTAATAATCATCTGAATTCTGATCGAAACCGCTATATGGTTTATCGATGCTGTCGAGATCGTCGTAATCTTCGATGTGCCCCATTGCCTCTTCTTCTTCAAAGGAAAAACCTTCGTCTTCATCCATGGCCGGAGGTATAACTTCCTGGTTTGTAGTTTCTTCTTCTATAAATGCGCTGATATCATTTTCGATGGCGGCTAATTCGGATTCGTTTTCAACAATATCATTCAATTTGGTACTTTCTTCAACTTCGGGAAGGGGGATCTTTGGTATAGGAATTTTTGTAGAAATCGGTTTGGGAGCCGGAGGAACAGGTTGTTCAGCTTTTTTAGGCAGTTCACCTACCCGTTTTACGCATCTCGGATAGGAATGTATATCATCAGTTTTCAGGATCCTGAATAGTTCAATTAAAAACGAAAAGCGATCACGGCCAACAAATTCATAGATCATTTTCTGGTGAGGATCTTCGATATACTGATTGAGTTTGGCATGTTTCATCAAGGGAAGCGTAATCGATTCAGTAACAACCTGATCAAGATCTTCATCATATTTACGTACTATTCTTTTCTCTGTTTTCAAGGTAATTTCCACGCCCTTTTTATATTTTTTATCAGTCAGAAAAAAAGAAGCCCGCTCACAATGGAGTAATTCAGTCGATTCCACAAGGTTAATATGAAAATCAAGAAAATTCTGTTTCGGTTGAATCTGGATTTCCCTGAGAAAGTCCTCATGTTCTTCCGAGATTATCCTAAAATGATAAATCAGCATCTTGCTCCGGTTCTAATTCGCTTCAAAAATATGAAATTATTAATCTTCAGAGAATAACTTTTTAAGCTTCTCCATTCATTTTTTTCAATCCCAACTTTAATCCGGCTTCCAGCATGAACTGATACGCGGCTTCAAATTCATTGGGAATTAAACCATCAAGGATAGCTTCCGTGATTTCATCTTTGATAATACCTACTTGTTTTGACGGTGAAATTCCAAAAGTATTCATGATTATTTCGCCACTAATGGGAGGTTGCCAGTTCCTGAGACGGTCTTTTTCCTCGATCTCCTTCAGCTTTTGTCTGACGATTTCGAAATTTCCTATGTAGCGTTTTACTTTATATGGATTCTTAGAGGTAATATCAGCATTGCATAATGTCATCAGGTCATCGATGTCGTCGCCGGCTTCGAAAAGCAACCTTCTGACTGCGGAATCCGTGACCTCGTCTTCGGCCAAAACGATGGGACGAAGATGTAGAAGTACCAGTTTTTCCACATAATGCATTTTTTCATTGAGTGGGAGTTTTAACAGCCTGAAAACGTGGGGTACCATTTTTGCGCCTAAGAATTCATGGGCATGAAAAGTCCAGCCGGTTCCCGGGATGAACTTACGGGTTTGTGGTTTTGCGATATCATGAAGAATTGCAGCCCATCTCAACCAGAGATTGTCAGATTGGATGGCAACGTTGTCAAGCACTTCAAGCGTATGATAGAAATTATCCTTATGCCCTTTTCCATCTATTGTTTCTGTCCCTTTTAATTCACAGAATGCAGGAAAAATCAATTTCAGAAGGCCGCTTTCGTCAAGAAGGATAAAACCTAAGGAAGGTTTTTCTGCCTGAATAATAAGGTTCAGCTCATCGGTAACACGCTCCATGGATACGATGCTAATCCTATCTGCATTTCTTTGAATGGCCTGAAAAGTGGACGGATCGATAATAAAATTCAACTCGGTGGCAAAACGGATAGCCCGCATCATCCGGAGGGGATCGTCAGAAAATGTGATATCCGGGTCACGGGGGGTGCGGATAAGCCCCTTTTTAAGATCGCTTCTTCCATTAAACGGATCAACAAGTTCACCAAAATGATCCGGGGTCAGTTCGATAGCCATGGCGTTGATGGTAAAATCGCGACGGTTCTGATCATCTTCCAGGGTGCCATTTTCCACAATGGGTTTTCGGGAATTACTGCGATACGATTCCTTGCGGGCGCCGACAAATTCGACTTTCCAATCCTGATAATTCAGCATGGCAGTTCCAAAATTTTTAAAGAATTTAACTGGGATATTGCCTTCTAATTTATCCGCTACCTTGTGCGCAAAATCGATTCCGCTCCCAATGACCATGATGTCAATGTCTTTCTTATTATCACGTTTCAGCAACAAATCCCTTACAAATCCTCCAATTACGAATGCCTGCGCTTCCATTTCGCCCGCAACCTGCGAGATGCTGTTAAAAACCGGGTTTGTGAGTTTGTATTTCAAAATATGGGATCAGATTTTTTGCAAAAGTAATGAATAGTGACTTAATTTACCGGTCAAAAAATTCCATTTCCGATTTTGGTAATCTCTGCCTAGGTTGTATCTTTGAAAACTTATTCTCGTCTATAAATTAATCACTAATAAACTAATATTATGGCAAAAAGAACAATTATAACGATGCCCGGCGATGGCATTGGAAAAGTCGTTTTGAATGAAGCCGTCCGTGTTCTGGATGCTGCTGGTTTTAATGCTGAATATATTCATGGGGATATTGGTTGGGAATTTTGGTGCAAAGAAGGTGATCCTTTCCCTGTCCGTACCCAGAAACTACTGGAAAAATATAAAATAGGCCTCTTCGGGGCTATAACATCAAAGCCCAAGGATAAAGCCGAAACCGAGCTGGCCCCTGAGTTGAAAGATAAAGGATTTGTTTATTACAGTCCTATTGTCAGTATGCGTCAGAAATATGATCTTGATATTTGTATCCGTCCATGTAAAACCTTCAAGGGAAATCCCCTGAATTTTATCCGTCGCGGGTTTGGAGGAATGGTTGAAGAGCCCCTGGTTGATTGCACGATTTTCAGGCAGAACACAGAATGTCTCTATAGTGGGGTTGAATGGACCAACCCATCCGACCAGGTTTACGATGCCCTGATGACCCATAAAAAATTCCGTGATAATTTCGCCTGGTGCCCCCGTCCCGAGTTGGCCGTTTCCGCCAGAATTTTCACAAAAAAATATACAGGGCGCATTTTAAAAGCTGCTTTTGAATATGCCAGTTCCCATGGATATTCCACCATAACTGTCTGCGAGAAGCCCAACGTGATCCGCGAAACCTCCGGCATGATGCTGAAAATGGCACAGGACATGGCTAAAAATGAATATCCGGGGATCAAGGTACAAAACACGAACATTGATGCCCAGATGATGTGGTTGACGAAAAATCCGGAAACATATCATGTTATTGTGGCCGGGAATATGTTCGGAGATATAGTTTCTGATGGTTTTGCCGGTTTGATTGGTGGTCTTGGATTTGCCTGCAGCGCCAACATCGGCCCCGACATCGCGGTTTTTGAACCCACCCATGGTTCGGCTCCGAAATACGCGGATTTTGATCCTTCCATCGTCAACCCCATCGCCATGATCCTATCAGCAGTAATGATGCTGGAGCACATTGGTGAACATGGTCTTGCCTCCAAAATCAGTAAAGCAGTCGCTGATGTGATTGAAGAAGGCAAAGTGAAGACCTATGACATGATGAAATTGCCGGGAAATCCTGAAGCATTCAGCAAAGGCGCTGCCAATACACATGAAATGACGGATGCTGTTATAAAAAAATTGCAATGACCAACGAAATCCTTAACCTGTGGCCGGAATTAATGTGGATTGAAGATCCCATTCTCCGCGAAAAAGTTGCGCAAACCTGGGAGCTGGCGCTGGAAAGAAGTGTACTTTCGCCCGATGATCTCAATAAAATTCCCTTCACTTTGTTGGCAGGACCTGATCTCAAGGTATCCTTTATGGCCCACAAACGGTGTGTTGTCCACATTGCCCGTGAAGCCGGGCTTAAAATGAATGAATTCTTTAAAGAAGATCTTCCGGTTGACATGGATGTGCTGATTGCAGGGGCGATCCTCGCGGATGTTGGCAAGCTGCTTGAATACGTGCTTGATCCGGCAGGAAAATCCGTGCAGGGAAAATATGGAAAATATTTACGGCATCCATTCTCCGGAGTTTCATTGGCAGAGCAATGTGGTGTCCCTGCCCCGGTTTGTCATATTATTTCTGCCCATGCCGGTGAAGGGGATATGATCAAACGGACAGTGGAGGCATATATCGTCCATCATTCAGATTTTATGACATTTGAGCCATTCAGAGAAAGGCTTAAATAAAACATTCAAAACATATTCCGATGAACATTATTGAAAAAATTCTTGCAAAACATTCCAAAAGGAAAAAAGTCAAGCCGGGAGATATCATTGATGTTTTCATTGATACCCGTGCCGCCCGTGATTTTGGCGGCGCCAATGTAGTAAAGAATTTGGTTGATCATGGTTTGACGGTCGCTGATCCCCAAAAAACCATTTTCACATTTGACTGCAACCCCGGAGGCTCTGATCAAAAATATGCTGCCAATCAGCAGTACTGCCGTCAGTATGCCCGCGAAAATGGCATACAAGTATATGATGTTGATGCCGGGATAGGCACTCATCTGGCCATTGACAATGGCTTGGCCTGGCCGGGAAGTACTTTTGTTTCCACAGATTCGCATGCCAATATCCTGGGCGCTATCGCATCTTTTGGCCAGGGAATGGGCGATCAGGATATTGCTGCTGCCTGGGCAAAAGGTGCGGTATGGTTCAAAGTACCACCCTCCGTCAAAATCAACCTTCATGGTAAAAGGCCTGCCGGATTATCAGCTAAAGATATAATTTTGAATATGTTATCCATATTCGGAGCCAACAAATTGCTGGGATGCTCTGTTGAGATATATGGAATAGAAGTTGAGAAGTTTACCCTGGCTGAACGTATCACCATCTCTTCCATGGGGACTGAGATGGGAGCAATCATCATTCTGTTCCCGACTTCCGCTTACCTTTTGAAAGAGCTGAAAATGATCACGGGAAAAGATTGCTCTCCGGTCACTGCTGATCCTGATGCTAAGTACCAAGAGGTTTTCGATCTTGATCTTGAAAAATTTGTAATTATGGTTGCGAAACCCGGTCATCCTCATGACGATATCGCCTTAGAAAAGGTCCGTCATCAAAAAATCGATTCGGGTTTTATCGGGAGCTGTACCAATGGCAGGATTGAAGATCTGCGATCGGCAGCCGGGATCCTTAAAGGACGGAAAGTTGCCCCTGGCGTTGTCCTGAAAATCGTTCCTTCAACTGATTCTGTGTGGAAACAGGCCATGGAAGAGGGTTTGATATCTATATTCAAAGAAGCTGGCGCTCTGGTCTCAAATGCTGGTTGTGCTGGTTGTGCCGCCGGTCAGGTTGGTCAAAATGGCCCCGGAGAGATCACCATCAGTACGGGGAACCGTAATTTTGAAGGAAAACAGGGGAAAGGACAAGTTTACCTCGCTTCTCCTGCCGTCGTTGCTGCTTCAGCCGTAGCAGGATCCATCACTACTCCCGATCAGATCCCTGACCACCCAGCCGTTTTCCAGACGACCGGAAAAAAGGATGGACCGACAGCCAAACCTCACCTAAAAATCAAGGTTGACAAACCTGTCATTGTAGAAGGGAACGTGTGGATCATCCCGAAAGATGATATTGACACGGATATGATTTTTCATAATCGCTATCTGACCATCACTGATATCAAGGAGATGGGACAATATACATTTGATAACCTGAAGGGCTTCGAGGATTTTGCAAAGAAAGCAAAACCCGGAGACATCGTCATCACACAGAAGAATTTCGGGGCTGGCAGTTCCCGCCAGCAAGCAGTTGACTGTTTTATGTCCTTAGGAATCAGTTGCATCATTGCAGAATCCTATGGCGCAATTTATGAGCGGAATGCGATCAACGCTGCGCTTCCCATCCTGACCTATAAACCGGGTTCACTTGAACCTGTAGGGCTTAAGAATGGGGACCATATATCAGTAGATTTTCTTGAAGGTACGTTGATCCATACCGGGACAAATAAAATCGCGAGGATCAATAAGTTCTACGATGCGCAATTAGCTATATACCAAAATGGCGGGTTGCTTTAGGCTTTATCTTTTCAACTTCCATCGCCGGTGTGACCAAAGATAATAAGCCGGTTCGGATTTAATTTCTTCTTCCAGCATCTGCATATACCGTGATGTTATGTAGCCTTTTTCGGTTGTGGGAGGATTGGGTTCCAGCATTTCGAAGGTCACCGTATAGTTGCCCCGTTTAATTTTTTTGACTCTTGCAAAAACTACTGGGATATCATGTAACCGGGCATATTTTTCCGGCCCATGTAATGTAGCTGTATCCTGGTTAAGAAAATGCACCCAGAAAGCAAGACGGGGAGTAGAAGGACTTTGATCTGCAACCATATAAAAAATAGCGGGTTCATCCCATGATGTCTTAAATATTTCCGCGGTATGCATGATTGATGCCAGGAGCGCCCTTCCCTTAGCACGCGTTCCCTGAAGATAATCATCAATGAATTTATTGGACAGCGGTTTATAGAACCCAACCGGTTTATGGAGTAACTGGGTACCTGAAGCGATCCCTCCCCACTCCCAATTTCCATAATGCCCGGTGACACAAATCACATGTTTACCCTTCCGGTATAGGTCATCCAGCATACCGGTATTGTAATATTGGTATCGTTTAACGATGTCTTCTTCTTTCATTGTATATCCTTTGAGACTTTCGACAAGGATATCAACCAAGTGGTGATAAAACTGCTTTGCGATTTTTTTTATTTCCCGTGGATCCTTTTCAGGGAATGAGTTTCTCAGGTTATCCATGACGACTTTTTTCCGGTACCCGACTAAATAATAAACAATATAAAATACCAGGTCCGAAAAAGCATAAAGCGCCCTGAAAGGAAAAATTTTAAAAATTCCCAGGAAAAAGAGAAAGAAATAATAGGTCAATCTGTTCATGTATGGCAAATTACAGATGCAAAGGTACTTTTTTATCGGTTGCGTTTGTCAGGATCATCATCCATATTATTTAAGACGTATCACATAATAAGCCAACATTAGCAAAAACATTAACTTTGCCACAAATTTTTTATCATGTTAATCATCCAGCGCCGCAGTACAGATCCTTATTTTAACCTGGCAACCGAAGAATATGTTTTAAAACATTTCGAAGAAGATTCGTTCATGCTTTGGCGAAATGCCCCAAGCATTATTGTTGGTCAGCATCAGAACACACTTGCAGAAATAAATGTTGATTATGTAAAAAAACAAAACATCCCGGTGGTTAGGCGGCTTAGTGGCGGTGGGGCTGTATTTCACGATTTGGGAAACCTGAATTTCACTTTTATTAAAATCGGAAAGCAGGAGAACCTCATTGATTTCAGAAAATATACTTTACCCATCCTGGAAGTTATACAGAAGATGGGGATTGATGCGAAATTTGAAGGCAGGAATGACCTCACCATTGATGGAAAAAAGTTTTCCGGAAATGCTGAACACATTTGGAAAAACAGGATTCTGCACCATGGAACACTGTTATTTTCGTCTCAAATGTCGAATCTCACACAGGCTCTTAATGCCGATCCTTTGAAATTCCAGGACAAGTCTGTAAAATCAGTTCGCAGCCGTGTAACCAACATCAGTGAACACCTGAAAGAAACGATGGATGTAATGCGGTTTGCTGATCTGGTCCAAGCCCATGTGGTTGAAAAGTATCCGGATGCCAGGATCATTGAGCTGACCAAAGAAGATCAGGATAATATCCACGAATTGGTTAGAAGTAAATATGGCGCCTGGGAGTGGAATTTTGGTTATTCTCCTAACTATAACTTCAGGAAAATACTCCGGACTAAAAAAAGTGGCACCCTTGAATTCGACCTTGACGTGCAGAATGGGGTTATATTACATCTTAAAATATTCGGAGATTACTTTAACAAAATGGAGACCGGGGAGATTGAAGCAGCACTGACAGGGATCGCCCACCAGGAAAAATCCATCAGGGAAGCGCTCAAACGGTTTAAAATGGATGATTATTTTGCTCACCTGACTAAGAAGGAATTTCTTCAGGGATTGTTTTGACCATACTGATTTTCTGATTCGTGAGAATGATTGAAATAGGACCACTTTCATTTTTAATGATCTTTTCTTTACTTTTAAACACGAAACCAATCATGTGGGATTGAATAAAATATTTGATCGGCTCAAGTTCGAAAAGAAACCTATATTTTTCTTATGAAAAGAATTACAAAGTATATATTATTATTTATCTTCCCGTTGGCAGTTCTCTCCTGCTTTTCATGCGCTTCCGGGAATAAAGGGAAGGAATTATCCTCCCCGCCCGCTCTTCCAAAATCCGGAGTAATCCACGAAAAAATAATCTGCTACAAAAATCCGGATCTTTCCTATGCCCTTTACCTCCCCACATCGCTTCATCCGGATACAAAGAAAAACTCAGCTGGAAATTCCCCGGATGCATCTGTCGAAAAAAACCATGCCCCAGTATCCGCTGAATGTTACCCGGTAATATTGGCCTTTGATTCTCATGGTTCCGGTTTGACACCGGTAAAAATGTACCAGGAATTAGCTGAGAAATACGGATTTATTATCTTAGGATCGAACGATTCGCACAACGGATTGAATAATGATCAGATCGCTGCCATTCTCTCCGGAATGTTTGAAGAAATAAATACCCGTTTCCCGGTTGACACCAATCAGGAATATGTAATGGGTTTTTCGGGAGGGGCCAGGATTGCCTGTTTAGCTGCCATGATGTATCCTCGTGTCAAATCGGTCATTGGATGCGGGGCAGGGTTTCCACAAGGGAACCAGCCACCTCTTTACAAATTTGATTATTTCGGTATTGTAGGAGCGGCCGACTTCAACCTGAATGAGATGATGGAATTAGATGGGATGTTGGGCATCATGAAATTACGACATTACATACTGACTTTTCCCGGACCTCACACCTGGCCACCCGCAGCGGTTATGGAAGATGGGTTCCGATGGAATATTCTCAATGCCATGAAAGATAACCGGATAAAGAAGGACGACCGACAGATCGACCTTTTTCTGGGTGCGTTACAAATGAGGATCGACAGCTTAAAGAATAGAAACCGCCTGATTGAAGCTTCTGCGATATGCAATTTAGCGGTTCAATCGGCAGATGGTTTACGCAATACTACACCTTTTCGAAAAAAATCAGAATTGATAGCGCAAAATCCTGTCTATAAAAAACAAGTTTCCTATCACGATGAAATTCTGAAGAAGGAAAAAAATGAACAGCAGGAATTAATGGAAGCTCTTTTCTCGAAAGACATTTCCTGGTGGAAAGAAAGGATCAAAAAACTGACAATGACAAATCCCAAAATGAATCCGGAGGACACTTTGATGAATGCCCGGTTGGGCGCCTTTCTAAGTTTGCTTTGTTATTCCAATGTCAACGCTGCCATGAATCAGCGAAATGCTGAAATGGCAGAAAAACTTGTCGGGATATATCAGCTGGCCGATCCGAAAAATCCGGAACCTTATTATCTTAAAGCCGTCATACTGATGCAACGCAATGATACAGTGCAGGCGATGAAGAAGCTTGAAGAAGCCGTATCCAAGGGGTTTTCCGATAAAAACCGTTTATTGGGCCAACCGGAATTTGAAGGAATAAAAAATGAAACGGCCTTCTTTGATCTGATGAAAAAAATAAAATGAACGACCGGCAAAATTTACATTTTAAATTAACAGTTTTTCAACAGCAATTTGAAGGAGAGATCCTGATTGATGATACGTCACGTATCCTTTATGCCACAGATGCATCAGCATACCGGGAAATCCCATTGGGCGTTGCCCGTCCCAAAAATGATACAGATATTAAGAAACTGATCTGCCTGGCACAATCCGAAAAGTTTTCACTCATCCCCAGGACAGCGGGTACTTCTTTAGCCGGCCAGGTGGTTGGTGGAGGTCTTGTGGTCGATGTATCAAGGCACATGACTGACATTCTCGAGATCAACCCGCGTGAGCATTGGGCACGGGTCCAACCCGGAGTGATCCTCGACGAATTAAATAAAGAGGTGGAAAAACACGGACTTTTCTTTGGCCCCGAAACCAGCACATCCAGCCGTTGCATGATGGGAGGCATGGTAGGTAACAATTCATGTGGCGCTCATTCCATTCTTTACGGAAGTACCCGTGTCCATGTGATTTCCGTTAAGGGATTCCTGAGTGACGGTTCGGAGGTGGAATTCAAGGAACTTACACTTCCTGAATTCAGTCAAAAATGCCAGGGAGAAAAACTGGAAAACAAAATATATCAGCAGATCCGTGAAATTTTAACGAATCCTGAAAATCGTCAGACCATACGGCAGGAATACCCGGATCCATCCATTCACCGGAGAAATACAGGATATGCATTGGATTTGTTGCTTGATACTGAACCATTTGCCGATGCCATGGTCCTGGATAAAACAGATCCGTTCAATTTTTGCAAGTTGATTGCAGGATCAGAAGGGACACTGATGTTTATTACCGAGATCCGGTTGAACCTGGTCCCTTTACCCCCGAAAGAGAAAGCATTGATCTGTGTTCATTGCAATTCAGTCGGAGATGCCCTGAGAGCCAACCTGGTGGCCTTGAAATACAAGCCAGGATCGGTGGAACTGATGGATAAAGCCATCATGGATTGTACACGGGATAATATTACACAGCGACAAAACCGTTTTTTTATCCAAGGAGACCCCGGCGCTATCCTGATCATCGAATTTGCCAGAGAGACAAAAGAGGAAATACTCCAGATTTATAAAGAACTCGAGGCAGAAATGCGCGAAAGAGACCTTGGATATCATTTTCCGATCGTTTTTCCACCAGATCTTAAAAAAGTATGGGATTTACGAAAAGCAGGGTTGGGTGTCCTTTCCAATTATCCGGGTGACCGCAAACCAGTTCCGGTCACAGAAGATACGGCGGTAAACCCGGAAGTCCTGCCTGATTATATTAATGAATTCGATAAAATTCTTGAAAGGCTTGGGCTCGCTTGTGTTTATTATGCCCATGTCGGTTCCGGCGAACTTCATCTCCGGCCGGTATTAAACCTGAAAGACCCTGTCGATGTTGAATTATTCCATACCATAGCTCAGGAAACCGCCAAACTGGTAAAAAAATATAAAGGATCATTGTCGGGAGAACATGGGGATGGTAGGTTGCGTGGCGAATTCATCCCTCTGATGCTCGGAGATCATAATTACCAACTTCTGAAAGAGATTAAAGCGCTTTGGGACCCAAACAGGGTCTTTAACCCGAACAAGATCACCGACACGCCGAGGATGAATACCCAGTTGCGGTTTGAGCCCGGGAAGCCAGTCCGGGAGATTCCAACGCATTTTGATTTTTCGGACAGCCATGGAATCCTCCGGGCCGCCGAACAATGCAATGGCTCTGGCGATTGCCGGAACACCATTATCACCGGACGTCGGATGTGTCCCTCCTATATGGCCATGAAGGATGAGAACACCACCACTCGTGCCAGGGCAAACATTCTCCGCGAATTTCTCACTCACTCTACAAGAAAGAATCCGTTTGATCACCCTGAAATCTATATGGTGATGGACCTTTGCCTTTCCTGTAAAGCTTGTAAGTCGGAATGCCCTTCGAATGTTGATATTGCTAAGCTTAAAGCGGAATTCCTTCAACATTATTACGATTCCCATGGAGTGCCCATACGATCGAACCTGATCGCCCATATTACCGCGATAAACCGGTTGGGTTCAATAGTTCCATCAATTTTCAACTTTTTCCTGAAAAACCGTATCTTATCCGGAATTATAAAACAGACTTTAGGTTTTGCCAAAGAGCGAAATATTCCAGCATTGTATCATTCCACCTTCCGGAAATGGTTGGCTCATGAACCAGGTTCCCAGGAAAATATCAAGGTTCCATCGGTTTATCTTTTTATCGATGAATTTACTGATTATAATGATGTTCCCATTGGCATTAAAGCCGTTCAGCTATTGAAAGCCCTGGGATATGCCGTATTAACAACAGATCATGAAGAAAGCGGGCGTACATTTATTTCCAAGGGGTTGATCCGAAAAGCAAAAAAGTTAGCCAACAGGAATGTTAAAAAGTTCAAAGATCTGGTTACTGAAGAAACCCCACTGATAGGTATCGAACCATCGGCCATTCTTTCTTTTCGAGATGAATATCCCGATCTGGTAGGCCCTTCATTAAGAAATGACGCCCTGGAACTGGCGAAACATACTTTTTTGTTTGACGAATTCATCCTTCAGGTGATGGCCACAGGTGACAGGAATCCGGCTAACCTTTTCACCTCCGAGAAAAAACACATCAAACTTCATGGTCATTGTCATCAAAAGGCTTTAGGCTCTGTTGCGACAACAAGGAAGATGTTATCACTACCTCTCAATTACACCGTTGAAGAGATCAACTCAGGTTGTTGCGGTATGGCTGGCGCTTTTGGTTATGAACGAGAGCATTACGAAGTATCCATGAAGGTGGGGGAACTTGTTCTTTTTCCGGAAATAAGAAAGGCGGGTCAGGATGTTATCATTGCCGCTCCGGGAACATCATGCAGGCATCAGATCATGGATGGTACCGGCCGGACTGCTTTTCATCCTATTGAGATCCTGTTTGATGCATTACGGCGATAGAAGAAACCGGGTATAAAGAATAAACCATATAACAGGCAGTCTGAACCGGATTTAAGACAGATTAATCAGATTTCTATAAATATTCCTTCTTCAGCCAGAAAGGTTTCCTGAAAGACCGATCTGGCCTCATCCAACATAGGGGAAAGATCTTCATAACGGGCAGAAAAATGGCCTATGATCATTTTTTTCACTTGGGCTTTTTGTGCAATGGTGGCAGCCTGAATGGATGTCGAATGAAATTTTTCTTCCGCTGCTTTTTCCATGTTCTGCATGAATGTAGTTTCGTGATAAAGCAAACCAACCTTCTTTATCCAGGGGACGATCTGCATTGACATAGCAGTATCGCTACAGTAAGCATAAGACCGGGGAAACGGGACTTTTCTTGGCGTTTTTTTTTCACGAAAAAGGAAACCACAGGTTGGAATACTGTGCTTCAAAGGAAAACTATATACCGATATGTGTCCTTCATCCAGAAGCGTATCATAAGCCAGCATGTTTAAAGGATGAAAAACAAGGGAGTAACTCAAGGTGGTTTGGGATGCTAAAAATTGAAGTTCCAGCATTTCACGGAGCAAGAGAGGAGCATATAGATGGAGCTCTTTTTTCCGGCCCAGAAGGTGCATGGTATTTAAAAGTCCAATCAGTCCAAAATAATGATCTCCATGCAGGTGACTGATAAAAACATGGTGGATACGCTGCCAGGAAACATGGTACTTGTGTATTTGGAACTGGGTCCCTTCGCCACAATCGATCAAAAAGAAGCGCCCATCTGCATTGAGCAGATGGGCGCTTAAGTTGCGGTTGCTGGTCGGGACTGCTGCGCTGCTCCCCAATACCATCAACGAAAAAGTCATATTAAGTTATTCAGCCTTAGGTTCTGATGTTTCAGGTTCTGATGTTTCAGGTTCTGATGCTTCAGGTTCTGATGTTTCAGGTTCCGTCGTTTCAGGTTCCGTCGTTTCAGGTTTTTCTTCTTCTTTTTCTTCCACGATTTTTCTAGCGGCTTTTTCTTCTGCTGCAACCATATCGGCTTTCAGATTGGCCAGGGCATCAATATCACCCAGCGTAGTTTTCTCCAGGTTATCCTTGATTTTCTTCACTGCTTTTTTAGTATCCTTTTCTTTCTTCTGGCCAACTTTAGCTTCTTTATTCCGTTCCGCGTTCACCTCATCCTGGTGGATCTTGCTGTGCGAAAGGATGATCTTTTTATTTTCCTTTGAAAATTCGATCACCTTGAAATCCAAAGCATCTTCTTCTTTTGCGGTCGTGTTATCTTCCTTGACAAGGTGACGAAGTGGCGCAAATCCCTCAACACCATAAGGTAAGGCTACGATGGCTCCTTTATCATTCATACTGACAATGGTCCCTTTGTGGACAGAGCCAACAGCAAAAACACTTTCGAATACATCCCATGGATTTTCTTCAAGTTGTTTATGGCCTAGGCTCAGGCGGCGATTATCAACATCCACATCAAGTACCATAACTTCAATGCTTTCACCAATTTTGGTGAATTCGGCGGGATGTTTAATTTTCTTTGACCAGCTGAGATCTGAAATATGAATAAGACCGTCAACACCTTCTTCCAGTTCCACAAAAATGCCGAAGTTGGTAAAGTTGCGTACAGTTGCGGTATGTTTTGATTTCAGCGGATATTTTTCTTTAATGTTGGTCCAGGGATCAGGAATCAGTTGTTTGATGCCCATTGACATCTTGCGCTCTTCACGATCAAGAGTAAGGATAACAGCTTCCACTTCCTGCCCTACTTTGAGGAAATCGTGGGCAGTACGAAGGTGCTGTGACCATGACATTTCGGAAACGTGAATAAGGCCTTCAACTCCCGTATTAATCTCGACAAAGGCGCCATAATCAGCGATCACAACCACTTTTCCTTTTACTTTATCGCCAATCTTGAGATTTGGATCAAGAGAATCCCAGGGATGCGGGGTAAGTTGTTTAAGACCCAGGGCAATCCGTTTTTTATTGTCGTCAAAATCGAGGATAACCACTTTAATTTTCTGGTCAAGTTTAACGATCTCTTCGGGATGATTGATACGTCCCCAGCTCAGGTCGGTGATATGGATCAAGCCATCGACGCCGCCCAGATCAACAAATACGCCATAGCTGGTGATGTTTTTAACCGTTCCTTCGAGGATCTGGCCTTTTTCAAGTTTCTTGATGATTTCAGCTTTCTGGGCTTCCAGTTCATCTTCAATAAGGGCTTTATGGGAAACAACGACATTTTTGTATTCGTGATTGATCTTCACGACTTTGAATTCCATCACTTTGTCAACAAATACATCATAATCGCGGATGGGTTTCACATCAATCTGCGAACCAGGAAGGAATGCTTCAATGCCAAAAATATCGACAATAAGTCCACCTTTTGTACGCGATTTTACATATCCTTTGATAATTTCCTGTTTTTCGTATGCATCGTTGATGCGTTCCCATGATTTCAGTATCCTGGCTTTTTTATGAGAAAGGAGTAACTGACCGCTGGTATCTTCCTGGTTTTCGACATACACTTCAACCTTATCACCTATTTTCAGATCAGGATTGTAGCGAAATTCGTTCATTTGGATAACGCCATCGCTTTTAAATCCGATGTTCACGACAACTTCGCGGTTGGTCATGGTAACGACCGTCCCTTCAATTACTTCATGGTCCTGAACGGCACGAAGGGTCTGATCATATACTTCTTCAAGTTTCCGACGTTCGTCTGTGGAATAAATCTCGTGTTTTTTTCCGATGGAATCCCAATCGAAATCCTTCAATTCTTCATTCGATAACTGGGCTTTTTTGGGTGATGGCGCCGGAGCTTCCGCTACGGGCACAGGCGCTGTTTCGACTACCATTTCAACGATGGGGGCTTCAACAGGTGTGGCTTCCGCTTCAACATTAATAGTTTGTTCAACATTGGGTTCAGGATTCTGCTCCAAGTTCATGTTGGTTTCTTCAGGAGTCATTCAATTAATCTTTATGGTTGTATCATAATCCGATACACACCGGGTTTAACATTTTTTTGTTTTAAGGGGTTTAATAAAGAACGTCATCGTTTTTACCCTTGAAAAACGGGGTGCAAAGATAAAAAGAAATTATTGATTTTACTATCTTCGCAGTTCAAAATCAATATATATGTCATTAAAATGTGGGATCATCGGTCTTTCCGGTTCTGGGAAAACCACTCTCTTCAACTGTATTTCGAATAACCGGGCGGAGACGCACCAGGCTGCATTTTCAGGGACCAAATCGAATCTCGGGACTGTGAATGTGCCGGATCAACGTTTATATGCCATTGATGCACTCATCAAATCGGCAAAGATCGTTCCTACTACCGTCGAGATGGTTGACATACCAGGATTATCAAAAGGAGGAAGTCATACCGAGGGAAATAAATTTCTGGCAGATATCAGAAATGTGGATGCCCTGATCCATGTCATCCGGTGTTTTGATGATCCCATGATGCCCCATGTTGAAGGGTCAGTTGATCCTGTCAGGGATAAAGAGATAGTCGATCTGGAGCTTCAGGTCAAGGATCTTGAATCGGTGGAGAAAAAGATTATCCGGACGGAAAAGCTGATCAAGGCCGGAGAGAAAGAGGCCAAACACGCATTGGAAATCCTGCTGCAAATAAAATCGCACCTTGAAAATTTTCAACCGGTCAGGACCCTGTCCATCTCTCCAGAAGATCATAAGATTGTCGATGATATGTTCCTTCTGAGTGAGAAACCAGTCATGTACATTTGCAATGTTGAAGATCATTCGGCTGGGAAGGGTAACAGCTATTCCGCCCGTTTTATCGAATTGGTCCGCGGCGAGAAGTCGCCTGTATTAACCATTGCCGCGAAGATGGAATCAGAAATTGCCGAGTTGGAAAGCGAAGAAGACAGAAATGCTTTTCTTTCTGATGCCGGGCTTACCGAACCAGGGGTAAACAGGCTGGTACAATCGGCATTCAGCCTGCTCCAATTGCAATGTTTTTTTACCGCCGGGCCCAAGGAGGTTCGCGCATGGACCATTAAAAAAGGTATGAATGCACCGCAGGCTGCCGGTGTCATTCACAGCGACCTGGAACGCGGATTTATACGGGCAGAAGTGATGAAATATGATGATTTCATCCGGCTTAAAAGTGAGCATGCCTGTAAAGAAAATGGGAAATTATTTATAGAAGGAAAAAATTATGTAATTGGCGACGGGGATATTTTACATATCCGTTTCAACGTTTAAACGTAGCGGGCGTAATTCCTTAATTTTTCTATAAAATCAGCTTTTTTACGGACAGAGACTTCCACTTCCGTATTGTCTTCCAGAATGACTGATCCTCCTTTGCCCTTGATATATCTTTTAACAAACATGAGGTTGATCAGGTGTTTACTGTGGATGCGTGAAAATGGAAGATCTTCCAATATCTTTTCGTAGTTGTTCAGTGGTTTTGAAGCGACAAACCGTTGCCCATTCGTCAGGTAAAAAAGTGTATAAACGTCACTGGCCTCCAGTCGTATAATGTCAGCTAATCTGACAATATTCAAACCATCGGTTGAAGGGATAATGATCTTTTCATTTTTGGTTTTCAGGTTATCGCGAAGAACAGTAATCCGGTTATCAATCTCTTCAACTTTCAGGTCCCTGAAGCGGTTAATGGCTGATTCAAGCATCTCCAGGGTGATCGGTTTCACCAGGTAGTGCAATGCAGAAAATTCGAAGGCACGGACGGCATATTTGTCAAATGCTGTAATGAAGATCACCCGGAACTCTTTAAATGTCACTCGCTCTATTACATCAAACCCTTCGCCATCCGGCAAGTTGATATCAAGAAAAACCAGTTCTGGCTTAACCTTATCGATGAGAGGCACTGCTTCGCTGACGCTATAAGCATCACCGACAATATCCATGTTCTGAAAATTATTTGTCAGTAACGTTTTCAGCGTCAGGATACTGGTTTTATCATCATCTACCAACACAATCTTTATCACGCCATCCATAACCGTAAGGGATTATCAATTGTCATGTAAATGTAGTAATTTTGCAAAAACCAACTCACTTCCCTCTAAATTATTTTAAAATTAACCCCTGTGGAAATAAATGTTGAAAATATTTTACGAAAATCCTTTTTATCTAAAGAAGAATTGATTCTTTTATTAGGATCCACGGGGGAAGAAAAAAAGCAGGTGTTTGAATTGGCTCAGCAGGTAAAAGCTGAAGGCGTCGGAAAAAAAGTCTATTTCAGAGGATTGATCGAGTATTCCAACCTTTGTTCAAAAAACTGTTTTTATTGCGGGATCAGATCTGGGAACCCGCGTTATGCCCGTTATCGCATGACGGACAAAGAAGTGATGGAGGCTGTGGATTTTGCTTATGAAAGCAGATATGCTTCCCTTGTGGTCCAGGCCGGTGAACAATCCGGGAAGGCCTACGTGGACCATATTGAATCCATCCTGAAAAAAATCCATCAGAAAACCAATGGGGAGCTTCATGTCACCCTGTCGTTGGGTGAACAAAGTGAAGAAACCTTTCGGCGGTGGTTCGAAGCGGGAGCACATCGTTACCTGTTACGGATCGAAGTTTCAAACCCGGCGTTGTATTCGCGTTTGCATCCCATGGATCGTCACCATTCTTATGCAAAACGTCTGGAAGCATTGGAAATGCTCAGAAAAACAGGATATCAGGTGGGCACCGGGGTCATGATTGGTTTACCTTATCAGACCCTTTCAGATCTGGCCGATGATCTTCTCTTTTTCCATGATTTCGATGTTGATATGGTTGGCATGGGGCCTTACATCGAGCATCAGGATACCCCGTTATACCAATATCGGGATCAGTTGCTACCCCTTAAAGAAAGGTTTGACCTTTCCCTGAAAATGGTTGCATTATTGCGAATCCTGATGAAGGATATCAACATTGCTGCAACTACCGCCATGCAGACGATTGATCCACAAGGTCGGGAGAAGGCCCTGATGGCAGGAGCCAATGTGATCATGCCCAACCTTACGCCCGTCAAATACCGGGAAGATTATCTGCTGTATGAGAATAAGCCCTGCATTGATGAAGAAGCCGCTGAATGCAGAGGATGTCTCGAGGCCCGCATCTTTATGGCCGGCGACGAGATTGCATACGGAGAATGGGGAGATTCGGCTCATTATAAGAAGAGGACCAGGAATTATGACCAGAAATAATAAGCCCTTACCTCTGTTTGAAAACGTAGAGATCCTGGATGCGGGGTCAGAAGGGAATGCCGTTGCGCGTGCCGGCGACATGGTGATTTTTGTCCCATACGCTGTACCGGGCGATGTGGTTGACATCCAGGTGACGCGAAAAAAAAGATCCTTTGCAGAAGGTCGTGCCATCCATTTTCACAAATACAGTGATAAAAGGGTTCAACCTTTTTGCGAACATTTCGGAACCTGCGGGGGTTGCAAATGGCAGCATCTACGATATAAAGATCAGCTCTTTTATAAACAGAAACAGGTTGAAGACAACCTGGTCCGGATCGGAAAATTGGAAAAACCTTGTATTCTCCCGATTCTCGGATCGCCTGAACAACAGTACTATCGTAACAAGCTTGAATATACCTTTTCCAATCACCGGTGGCTTACGCGGGATGATCCTCATGGACCGTTATCCGAAATAGAGATGAACGCACTCGGATTTCATATTCCACGGTTATTCGATAAGGTCCTGGATATAAAAAACTGTTATCTTCAGCCCTCCCCGTCCAATGACATCCGGTTATTTGCCAAAAAATATGCTTTGGGGCACGGATTATCATTTTATGATGTCAGGACCTGGACAGGCTTGCTGCGCAACCTGATCATCCGCAACACGACAACCGGTGATCTTTTGGTCATCCTCGTTTTCAGAGAAGATCAAGATGAAACCATTGCCGGTATGTTGACGGAGATGCTCGCGGCATTTCCACAGATCACTTCCCTTTATTATGTTATCAATCCCAAAAAAAACGATGTCATCAATGACCTTACGCTAACCCACTTCTTTGGCCAAAAATATATGACTGAAAGGATGCCCTCCTTTAAAACCGGGGATCCAGATGTGGAATTCCGGATCGGTCCCGTTTCATTTTATCAGACCAACTCGCGACAAGCAGTCAACTTATATCAGACGGCTATGAAATTTGCAGCGTTCATGGGCGACGAGATCGTTTATGACTTATATACCGGTACCGGTACAATTGCCAATTACATGGCCCCATTGGTGAAAAAAGTGGTTGGGATTGAATCCATACCTGCTGCCATTGAAGATGCGAAATCGAACGCGAAACTGAACCGGCTTGAAAATGTTCATTTTTTTGCTGGCGAAACCGAGAAAATATTAACCCCGGAATTTATTACAGAGAACAGCAAACCCGATATCATCATCACAGATCCTCCCCGTTCGGGAATGCATGAAAAAGTGATCCGGACATTGCTCTCGGTCTCCCCGGCCAAAATTATTTATGTAAGTTGCAACCCGGCAACTCAGGCAAGGGATATATTATTGCTGAGCGGGCGATATACAATGGATCAATGCCAACCTATTGATATGTTCCCCCACACACAGCATGTGGAGAATGTGGCCCTTCTGAAAAGAATTGATTAACAGTTCATCCTCAAGGCTTTTATCCGGTCCGCGAGATCTGCAATATTCAATCGTGATCCTTCGATGGCGATCCGGGCCTGGCGGTAAAATACCATGCGTTGGTCAAGATGACGCCTTACTGCTTCCTCACGGTCTTCCATAAGGATAGCTTTCAATACCGGTCTTTTTTTGCGGGCTTTTTTCAACCGGTCCATAAGAACGGGAAATTCCCAGTGAAGATAAAGTGAAATGCCGGATTGATTGATAAAATCCATATTATCAGAAAAACAAGGTGTGCCACCTCCGGTGGCAATGACGGCATCATCCAGCGCCGCGGTTTCATGGAGCAGTTTCCGCTCCAGTAACCGGAATTGAGCTTCCCCATATTTTTCAAAAAAATCAGAAATAGCAATCCTGAAGCGTTCTTCAAAAAGCAAATCCAGATCAATAAACCGAAAATCCAACATCCCGGCAAGGTCCCTACCCAAATTTGATTTTCCCGAAGCCATATAACCAACCAGATAGATACGCATAATGGTAAAAGTACGATTTTTTTATTTATCTTTGCCAAGCTTTAAGTATATCACTTTATGAATCCCAGAATCTTATTCATTTTATTCTCTCTGTCACTCGTATTCTTCTTTGGCAATTGTGATAGGAATAATAATTCAAAAAAGAGTTCACTTCCAACCGATATTGTGAATAACCCCAATACGGCAAATGGGAAAGTGGACCAATCCGATCTGCCCTTCATACAGTTCGAAGAGACTGAACATGATTTCGGGAGGATCCTCGAAGGTGAGACAGTATCATTCAGTTTCAAGTTTACCAATAAAGGAAAGTCCGACCTTGTGATTGCCGATGTAAGTACTTCCTGTGGCTGTACGGTCCCCTCCTTTCCCAAAACCCCTGTGAGGCCTGGAGAAGAAAACATTATAAAAGTAGCCTTTAACAGTACCGGAAAAAGAGGATACCAGTCAAAAAACATCGTAGTTGTTGCCAATACCCAGCCCAACACAACCCTTTTACGGATTAAAGCACAGGTTGTAACCCCCGGAAGTGAAAAATAATGAAATGGCATATTTCGAATGGATTGCGAATGCCCGGATAAAAATCATAGTAAGTAAACGTTATAACTTATCAGAACAGTAAACCCTAAATCATAAATTTTTTGAATATGACAACTCTTTTAACCATCCTACTTATGGCTCCTCAAGGCCAGGGATCTTCTTCACAAAATGGCTGGTATTCATTCCTGCCGTTATTATTGATCATTGTGGTCTTTTATTTCTTCTTTATCCGTCCACAGATGAAGCGTTCGAAAGATCAGAAAAAATTCAAGGAAACCCTTCAGAAAGGACAGAAAATCATTACCATTGGAGGAATTCATGGGAAAATCGTTGAAATACAGGATACTACAGTGACCATCGAAGTGGAAAACGGGATCCACCTAAGGGTTGAAAAATCGGCTATTGCGATGGATCACACCCAAACCATCGATGCATCTAAAAACCAGTAATTTGGTGACCATTGAAATCCGATTTCATTGAATTCATCGGAAATGCCCGTCAGCGCAAGAATGTAAAATTCAGAAACCAACTCTCAATTTTCATTGTATGCCTGATTTTGTCTTTATTTATCTGGGTACTGGTAAGGCTTTCCAAGGATTATTATTATGCCCTGGAATATCATTTAAGTTACACCAATATCCCTGTAAATTACAAACTTATTGGTTATTCCGATTCCACCCTGACCGTAAAGGTTAAAGTTCAGGGATTTGATTTTATTACCGAACGCTTCATTGTTCCTCATGAAAGGAAGTATGAGATCAGTCTTAGGAACATCCGGTTGCGAAATTCTGAAACCAATGCCAGGGGTTATTTGCTTACAAACCATATCGGCAAAGACATCGTGGCCCAGTCGAGCTTTACAAGCGATGTATTCTTCGTGATCCCTGATACTCTTTTTTTCGAATTCGAAAAGCTTACCATCTCCCCCATTTCCCGGCAAACAAACCTCCCGCTGCTGATTTTACCAGATAAAGGGAAGGATTCACTGTTACGTAATCCCGACAGCGTGAAAAATAAATCAAATCCTGTCCGGACTCAGCAAAACAAACCCTGATTCATGCTTAAAGTCGGCCTCACCGGGAATATCGGAAGTGGGAAAAGTACCGTTTCGCGTATCTTCATGCTTTTAAAAATTCCAGTTTATCACGCAGACGATGAATCTAAAAAGTTCCTCCTTGAGGAAAATGTTATCAGGGATGTGGCCCATTATTTCGGATCAGGGGTCCTTGATAACGACCGGCAGGTCAATCGCAGGTCTTTGGCTGCTCTCGTCTTTTCAGATAAAAAAGCAAACCTGCAACTGAACTCAATTCTGCATCCCCTGGTCAGGGAAGATTTCCGGAATTGGATCAAGTCATTTTCCGGATATCCTTATATAATCCAGGAAGCCGCTATTATTTTAGAAAGCGGATTCCGCGATGAGTTCGATTATATCATTCATGTTTCCTGTCCCACTGAAATAGCAATTGACCGGGTTATGAACAGGGACCATGTTGATGGTCAGCAGGTTAAACAAAGACTACAATTTCAAATCGGGGACGAGGAAAAAGGAAAATTATCCGATTTCGTTATCCTGAATGACGGGTCGCATTTACTCATCCCACAAGTGATCTCCATTCACAATCAGCTATTAAAGATTGGCATACAGGGCAGTGATCAGGATACCTGCGATGCTATTATTCCCTGAAGCAAATTTCCGGATTGTATTGACGGGCCCATTTCAAACTGTTGGTTGGGTTTTCATCTACCTGCGTTAAATCATTCAGATAATCTTTATCTTTGCTAATTATTCCATAAATATCGGGTCAATCCTATTGAAAAAATGTATCGGAATATTTCTTTGCCTCTGCTTGACTGCCCCAATCTTGTTTAGTTATTCCTGGTATACGCTTTATAAACGGAATATCAGAAAAGAAATTAAACAGAAGATCATGGGGGGAGTTGACAAAAAGAGTCTCGTTCTTCTGGCTTATACGAAAAAAGAAGCAAGGGAAAAACTCAGATGGGAAAAACAAGGTGAATTTGAATACAACCACCAGATGTATGACATTGTTGAAACGGAAACCAGAGGGGATTCCGTATTATATCAGTGTTTATGGGATGAGGAGGAGACCTCCGTTGACAAAAAAATCAAAGGGCTCGTCGCCAAAGCATGGGGACACGATCCACAAAACAAAGAAAGTCAGCAACAACTGTTCTCATTTTTCAAGTCACTTTACCTCCCGCTTTATTTCGTCTGGCGCCCTGATGACCAAAGCCATGAATTGGAGTACAATCAAGATAATCTTATCCGATATTCTTCTGTTTTTTATGAACCCCCTGTGCCTCCTCCAAGGTCAAGTTAAATAATTCATATTTCTTAATATGTTGATTATTAACATCCCTGCATTTTGGCAGAGGTGAACTTTTATATTTAACTTAATCTAAAGTAAAAAAATGAAAAAAATCGTTACCTTATGCTTTTTGCTAAGCATATTTTTTAATAGTTTTTCCCAGATCGTTACAGTCAAGGACAAGGACAATGACCAGCCTCTTGACCTGGTTACTCTGACAAGTGATAGTCCGAAAGCATTTGCCATAACCAATGCCGAAGGTCAGGCCGATATATCAAAATTTCAGGGCGCCCTGAATATTGATATCAGGATGGTTGGATACCAGAGTGTAAAATCCAGTTACGCGGATCTCGAAAAATCCAAATTCCTGTTAACCCTTGGTCAAACTTCAATAAATCTTGACCAGGTAGTGATTTCAGGAACAAAATGGAATCAGGACCAGCGGGATATTCCTGCCAGGATCCTGCTCATCTCGCCAAAAGATGTGGCTTTGAGCAATCCCCAAACGACGGCTGACCTTTTGGGTTCGACCGGCGAGGTTTTTATACAGAAAAGCCAGCAGGGTGGCGGAAGTCCCATGATCCGTGGTTTTGCCACCAACAGGCTTTTATATACCGTTGATGGAATCCGTATGAACACCGCCATCTTCCGGAGCGGAAACCTTCAAAATGTCATTTCACTTGATCCCTTCTCCTTTGAGAATTCAGAGGTGATTTTTGGCCCGGCTTCAGTTATATACGGAAGTGACGCCATTGCCGGTGTCATGAGTTTCCGCACCCTTGCCCCGCAGTATTCCATCACCGGGAAACAACTGGTTAAAGGGACTGCCGTGGCCCGATATTCTTCGGCGAACAATGAATTCACAGGCCATTTTGACGTTAATGTTGGTTGGCGTAAATGGGCCTTTATTACCAGCATTTCAGCCAATAAATTCAGTGACCTGAGGATGGGCAGTCATGGAGGGTCTGCCGACTATCTGAGACCGTGGTATGTGGAGCGCGCTGACAGTACAGATGTTGTTGTCACCAATGATGATCCGCAGGTACAGAAACCAAGCGGATATTCCCAGATCAACCTGATGCAAAAGATCAGTTTTAAACCAAATGATAAATGGGAATTCCAATATGGATTTCAATATTCCACCACAACAAACTATTCGCGTTACGACCGCCTGATCCGTACCAAGAAAGGATTACCGCGAAGCGCAGAATGGTATTATGGTCCCCAGGAATGGATGATGAACAGCCTCACCATCACCAACACCGCCAACAATGTTATCTATGATCAGATGATAATCCGCCTGGCCCAGCAATTTTTCAAGGAAAGTCGCGTCGACCGGGATTTTCAGAAATCCATGCGGTATCACCGGATAGAAAAGGTCAACGCGTATTCTGTCAACATCGATTTCACCAAATCAATTGGACAAAAGCACCATTTCTTTTATGGCATTGAGGTGGTATGGGATGATGTAAATTCAACCGGAACGGATGAGAATATTTCCACTGGGAGTGAAGTCACCGGGGCATGCAGATATCCAAATTCAACCTGGTCGACATATGCCGCTTACCTCAGTTATCAATTTAAAATAACTAAAAAATTCCTGATCCAGGCTGGAGCAAGGTACAGCTACAATATCCTCGATGCCGATTTCAGCAATAACCTGGATTTTTATCCTTTACCTTTTTCAGATGCCAAGCTGAACCAGGGCGCATTGACAGGAAACCTGGGGTTTGTTTACAACCCGACAGAAAAATGGTCGCTGATCATGAACCTTTCAACAGGATATCGCGCTCCAAATGTGGATGATATGGGAAAAATATTTGATTCTCAGGAAGGCAGTGTAGTCGTCCCGAACCCCGATCTGAAACCTGAATATGCTTACAATGCGGAAATCGGAATTGCCAAGGTTTTCGGAGAAATTGCCAAGATCGACATTACCGGTTATTATACCTATTTGAACAATGCCATGGTCCGTCGCGATTATACCCTGAACGGGCTCGACAGTATCATGTACGATGGACAAATGTGTAAAGTACAGGCCATCCAGAATGCGTCATATGCTTATATATATGGCATTCAAGCCGGACTGGAAGTGAAACTTCCGGCAGGATTTGGTTTAACTTCACAAATCAATTATCAGAAGGGTGATGAAGAATTAGATGACGGGACCAAGAGCCCGCTTCGCCATGCCGCGCCATTGTTCGGCGTTACTCATTTAACTTATACGGCCAATAAACTGGAGTTGGACCTGTATGCCAATTACAACGGCGAAATCAGTTACGCAAACCTTTGTGAAGAAGAACGTGGTAAGGATTATTTATATGCTCGGGACAACGATGGAAATCCATATTCACCAGCCTGGTACACATTAAATATTAAGGCTTTGTACCAGCTTACCGATAATTTTTCAGTTAGCGCCGGAGTAGAAAACCTCACTGATCAGCGTTACCGTCCTTATAGTTCCGGAATTTCATGTGCCGGAAGAAATTTCATTATTGCTTTGAGGGCCCGGTTCTAAAAAACCAGAAAAACTTTTCATGGAATTACCTTGCAACCAGGGGCTTCTTGTCTGTCAGCAGACGGGAAGCCCTTTTATTTTCCGGATGATATTGTTCCCAGGAAATCAGAAATAGAAAGTTAAATCCACTAATTTTGCGACTTAAACATTGAGCATGGACTTTCTGAAAATATCTGCCGTCTGCTATCTGAACACCTTCCCTTTTGTTTATGGGTTAAAAGAATCGGGACTGTTAAAAAATTTCAGGCTTGAATTGGATGTTCCTGCCATTTGCGCCGAAAAGCTGAAGGCCCATTCTGTCGATATTTCCCTTGTACCTGTTGGGGCTTTAACTGATTTCGGACATTTTCACTTTATTTCCGGTTATTGTATCGGGGCAGTCAGACCGGTAAAAACCGTTCTGTTATTGTCGAAAGCGCCACTGGAAAAGATTACGAAGATATATCTTGATCCTGATTCGCGTACATCAGTAAAGTTGGTTAGGATCCTTGCAAAAGAATATTGGGACATCAATCCCGGATGGGTGGATCTGCAACCCGGTCAGGTTTCAGCACACACTTCACTGGAATCGGTTGTTGCAATTGGCGACAAGACATTCGGGCTCAGATCACAATTCCCCTATATCTATGACCTGGCTGAAGAATGGATCCGGTTCACGGGTTTACCTTTTGTTTTTGCAGTCTGGATCTCCCGTGACAAACTGCCTTCCGACGTCATTCGCCCCTTTGAAGATGCCCTGGCTTTCGGAGTGGATCATAAACGAGAGTGCCTGGACTATTTCAGGGATAAATTACCTCCCTGTGATAATTGTCTCGATTACCTGGAAAATAATATCTCATTTTTCATGGATGAAAGAAAAAAACAGGGGCTGGAAAAGTTTTTAACGTATGCCAGCGGTCAATAATCAGTTATTTTCTTTTTGCAGGATAACCGCTTTGTTTGGCCATGGTTTCCAATCGTTTTTGGAATCCTGATTTTTTAACTGTTTTTTTACGGTTAGCTTCAATCTGGGCATGCAGTTTTTTATCGTCAATGGTGCCCCGGATGATATAGATCTGTGCAAACGTGATCAGGTTGGCCAGCAGGTAATAATAGCTTAGTCCAGAAGAATAGTCATTAAACCAGAAGAGGAACATCACCGGCATTAAGTACATCATGGTCTTCATACCTGGCATCTGTTGCTGGGAGGAACCCATGGCCTGATCGTTGATTTTGGTATAGATAACGCTTGAAATGGTCATCAGGAGGGCAAATAAACTCACATGATCGCCATACCATGGGATGGCAAATCCCCCGGGGAAATTCCAGATTGAATCGTAAGAAGAGAGATCCTGAGCCCACAAAAAAGGTTGTTGCCTGAGTTCGATAGAGGAAGGAAAAAAGCGGAACATGGCAATCAGGATTGGCATTTGCAAGAGCATTGGGATGCATCCCGCCATGGGGTTCACCCCTGCTTTTTTGTAAAGATCCATGGTAGCCTGTTGCTTTTTCATGGCCTCTTCCTTTTTAGGAAATTTTTTATTTAATTCATCTATATCGGGTTTGAGCACCCGCATTTTAGCCGAAGATTTATAGGTTTTGTAAGCAATAGGGAATAGTACTATTTTCAACAGGATGGTAAGAATAAGGATGATGATCCCATAATTCAATCCCATATTACCAAAGAAAGTAAATACCGGAATAACGGCATAAATGTTAATCCATGCCATCGGGATAAAGCTCCAGCCTAACGGGATCTGCCTTTCGAGGTCCAGCTTATATTTTTTTAGTCCGTAATATTTATTGGGGCCAAAATACATCCTCATCGAAATCTCTTTTGTTTCCTTTGGATTAAAAGGGATCCCGACTTCCGCCATCATCGATTTATTATAGTTCTTTATTCCGGGTAAGGATAATGTTTTAATCCTGGGTTCACTGAAAAAGTCTTCTGCAATAAGGCTGCTGGTAAAAAACTGTTGTTTGAATGACACCCATTTGATTTTTTCATTCTTCAGGTATTTTTCTTCATCTTTTGTTTCAGAAAGGTAATCAACCTTATCTTCAAAATACTTGTAGTACAAAGTGGAGTTCATACGCTCCATCCTGGGACTTTTTTCCAGTTGATTAAGATTATCATTCCAGTTGAGTACAAGGAATTTTGTGGAGGGATCGATAACTTCATCCATCCCGTGAAATCTGATCTGGTAATGCAGCATATATTCATTACCTTTGATCGTATATAAAAATTCGATATATTTCTCCGGATCGAGGGTTGTATCTGAGCTTGCGACAAAAACCCGCATTGCCAGCTGAACCGAGTCGTTTCCTGTAATTTTAACAGAAGCTTTGTTATTGTTAGAAGTGTTGTACCAGTATGGTTTAAAGTACAGCCGGTCGGTATTGATAAGCCGGTTATTGGCGAAAAAGGTAAGGCCAAAACGCAGGGAATCTTTATCCATCAGGATCAACGGCTTTTTATCCCAGGTAAGGTAACCTTTCATCTCGACCCTTGAAATTTTACCTCCCAGGGAAGATATATTCAACCGGAAGTGATCGTTTTCGATGATGCAGGAAGTGTCCTTCCCAACTGCAGAATTGGCGAATATTCCCAGTTCATCCTTCATGGTAATCCGCATGATCGTCATGGAATCGAGGGACTTACCGGAGGCCAGGACCTTTTGTTTTTCCAATTCGGCATCGAGTGCGCGCTGACGGGCATTGGCCCGGATGGTGGAGTCGCGCCGGACCTGGTTAGCCAACCAGGTGGAATCGGATTTTCTTTTTTGCTGAAGCAATTGTTCCTGGGAGGGACTATTCAGATAGCTGTAAATAATGAAGATCCCAAAAATAAGGACGAGGCCTATAATAGTATTTTTATTCATGAGTAGAATTGGGAAAACGAGGCAAAGGTACAAAAATGTCTTTACCTGGCAGCGTAATCCTTAGCTGCTTTGACAAAACTGACGAATAACGGGTGAGGATGGGCTACGGTACTTTTAAATTCAGGGTGGAACTGAACTCCGATGAACCAAGGATGCCCTGTTAGTTCAACGATTTCGACCAGGTTGTCTTTTTCGTTGATTCCCACAGGCATCATTCCGGCTTTCCTGTACATATCGAGGTATTCGTTGTTGAATTCAAACCGGTGCCGGTGACGTTCCGAAATATTCTCAGCTTTATAAATATCCATAATATGGCTCCCGGGTTCGAGTTTACAAGGGTATGCCCCTAATCGCATAGTTCCGCCCAGACCGGAAATCTGTTTTTGAATTTCCATCATATCGATCACAGGATAGGGTGTCGATTTATTGAACTCAGTGGAATGAGCGCCTTCCAGGCCTAAAACATTCCTCCCGAATTCAATCACGGCACATTGCATCCCCAGGCAAATTCCGAAAAAAGGAATGTTGTGTTCACGGACATATTTGATGGCAGTTATTTTACCTTCGATACCTCGTTCCCCAAAACCAGGAGCGACAAGAATACCATCGAGATCGCCTAACTTTTCGGCCACATTCGATTCATTGATGAATTCTGAGTGGAAAGTCTGTACTTTCACTTTGACCCCGTTGGTGGTTCCCGCGTGTATAAACGATTCATTGATTGACTTATAGGCATCTTTTAATTCCACATATTTTCCGACTAATCCTATCGTTACTTCTCCGGCCGGATGTTTCATGGCATATAAAAACTGTTCCCAATCGGTAAGGTCAGGTACTGAATCCGATGGCATCAGGGTTTTTTGGAGGATTTCCAGGTCAAGGTTTTCATTCCGCATCAGAATGGGAACATCATAAATTGACTCTGCATCGATGCATTCGATCACAGAGGACGGCGCCACATTGCAGAAAAGGGCTATTTTATGACGGATCCCTTCGGTGAGATGTTTTTCGCTGCGGCAAACTATGATGTCAGGCTGAACTCCAAATTCCAATAAGGTCTTTACTGAATGTTGTGTTGGTTTGGTCTTCAGCTCGCCGGCAGCAGCAAGGTAAGGTACCAGGGTCAGATGGACGACCACACAATTGCGGCCAAGTTCCCATCGCAACTGACGAACAGCTTCAATAAAGGGTTGTGATTCGATATCACCTACAGTCCCGCCAATTTCCGTGATGATAAAATCATAGGGAAAACGAGTGGCCAACAATTTTATGCGGTATTTGATCTCGTCGGTGATATGGGGAATTACCTGAACCGTCTCTCCGAGAAACTCGCCTTTGCGTTCTTTGGTGATCACTGACTGATAAATGACACCGGTCGTCACATTGTTTGCCTGGGAGGTAGGAACGTTCGAAAACCGTTCGTAATGACCAAGGTCCAGATCGGTTTCGGCACCATCTTCCGTAACAAAACATTCTCCATGTTCATAAGGATTCAGGGTCCCGGGATCAATATTGATATAAGGATCCAGTTTTTGAATGGTCACAGAAAATCCGCGGGCTACAAGTAGTTTTGCAATGGATGATGAAATGATCCCCTTCCCCAACGAAGATGTAACCCCGCCTGTAACAAAGATATATTTAGTCGTTGACATGAAAACGAAATTGTATGCTTTTGAACCACAAAAGTACACGATTTATTTTAGATTTTTATGGTTTGCCGCCGCTGGAGGCGTTTTTCTTTTGATTCTTTCCGGTTGATGGATCCTCCGTTTTATTGTCAGGATCTCGGAAGCAATCTCTTCAATGGGTTTATTGGTAACCTGGATGACAGGCCATTCGTAACGTTTGAAAAGATTCTGAGCGTAGTTTAGCTCCCTGCGTACGTTATCAAGGGAGGAATACTCCGCGGTAGAGCCGCCCAGGTACGGTTGCCTTGCTTCCCGGAGGTTGGACAAATCCTGAGGTTGAGTCATGAGGCCAAAGACATTACCAGCTGGCAATTTATTCATAATCTCCGGTAATTCAACACCCGGAACAATAGGGTAATTGGCAACAAACCATCCTTTAAATGCCAGATAGATTGACAAGGGTGTTTTAAAGGTCCTCGAAACTCCAACCAGCAAAATTTCGGCTGTGTCATACTCATAATACCGTTGTCCATCATCATGGATAAATGCAAATTGCATGGCATCGATGCGTTTGAAATATTCTTTGTTCAGGTGGAAAAACAAACCTGGTTCTCCTGTCGGGGAATCCGCAAAATGGTGTGCAAGCCTTGATAATAATGGCCCCATTAAGTCGATGGAATCAATATTATGGATTCGGCTGATGCGAAGAATATTTTCGCGTAAAGTGGACGAAACAAGGGTGTGAATGATAATCCCCTTCACTCCTACTGCCTCCTTCACGATTTCTTCAATCTGCTGTTCAGTCCTCACTTCTCCTTTCAGGATAATATCAGCATCAATGCTTGGAAATTGAGTCAAAGCCGCCATGAGGGTTTGTTCAGCAGTACGGCCGGTCCCATCTGAAACTACAAATATTTTTTTCATTCGTCAATAATTTTGATTTCAGCGGTCAGATGAAATATCCATTATTGTCATTCATGGTTGATATGAACAGGTTTCTATGAACATTTCAAAATGCGGGATTTTTGGAGGGTACCCGCGTTATATCCCTGGCAATAAAACTACGACAATAAAGCGTATCTTCAAATTTCAAAACGGTTTTTATCATATCATTATAATCTGTACTTTTGTAGTCATATAATCTTAACCTAATAATTTTAAAAACAAGAAAAATGGGAACAATAAAAGTTGGGATTAACGGTTTCGGACGCATCGGACGTTTGACATACCGTGCCTTATTAAAGAAAAATAATGTAGAAGTGATTGCCATCAATGACCTGACCGATGCCAAAACACTTGCTCATTTGTTAAAATATGATTCTGTCCACGGAAAATTTCCGGGAGAAGTTACAGTTGATGGAGATTTTCTGATTATCAACGGAAAGAAACTCAGGGTTATGGCAGAAAAAGATCCCGCCAATCTCCCCTGGGCTTCCATGGGGGTTGAAGTCGTTCTTGAATGTACAGGCATTTTCAGGAACCGTGAAAAAATGAATAAACACATTACGGCCGGCGCCAGGAAAGTACTGCTTTCTGTACCTGCTGATAACAAAGAAGATGTGGATGCCACCATTGTGATCGGCGTCAACGACAATACCCTTACCGGCAATATGAAGTTCATCTCCAACGCGTCCTGCACAACCAACTGCCTGGCCCCGATCGCAAAGGTACTGAATGATAGTTTTGGCATAAAACGTGGGTTGATGAATACCATTCACAGTTATACAAACGACCAGATCATTCTTGACGCTCCTCACAAAGATTTGCGCCGGGCACGCGCTGCCGCCATTTCTATCATACCGACCAAGACCGGCGCTGCTAAAGCCATTGGCCTTGTCATCCCTGAATTGGATGGAAAAATGGATGGTTTTGCAGTACGCGTCCCCACTCCTGACGGTTCGCTGGTTGACCTGACCTGTGAATTACACCGCGATGTTACCAAAGACGAGATCAATGCCGCAATGAAAGCAGCTGCTAATGGTTCCATGAAGGGCATCCTCGAATACCTGGATGAGCCCCTGGTCAGTTGTGACATCATCGGTAATTCCCACTCCTCGATATTCGATTCCGGAATGACCAAGATCCTGGGCGGTAATTTGGTTAAAGTCATTGCATGGTATGACAATGAATATGGTTACTCCTGCCGTCTGGCAGATTTGGTCGAAAAAGCGGCCAATGCCTGAATCCTGATTTAACCGACATTATAAAGAGGGTGTTTCAAAACCCTCTTTTTTTTTCTATTTTTGTTTCCTTTGAAATGTTTTCCTGTTCTCTCTCATTTTCAGGTGAAGATCGGGGAAGAAGGTTCATTACCAATAACTTAAAATGTATGGAATCAATTAAAGAAATTTTTAAAATAGGGTTCGGGCCTTCGAGCAGTCATACCATGGGCCCACGAAAAGCCGCTGAAATTTTCAAAACAAAAAATCCCGGGATCAAGAAAGCGCGGGTGACCTTATATGGAAGTCTTGCCGCAACCGGTAAAGGCCACATGACCGATAAAGCCATTCTGGAAGGGATGTACCCTGTACCGGTAGAGATCATCTGGGAACCCGATGTTTTTCTATCAGCCCATCCCAACGGACTCCGGTTTGAAGCGTTAGATAAAGCCGGCAATGCCAGGGAGGAATGGACGACATACAGCATCGGGGGAGGTGACATCAGTGATACAGGAAAACGAAGCGCTTCAAAGATCGTATATCCGCTTATCACAATGGCGGAAATCCTGCAATGGTGCGAAAGCAATGGCCGGACCTTGTGGGAATTTGTTGAGATGCATGAACCCCCGGATCTCTGGGATTACCTTTCTGGCGTCTGGAAGGTCATGCAGGATTCTGTTGAACGCGGTATTGAAGCAGAGGGAGTCCTTCCCGGCAGGCTGAACCTTCCACGTAAAGCTTCTTCATACAATACCAAAGCCCATAGTTTCAAAGGAACCCTGGCACGGAGGGCATTTACTTTTGCTTATGCCCTGGCAGTTGCTGAAGAAAATGCTTCCGGTGGAAAAATAGTTACGGCTCCCACTTGCGGATCCTGCGGGGTAATGCCGGCTGTTCTTTATCTTCTGAAGACCCAATATGATTTCAATGAAAAGAAAATCCTGCATGGGTTAGCGACCGCGGGATTGATCGGCAACCTGATCAAGAACAATGCTTCCATTTCCGGAGCAGAAGTGGGATGCCAGGGAGAAATCGGCAGCGCAAGTTCCATGGCAGCCGCCGCGGCAGAACAGATGTTCGGAGGGACACCGGGACAGATTGAGTACGCTGCATCTATTGCCATGGAACATTTCCTGGGGCTGACCTGTGACCCGCTCCTGGGCCTGGTCCAAATCCCTTGTATTGAAAGAAATGCTTTTGGTGCGGCCAGGGCGCTTGATGCCAATATGTATGCCCTGCTTTCAGACGGGCGGCATCTGGTAAGTTTCGACCGGGTGATCCAGGCCATGAAGCAAACGGGCCATGATCTTCCCCGGATATATAAAGAAACCGCAGAAGGAGGATTAGCCATACTGGGAATCAAAAAGTAAAAAATGAAGAAGTGGATAAATATCTTCATCTTTCCGGTTTTCTTACTGGCGCTTAATGCCGTTTTGAAATTTCTTTTTCTTGATGCCCGTGATGTGGCTATGGATGAGCCCTTCACCATTTATTTCGCACAAGCAACAGGCCATGATCTGTTTGAAATGCTGAAAACAGAAAACAATCCTCCCTTGTTTTTCATCCTACTACATTTCTGGATAAAGCTTTTTGGGATCTCCGCCTTCTCAGTAAGGTTTTTTCCATGCATTTTCAGCATAGCAACTGCTGTTGTCCTCTATTTTTTGGGGGGAAATTTTTTCTCGTTCCGGGTTGGGGTGATTGCCTCTCTGCTTTTTACTTTTTCCAATTATCACATGTTGTTTGCCCATGAAGCACGTGTATATTCCTTGTTTGCTTTACTGACCGTGATTTCGATGTACCTTTTTTGTCTTTGCCTGCAAAAAGAAAAGCACGGGAAATACCTGTTTTGCTTATCGGTGATCAACGCCCTATTGCTTTATTCTCACTTTTTCGGGGCCTTTGTGATTCTTATTCAACTGATCACGATTCTCGTCCCCGGTATTTTTCGGAAACAACTTCTGAAACACATCCCGGGTTCGATAGCTGTAACCATTCTTCTTTATTCTCCCTATATCCCTGTTTTAATGCATAGGTTCATTGCCACTACCGGTACAGGGACATGGGTTGAACCGCCGGTTTTGTCCGATCTGTACACAATGGTATGGCGATACAGCAACACTCCTGTCACGACGGTGTTCTTTCTGATTACAATTGTTGCAGGACTAATTTATCAGATATCACGGAATAAGCCCGTTGAAAATTCAAAAAAAAACTATACCATATTCGTATGGATATGGTTTTTGGCCCCTTATCTCATGATGTTCCTGATCTCTTTCAGGATCCCCATTTTCCTTGACCGGTACACAGTGTTCCTATCCCTTGCTTTTTATCTTTTAGTTGGTATTTCAGTTGATAAAATCGAAAAAACACGAGGAGTGGCAACAGGGATTGCAATTGTTGCCATTTTCCTTATGGTGGTGAAATTTAATCCCAATGTGGACAACAAACGCCGATGGAAAGAGGTGATCCAAAATATTCAACATGATAAAAAAACAGAGACGCCATTGATCATCTGTCCCTCATGGCTGAAATATGGTTTCACCTATCACTATTCTTCTGCCTATTTCCGGGATTATACCTTACTGGATGAACATCTCAAGAGAGATCATATTTATCCGGTCGATAGCTGGAACGAGCTGGATTCAACCATTTTTAAACAGGCAAACAAAGTGATCTACCTGGAGGAGTGGGCAACGCTCGTGGATAAAGAAAACAGTATATTAAAAAAATTAACCAAGGGGTATAAAACCGACATGACAACTCCTATTTATGAAAGTTTTTCTATTCATCAATTTTCACGGTGATGAGTTGTTAGCAAATGAGAAGAAGCCATTGTTCATTGCCGGAAAAGACTTTTTATCCGATTTATGAATAAGGATTTATTAGCCAACCGGGATTTTACGACAGAATTCAATTTCACTGCTTCACGTAGCAGTGGCCCGGGCGGGCAGCATATTAATAAAGTCAACACCCGGATTGAATTGCGTTTCGATGTGATGCATTCGGTCCTTCTTTCCCAGGAGGAAAAAGAAGTAATACTTTCGAAGCTGGCCGGAAAGATCAACTCCGAAGGTATTCTTTTTATTGTATCCCAGACGGAACGATCGCAACTGAGGAACAAAGAGCGGACGATTGAGAAATTTTATATCTTACTGACAAAAACGCTTACCCCGCGTAAAAAGCGCAAGCCCACAAAGCCGACACAGGCATCAAAAGAAAAACGGCTCGAAACCAAACGGCTCCAATCCGAGAAGAAAATCCGTAGAAAAGCATAAGTTGTCAGATCTATCATGCTGATTTGAAATATATATTGTCACTCGTAAATTGTCAATTGCAAATAAAGTCGTATCTTTGCCCCATTATTCATTCGTGTTTTAGGTTAAAATAATCTTTTTATCATTTCCCACCCGCACATTCAACAGACTTTACGTGACAGTACTGTCTTTCCATCAGGTACTATCCTGGTTTGAGCATATTCAGGAAATCCCGAAAGCACATAATACATTTTTATATGATGACATTTAAAGAATTAGGCATCGATACTGATATCATGCTTGCCCTGACAGAGCTTGGTTTTGAAAATCCCATGCCGGTACAGGAAAAAGTTATTCCCTTGTTGTTGGGACCCGCGACAGACATTGTTGCCCTGGCACAAACCGGAACCGGGAAGACAGCTGCCTTCGGGCTTCCGCTGATCCAGCAGTCAGATACTGCTCTTCCGATTCCACAGGCGCTTATCCTTTGCCCTACGCGGGAACTCTGTATGCAAATTTCCGGCGATCTGAACGATTACGCCAAATACATTGATGATCTGAAAATTTTACCAGTGTATGGTGGGAGTAGTATGGAAGTGCAGATTAAAGCATTGAAAAAAGGAGTTCAGATTGTTGTGGCAACACCCGGAAGGTTGCTTGACCTGATCCGTCGTCGCGCTATCAAACTAACCAAGATAAAGACGGTCGTTCTGGATGAAGCCGATGAGATGTTGAACATGGGTTTTCTCGATGACATCAACGATATTTTAGCTGAAGTTCCCGCGGAACGTAATACCCTTCTTTTCTCGGCCACCATGCCCAACGAAGTGGCCGTAATTGCCAGGAAATATATGCGTTCCCCGGTAGAGATCACCATTGGCAACCGGAATTCAGGCGCAGAAAACATAAAACACTTGTATTACACGGTCCATGCAAAAGACAAGTACACGGCGCTGAAACGCATTGTTGACTATTGCCCGTCCATTTACGGGATAGTTTTTTGCCGTACGCGGATGGACACGCAGGAGATAGCAGATAAGCTGATTGCTGACGGTTATAACGCGGAAGCCCTGCATGGTGACCTGTCGCAATCCCAGCGCGACAGTGTAATGCAGAAATTCCGTATCAGGCATGTACAGTTGCTGGTTGCTACTGATGTTGCAGCCCGCGGCCTGGACGTGGACGATCTGACCCATATCATAAATTATAGTCTGCCTGATGATCTTTCTGCTTATACTCATCGTAGTGGGAGAACAGGACGCGCTGGAAAAGCAGGAACTTCCATCGCCATCATTAACCTGAAAGAAAAACACCTGATCAAACAGATTGAAAAACTGATCAAAAAACCCTTTCAGGCCGCCAAAGTTCCTGGTGGACGGGAAATATGTGAAAAACAATTATTCAATCTGATCCATAAAATGGAAAATGTGGAGCTGGAAAACTCCGAAATTGACACTTTTCTTCCATCCATTTACAGAAAACTTGAATGGATTGAAAAAGAGGAAGTTATAAAACGATTCGTGGCGCTTGAGTTCAACCGGTTTCTTGATTATTACCGGAATTCAAAAGATATCAATGTAACCGAAGATAAGCTCCACGACCATAAGCATGACAACGAAGAGCGTAAGGGGAACCGGAAAGAAGTGACCAGTTTCACCCGACTTTCCATCAATGTCGGAAAGGCTGATGGCCTTTATCCCAATACCCTCATCGAACTCATCAATGAAAACAGCCCGGGAAAAAGAATCCGGATTGGTGATATTTCTCTTGGAAAAAATGAAAGTGTTTTCGAAGTGGATAGCGAATATGCAGATTACCTGAAAGGAATATTACACGAGTCTGAATTCAATGGCAAAAGTGTTGTTGTTGATATAACCACGGAGGGTGAACAGACGATTGTAAATCACCGTCGTGAATATAACCATAATACAAAATCGGGTGACCGCGGGTTCAAAGGAAGAAAAGAATATACCGGTAAAAGGGAGTCCCATAATAAAAAAGAGTTTAAAAACAATAATGATTGGAAAAAATCCCCTAAAAAGAAATACAAAAAACAGTAATTTTGCTAGGTTAAATACCTAACGATGTTGAAAAAAGCTTTCGCCCGTAAGATGGTGAGACACACCAAGAATCGTCGGCTCTCACTCGAATACCTCGAAAAAAAACACGTCAATCAGGATTATCCTTACCCAAACGATAGCTCATTTTTTTACGGTGGCGATACCGTGGGAAATGCTTTTATCACCCGGATGGCTTTCCGTGAACCAAAACGTCCCAATGAGTTCTGGTTCGATATCTTTCTGAAAGGTTATGGATATTTTGGCCTGAGTACCTCACCAGGGCCGGAAGGTTCTGGTTTCCAGCAAGGTTCGTTGCAATGGAAGCCAATCGAACAAGGGAAAATATGGCAAATCCTTTTCGAAGGTACCCTTATGGACCGGGAAGGAAAAGCTCACTATTGCAAAACAAATTTGATCTTCGCGGGGCAACATCCGGTATATGATTTTGAGCAAAGTTCAGATCATAAAGCTATTGCTGATGCCATTGCCGCTGAAAAATGGACCCGGGAGTTTTTCCATCAGCTGAAAGACACCCATCAGGTTCATTATGAACAGACTGGCTCCCTCAAAGGGTCGATCGTCCTGGATGAGACAACTTTCCCGATATCCATGATCGGTTTACGTGATCATTCCTTTGGCTCCCGAAACTGGTGTTCCTGGGACCGTCACTTCTGGATGAGCGGAATATCATCTTCCGGAATTAGCTGGACTGTAACAACAATTAAATGGCAGTTCTTGGGGCGTTTGACTGCCGGATATATCACCTTACAGGACGGCACGATCGACGCGATTGTGGATTGCACTGATCCGGAAACCGTTTCCAGTGAAAAGCTCCTCCCTGATCATGGTCATGTTGAAATAAAGACCCGAAATGGGAAAATACATCGCCTGGAATTTTGGCGTCATGGTGAATTTCCCTATCTCCATGATAATAAATATATGATGCGGGAAGGAATTGGCGCATATAAATTCGATGGGGTTGACGGGCTTGGTATGGTGGAATTCGGGTTTCACAAGGATAAATATCACGTTGATCAATAACCACAGAAGGGCTTTGGTTTGATAAAGTTTATCCAGGATATACAGGATGAGCCGGTTGGAGGTAAAGCAAAAGGGTTACAGACACTCAGAAAGATCGGGTTGAATGTACCCGACGCGTTCGTTCTGATCCATCCCAGAAAAGAATTTCTCGACGACACCATACTTCAGCAGCACCTTGAAGCTTTAGGTAAAGGGAATAAAGCAGTCCGTTCCTCAGCTGTGAGCGAAGACGGGTTCAAGACCTCCTTTGCCGGTCAGTTTGAAACCTTCCTGAACCTCGGAACATACAGTGAAATCAAAAACGCCATTATTCGCTGTATCGATGGAGCCAAAACCGGACGGGTTCAATCGTATTCAGGGTACCTCAACAAAGAAGCAGATCTTCGCATTTCCATAATCCTCCAGAATATGGTCGAAGCACAGGTAGCTGGTGTGGTCTTTTCAGCAAATCCGGTTAATAATCGGCGCGATACCATCATTATTAACGCGGTACAAGGCCATGGTGAAGGAATTGTAAGTGGCATGAAGGACGCGTTTCATTATTCAGTTTACCGCAGTGGAAAAAACATCCCTCAACTTCTTCATCAACATTCCCAGAAAGACTCTGTTTCCAATGATAATGCCCTATTGACCGCTTCTCAGCTTTACGAAATTCTCGAAGGGACTAAAAAAGCGGAAGCCTATCATGGAATGCCCGTGGATCTTGAATGGGCCATAGACCATGCCGGGATCCTGCACTGGTTGCAGGTAAGGCCTATAACAACATTACAGGACGTCCATTTCAATGAACTTGATACCGTAAAAGGTAACAGCAATGACATTTGGACGCTGGGTAATATCGGAGAGATGATGCCCGGAGTGGCAACGCCCCTCACCTATTCTGTGACCGCTGAAGCCATTGATTATGGCATGGTAGTACTGACTGATAAAATTGGCGCATTCAAACTCAAAAACAGGACCGCACCAAGATATATCCAGATGTTTTATAACCGGTTGTTCATCAATATGACGAACCTGATGGATTACCCGAAACGCATTTGGCTCAACAGGACCGAAGATGTACAGTTTGCAATATGTGGTAAGGTTTTTCCCATATCGGAAACAAAACCCGACTTGGTTCTTCCATTGCGGGTCCTGAATTTTATGCGACAGATGATCTCTACATTCAGCGCTAAGAAACATCTGGAAAATTTAATAAAACTGGAATCAAATTTCAGGATTGATACCTCCGGTGATTTACAACAGATCTATACAAATCTCGGAAAGGCGCAATTGGGATTGGGTACGGGATTTGGGCATCACCTGATGACATCGGCCCAATCAGGAACGCTTTATTCAGCCTTCATGCGGATTATGACCGGGAATAAACGCCGGCCATCAGACCGGGAGCATCACGTAGCAACCATGTTGTTATTGAATATTCCTGAAATCGAAAGCGCCGATGCCGTAAAATCACTTGAGCATTTTGCTGATCTGATCCGGCAGGACAACGAATTTGCTGAAAGATTTTTAAGCGCTGATCCGCCAGATGCGCTAAAGATGATCCAACAAGAATCCTCCTCGGAAATTGCAAGTTTTTTCAAAGCTTTTCTTACCCGGCATGGGCACCGGTGCGTCAGGGAAGCAGAACTGCGGGAAAAAACCTGGGAAGAGGAGCCGAAACTGCTTATACAAAGCCTGCAAACGAGGGTGCGCAAGGGAAAAACAGACCATTCCGGGATTGATTTGCACAAAGTGACAGGAAAGGTAATGGCCCATCTCCCGGTAGTGAAAAGGATCATTCTCCGTTCTGTGATGCCGCTTGCCCGCAAGGCAGTAGCCCATCGTGAGATCACCAAAGCGTATTCGATCAAAATGGTCAACACGGTGAGGAAAGGGTACCGGTTCCTGGCCAAGCAGATGGTGGAAGCAGAGTTATTAGACGATGTTGACCAGATCTATTTCCTGACTTATGATGAGATCGGGCGACTGCTTAATGATCATGATCCGAAATGGAAAACCAAAGTCTGCATGCGCCGTGATCTTTTTCCAGGTCTTAATGAGCTTGTTTTTGATGAGGTTAGTTATGGAATACCGGAACCGCTGGACCAAGGGGTTGACCTTGAAATTCAGGAAGGACAACTGAAAGGGATTCCTGTAAGCAGCGGCGTCGTCGTTGGGCGGGCACGGATAATCCATACTCTTGCTGATGCTGAAAAACTTTCTGATGGCGAAATCATGGTCGCATCCTTTACCGATATTGGCTGGACTCCATATTTCAGCATTATTTCAGGGCTTATAACCGAAATCGGTAGCCCTCTTTCCCATGGCGCTGTTGTTGCCCGCGAATATGGCGTTCCAGCCGTTGTTGGTGTAAAAGGAGCGCGAAGGTGTTTTCGAAATGGCGATCTGATCCGGTTGGATGGGGAAAAGGGTACCGTCGAAAAGATTGAACAATAACTGCAAATTATGTTGCCGGGTTGATCATCTTCCGGAATTTATCCATAATTTCTTCCGAATCAGCCATAACTGTCAGATGATCCCCTTCCTGAAATGTCGTAGCTCCATCCGGGACAAATAAAATATCATCGCGGGTGACCATGGAGATCAGTACTTCCTTGGGAAGGGACAGGGATACCAGCGATTTATTGGAGAAAGGGGAACCGTTACGAATTTCCAGTTCGGCCCTGAAGGGTTTAATGGTTGTGATGAACTCTGTTTCTATCGCTGTTTTTTTCCGGAGGGTCACCGGGACAGATAAGCCGAGGAATGATGCAAACCACGAAATGGTCGAACCCTGTATGAGTACTGAAAGTAGGGAGATAAAGAATACAAGGTTAAACACAAAAGTTCCGTTTTCGAGCTTTGCATCGAGCACATAGATAGAGAGGATGACGGGTACTGCCCCGCGTAATCCAACCCATGAAACAAAAAGTTTCGACCGGATGTTGAACTTTGAAAAAGCCAGTGAAATGAACACTGCCAATGGCCTTGCCACCAGAATAATGAAAAATGATAAGATAAGTCCCAATGGAATGACGGGTATTAGTTGCCTTGGATAAACCAACAATCCAAGAGTAAGGAACATAATTACCTGCATCAGCCATGCTTGTCCGTCGAAATGCTTGGTAAGACTGCGTTTATGGACAAATTCCCTGTTTCCTGCTATACAAGCAGCGATGTACACCGAAAGATAACCATTGCCCCCGATAAAATCGCTGAAAGCAAAAGTGAAAACCGCCAAAGCGATCAGGATCACAGAATACAGACCATCAGAGTTGAGGTGGATCCGGTTAAGGATCCTGACGATAGCAAATCCCATCAGGATCCCGAAAGGAATACCCAGAAGGAATTGTTTGCAGAAAAACAGGACCAACTTCCCAATGGAAACAGATTCACTCTTAAGAATGAAAATGAAAAAGATGGTCAAAAAATATGCCATCGGGTCATTGCTGCCGCTTTCCAATTCAAGAAGAGGCCTGATCCTCCCTTTTAAACCAGTATTTTTTGCCCGGAAAATGGTAAAAACAGAGGCAGCATCAGTGGAGGAAATGATAGATCCCAGTAAAAGTCCTTCAAGCAAGCTCAGATGGGTAATAGACCATATAAAAAGTCCTGTCGCAACGGCAGTGACCAACACGCCAAGGGTTGAAAGAAGAGCGCCAGGCAATAGAACGGAACGGATATCGGAAAACCTCGTGTCAAGCCCACCCGAAAACAAGATCAGGATCAGCGCCAGGGTCCCGATAAATTTAGATATGTGGATATCGAAAAAGTTGATTTTACCGATCCCATCTGCGCCAGCTAACATTCCGACCAGCAGGAAAAGGACGACGGTGGGGATCCCGTATTTACTCGATTTACTAAAGAAAACACTCAGGATGAGCAGGAAAGATCCGACCAACAGAATATTTTCCAGTGTCAGTACCATACTAATAGAGGGTCTTGTCTGATTTATCCATCCAGGATCTGAACAGGGAATCCCCTTTTGGATTATCAATTTTCAAAAACCTGATCCTGCGCTTTTCCATCGGAAGGTTCAGCTCTTCATAAATGTGTTTATCGCGGAAACCGATGGCTTCAGCATCTTTCCGGGTAGAACAGTAATAGACCTTCTGAATGTTGGCCCAATAAATGGCTGAAAGACACATCGGACATGGTTCACAGGTTGAATACAGGATGGCCCCCGTCAGATCGAAATGGCCGATATTGTTACAGGCATCCCTGATCGCCATAACCTCTGCATGAGCTGTCGGGTCGTTCTGTGAGATAACCTGGTTTACACCCCGGCCGATGATTTTCCCATCTTTCACAATCACAGCCCCGAAAGGCCCACCAAGGTTATTTTTTACAGATTCGAAGGCATCGTCAAAGGCCAGATCTATAAATTTTAATGTTCCATCCATAGATACTTTATTCTTTTTTTGGACATCTGGAATCAAGATGTGGTATTTCAGCAGGATACTGCAATTTCTTATATTTATCCTACAAAAATACAGACTTAACCCGATTAAACAAACACGCACCGGCATCCTTTTTAAGAATTTTAAAGGGCAGGGCAATTCGTTGAACTTTTAATGCTATCTTTAAGATGAATCTTTTAATTTTGAATCCTGAATGATAATTTTATTCCTTATTGCCCTTGTCTGATAAATTTACTCCGGTTCCCTTTCCACAGCTTACCCGTCTGGTTTTAGGGGAAATCAAACATCAACGCCTTTTTGGAATTCCCGGAAGTTTGTTCTATTTTCCGCGTTCATCCGATCCTTTCGGGATGAACCGGTATGGTAAAAGGCTTATCACACCCATCGGTGTCGCTTCAGGTCCCCATACCCAGTTGACACTGAATATTGTTGCAGCCTGGCTTTGCGGAGCCCGTTACGTGGAGTTGAAAACGATCCAGACCTTGGATGAGCTCACGGTTTCAAAACCCTGTATCGACATGCAGGATGAAGGATATAACTGTGAATGGTCTCAGGAACTTAAAGTTGAACAATCCTTTCACGAATATCTTAATGCATGGATCCTGATCCATATCCTGCACCGGGAACTTGCTTTTCATGGTCCGGTCGGGACGCTTTTCAACATGAGTGTCGGGTATAATCTCGATGGGATTTTACAGGAGAAGGTACAGGGATTTTTTAAAAGAATGCAGGATTGCACCATAGAACTGGAAGCAGCTAAAGATTCAATCCGGAACATCTACCCCGGAATTGATGACATTGAAATACCATCATGTATTTCCAACCATGTAACGCTCAGCACCATGCATGGTTGTCCTCCCCACGAAATTGAAAAGATCGGACGTTACCTGCTCCTGGAAAAAAAGCTGCATACAACCATAAAATTGAACCCTACCCTTTTGGGCCCGGACGAATTACGCGGTTTACTCAACGGCAAACTGGGTTTTTCAACACAAGTCCCCGACAGCGCCTTTGACCATGACCTTAAATATCCCGATGCCCTGAAGATCATTGAATCACTTATTTCAGCAGCCGGACCGACCGGATTACAATGTGGGGTCAAACTCACCAACACCCTGGAAACCGTTAACCACAAAACCATTTTCAGCCAACAGGAAAAAATGATGTATATGAGCGGCAGGGCGCTTCATCCAGTCAGCATCAACCTGGCAAAAAAACTGCAAAATGATTTTTCTGGAATGTTGGATATTTCTTTTTCAGGAGGCGTTGATTGTTTCAACATTGCAGATGTGTTAGCCTGTGGACTTAAACCCGTTACCTTTTGCAGCGATCTGCTGAAACCTGGCGGATATGGCCGTTTATGGCAAACCCTCGACCATCTCCGGAAAAGATTCAGCGCTTTAAATGCCGGTTCGCCGGATGAATTTATCATCCTTTCTTCAGGGGATAATAAATTGAGACTACACGAGGCCTCCCGGGTAAACCTGACCCGTTATTCGGCACAGGTCGCAGATAATCCCTCCTATCACAAACAGGGTTTCTCTGACCCTGATATCAAAACCAAACGACCTCTTTCGTGGTTCGATTGTATTCATGCCCCCTGTAAGGATACCTGCCCAACCAACCAGGACATTCCCGGTTACATGTACCGTACCGCTTACAGGGATTTTCTGGGAGCCTTTGATACAATCTTCAAAACCAATCCCTTTCCTTCTGTAACCGGAATGATTTGCGACCATCCATGCCAGATAAAATGTACCCGGATCAACTATGATGAGCCTTTACATATCAGGGATATCAAACGCTTTATTGCTGAAAAAAGCCACGAATCCGCTGTTCATCATCCTGAAAAAAAAGGTAAAACATCCCCAAAATTAAAAGCCGCCATCATTGGCGCCGGACCTGCAGGATTATCCTGTGCATGGTTCTTAAACCTGGCTGGTTTTGAAGTTCACGTCTTTGAACAGAAAAAAATCACCGGTGGAATGGTATCTGCAGCCATCCCTTCTTTCCGGCTGACAGGCCAAGCCATTGAACGCGATATTCAACGGATTCTTAATGCTGGTATCGTGGTCCACGACAACTTTTCTGTCAATCAAACCAATTTCGGAAAGATCCGTAAGGAACACAACCTTGTTTTTATAGCAGCAGGGGCACAATCCTCCATTCTGCTTGATATTGAAGGAATCCTGTCGCCTGGCGTACTTGATCCATTGGCTTTCCTGTTTGCCGTAAAAAATGAAAAGATCCCTGTTATTGGTCACCATATTGTCATCATTGGCGGTGGTAATACAGCCATGGATGCAGCGCGAACAGCATCCCGTCTGGTTGGCCCTTCAGGAAAAGTCACCATTGCGTACCGGAGGACCCGCCGTGAAATGCCGGCTGATAAAGGAGAGATCAAAGCTGTTCAGGAAGAAGGAATCGAAATCGTTGAACTGGTTAACCCAGAAAAAGTCAAAACCAGGAATGACCGGGTGACCGGGCTCCTCTGCTCGCGTAACACGCTTGTTACAAAAGAAAAAGTCAAAGGCGGTAAGGATAACCGTCCAAAACCCGTTAAGGTCGATGGATCGGAATTTGAAATACCCTGTGATACGATTATTCCTGCCATCGGTCAAAAACTGTATATTGACTTTTTGGAAGAAGATATGGTACGTCCTCAACCAGGAAGCTATAAAACCCAGCTTGACCATGTTTATATCGGTGGCGATGCGATGCGGGGAGCATCCACGGCCATAAATGCCATTGCAGATGGCCGTAAGGCCGCCATTGAGATCGTGTCGGATTTCGGAGGTCAGATGACCGGGAAAAAACCGGAAAATCAAGCTTTTTATCCGGACGACAAAGGGAACCAACCCGATAAAGACAGTAAAGAAATCGGATACGCCGAACTTATACATAAAAAAGCCATCAGGGCTTTTGGGCCTCACCCCATAGAATTGCCGTTGGACCAACGTAAAAATTTCAACCTGGTCATGTCAACATTCTCTGATACAGAAGCCCGCGAAGAAGCTTCACGGTGCCTTTACTGCGACGAATTATGCAATATCTGTGTCACTGTTTGCCCCAACCTGGCCAACTTTTGTTATCCTGTTGAACCGGTATGCTATCATCTTCAAAAAGCCGTCAGGAAACAGGATGGGTCAATTGGTTTAGAAGATGATAATGATTTCCGGATCGATCAGCCTTACCAGGTACTGAACATCAGGGACCTTTGCAATGAATGTGGAAACTGTGTTACTTTCTGCCCATCTTCCGGACGCCCTTATATGGATAAACCGGGCCTGTCGCTTTCCATTGCTTCATTCAACAGGGAGAATGAAGGTTTTCTGATCAGTCACCTACCGGAAAGGGATATCCTTATCTATAAGGAAAAAGAACAGGTCAAAACGCTATACCTGCAAAACGGAAAATACTATTTCGAAACCGGCCAGGTGAAAGCAGTCCTTGATGAAATAACCTTTCGGTTAATTGAAGTTAACTTTCTCGTCCCCTGTGTTAAAGAATATCATTTTACCTTTGCCGCGGAAATGAGCATCATCCTCATGGGAATAAGGAGTAAACAATGAGGAATGATTTGTTTCATTATTCATTATCAATTATTAAATAACATAGCTTATGATTTACATTGAAGATCAGGTTGTTGATCAAAAAATATTGCAGAAAGCGGTTGATCGTTATCGCGAGAAAGGGATCATTCTCCCGACTTTTGCCCAAATGCAAAACCCGGAGTTGATCCCGGAAAAGATCAAGGAAAAATTAAAAAATATTGGATTATGGGATCTTCATCCCCTGAATTTATTCCGGATCACGTGGAGAAACGAGCCAAAGGCAACAGGAGGGCTTTTTGGCAGTCCTAATTTTCTTGAACTCCCAAAATCCCTGACCGGAACGGATGCGCGGATTGTTGTGATGTTAGGGAAGTGGTTCCCGACCGGGGCGCACAAAGTGGGGGCCGCATACGGGTGTTTGGCTCCCAGGATCATCACCGGTCAGTTTGACCCGACCTATCATAAGGCAGTCTGGCCCTCGACCGGTAATTATTGCAGGGGGGGCGCTTTTGATTCCTATCTGATGGATGTGACGGCGGTTGCCATCCTCCCTGAAGAGATGAGCCGTGAGCGGTTTGAATGGCTGAAAGAGATCGGGGCTGAGGTTATCGCGACACCCGGATGTGAGTCAAATGTGAAAGAGATCTATGATAAATGTTGGGAGATCCGCCGTACCCGCAAAGACTGTGTCATCTTTAACCAATTTGAAGAATTCGGTAACTCCTGCTGGCATTATAATATCACCGGTCATGCCATTGAAGATGTTTATTCCATGATCTCTTCATCAGGGAGCAGATTGGCCGCCTATATATCAGCAACCGGATCAGCCGGGACCATTGCCGCGGGTGACTACCTCCGTACCCGCTTCCCTCATATCAAAGTTGTAGCGTCAGAAGCCCTTCAATGTCCCACCTTGCTTTGTAACGGATTCGGTGGTCACCGGATCGAAGGCATTGGCGATAAGCATGTCCCCTGGATCCATAATATCAGAAACACCAATGTGGTAACAGCAATCGATGATGAGTATTGTATGCGCCTTTTCCGTCTGTTTAATGAGTTTGAAGGCCATGAATATCTGATAAACCAGGGGGTAAACAAAGATTTGCCCGCACAGCTCGGGATGATCGGAATTTCGGGCATTGCCAATATTTTATCAGCCATAAAAACGGCTAAATATTTTGATCTCACAAGCGACGACGTCATGATAACCATTGCAACCGATTCGGCTGAAATGTACCGTTCACGGTTGGAAGGGCTCACCGCTGAAAGAGGGGCATACTCCTTCCTTCAGGCTGCCCGCGATCACGAAAAATGCATGCTGGGCGCCACCGCCGATTTCATGAAAGAACTGACCTATACAGATCAGAAAGCCATCCATAACCTCAAGTATTTTACCTGGGTAGAACAGCAGGGAAAAGAGGTTGGGGACCTGCGGCAGTTATGGGATGACCGTACCCTTTGGCCCCGTATATTCAGTCAGTCTTCCCGTTGGGATGAACTTATCCATGAGTTTAATGACAGAACCGGCTTGTTAAAATAGACAATGAACAGCAAATTCCATTATGAATGTTGTAACTGCGGGAAAACCTTTGAAACCGATGATGCAATATACCTGTGTCCGGATTGTGAACGGATGGGCCGACCTGGGATCCCCCCCCTGGGCGTATTGAAAACGGTTTACGATTATGCGAGGATAAGGAATGGATGTAAGCCGGATATATTGTTTACCCGGTTGAAACGCGAACGGTTTCTCCCATTGCTTCCTTTGCGTGATTTGAGGGGATGGACTCCTTTGAGAATCGGGGATACGCCAATGTATCAATTGGATCCGGCCTCAATCTTACCGACCGGAGATTTGACTGATAGCCACCCGGGCAAATGTTCCTGTGGGATATTTGTAAAAGATGATTCTCAAAATCCTACTTTTTCGTTCAAAGACCGCGCTTCAGCGTTGGTTTCCGCGTGGGCTGCCGAGCACAAAACCGGAACGATCATTGCCGCATCTACCGGTAACGCCGGGTCTTCCCTGGCCGGCATCTGTGCCTCCCTGCATCAAAAAGCAATGATCTTCGTCCCGGCCTCCGCCCCTTTGGCAAAACTGACCCAGATTGTCATGTATGGAGCCCGCATCATTCCTGTTAAAGGAAATTATGATGTGGCCTTTGACCTCAGCATTAAAGCTTCGGGGATATTCGGATTCTATAACCGGAATACCGCCTATAATCCATTTACCATAGAAGGAAAAAAGATTGTGGCATTCGAAATCTACGAGCAACTTGGCCATAAGATTCCTGATCGTATTTTTATTCCGGTTGGCGATGGAGTCATTCTTTCAGGGGCCTATAAGGGATTTGAGGATATGCTGAATCTCGGGATCATTGAACGTATGCCGGTCCTGGTTGCGGTTCAGGCTGAAGGGAGCCGGAATCTGATTGATAATCTCAACAGGGATGAATTCATTTCATTCCCTTCCGATACCATTGCGGATTCTATCTCGGTGGATGTCCCCCGTAATTTTTATATGACCGCCGGCTACCTTCGAAAATATAACGGGGAAACCATGGCGGTGACTGATAAAGAAATCCTTGAAGCTTCTTCTTTTATCGCTAAAAACCTTGGAATGTTTTCCGAACCTGCCGCTGCAGCTGCTTTTGCAGGGTTAATCAAGTACATACAGGATGGAAAGCCCGGACCGGGATCCAGGAATGTTGTATTGCTGACCGGTAGCGGACTTAAGGATCTACAATCAGTAAAACCTTTGATCCATTTGCCTGAACCCTTTAATCCCGATACGGACACCCTGGAATATCTTTTCGATAAAACCTGCTAAAATGGTTACTTTTTTCCTGAACGAACGTCTTGTTGTTTTCAACGGGGATGCAAACAGTTCCCTGCTTCATTTTCTAAGGAATGAAGAAAAAATCACTTCGGTTAAAGACGGTTGTTCCGGCCAGGCTGCCTGCGGGGCCTGCCTGGTTGAGATCAACGGGAAAGCAAAATTATCCTGCACACAAAAAATCAAATATCTCGAAGGAGCCCGGATCCTGACCCTTGAAGGGATCCCCGGAGCGGTGAGGGATGTCATTGCTAAAGCTTATGTTGCCAAAGGAGCAGTGCAATGCGGTTTCTGCACGCCGGGACTGATCATGCGAACCAAGATCCTGTTTGAGGAAAATCCTTTCCCTGACCGGGAACAGATTAAAAAAGCAATCAATCTTAATTTATGCCGGTGTACCGGATATATCAAAATTGTAGAAGCTATAGAAACAGCTTTGGAAAAGCTCCGTCAGTGTTCTCATGCTGACCATAATTATGGTCATGATGATACCGGGGAATCTCAGGGATCCCTGGAAGATTCCTCGCCTGGTCAACATTCCGAAAACAATTTTCACCCTGTTCCAGGAGGAATCGGTCATCGTCTCACAAAATTCCAGGCTTATGAGACAGCGCTGGGGAAGAGGCTATTTGTCGATGATATGGTTGTGGATGGCATGTTGTCCGGGGCTTTACGCTTCAGTGACCATCCACGGGCACGGGTTCTGACCATCGATGTCAGCGATGCCATGAAAATGGAAGGGGTCGAAAAAATTTTCACGGCCTCAGATATTCCTGGTGATCGTTTCACAGGGCTTATGTTCAACGATTGGCCCCTGATGATCGCCCTGGGCGAAACCACCCGGTACATAGGGGATGTCATCGCCGGGGTGGTGGCAACAAATGAATACACCGCGAGGGAAGCGGCAAAGCGGATACATGTAACGTATGAGATCCTGGAACCGGTAACTGATGTTCACCGGGCCCTGAAACCTGACGCTCCCGGAGTACATCCTGGGAGGTCAAATCTTTTAGAGAAATGCATTGTACAACGAGGTGGCCAGGTTGACCAGGTTTTCAAAGAGTCCAGATATACAGTTTCTGGAATTTATGAGACCCAGCGTATCGAACATGCATTTCTTGAACCTGAGGCCGCCATTGCAACGCCGTTTGAAAACGGGATACATTTGTACAGTCAGGGACAGGGTATTTATGTTGATCAGGGCCAGGTTGCCTCGCTCCTGGGACTTGGTGAGGATCAGGTGAGGGTAACGCTGGTACCTTGTGGCGGAGGGTTTGGAGGGCGCGAAGATATGACTGTTCAGGGGCATGCCTCCCTCTTTGCATGGTTGATGAAAAAACCCGTGAAAGTTCATCTTACGCGTGAAGAATCCATTATCATGCATCCCAAACGCCATCCGGTTTGGATGGATATCAAACTGGGTTGCGATGACGAAGGTAAACTGACCGCTTTAAAGCTCAAAGCCATCGGTGATACAGGAGCTTACGCTTCAGTCGGAAATAAAGTCATGGAGCGGGTTGCAGGACATGCCAGTGGTGGCTATCATATTCCCAATGTTGATATTGAATCGCTCACTGTTTATACCAACAACATTCCATCTGGCGCCATGCGCGGTTTTGGCGCAAATCAGGCAACATTTTCCCTGGAGAGCTGTATCGATGAACTTTGTGCCAGGGGAGGTTTTGATCGCTGGAAGTTCCGGTTTGACAATGCCCTGGAAGAAGGCAAAATGACGGCTACGGGACAAATATTGGGTAAAGGCGTTGGCATTAAAGCCTGTTTACTCGCACTCAAGGATAAATTTTATGCTGCCAGATTTGCGGGAATAGCTTGTGGTATAAAAAATTCCGGCGTCGGGAACGGCATGACCGATTTCAGTGATGTACGCATTACCATTACTGAAAACGGACGGGTTTTAATTGAGCATGGCTGGACAGAAATGGGACAGGGAATTCAGAACATGGCCATCCAAACCCTTTGCGAGGAAACCGGCATCAACGCTGATCTTATCGATGTCGTGACTGATACGCAAACCGGACTACCTACCGGCATGACCACTTCCTCGCGCGCCACAGCCCTGTTAGGGAATGCCATCATTGATGCCGCTATATCCCTCCGGGAAGATTTGCAAAGTATAGCACATTGGAAAAGAGAGTCAACTGATATTGGAGTTGCCCAATTACAAAGACAATTAAAGTTACTGGCTGGACATAGTTACACCGGAAAATATTATTGTGACTGGACCACCAAACCTGGTGCGCCGGTCAACAAAATCGTGACCCATTATTCCTATGGCTATGCGGCACAGCTGGTGGTTTTAGATGAAACAGGCAGAATTACAAAAGTTTATGCAGCCCATGATGCTGGCAAGATCATGAACCCCATGCTGTTCGAAGGCCAGATCCAAGGCGCCGTTCATATGGGTATTGGCTATGCCATGACAGAAGAACTTCCCATGCAAGGCGGAAGGCTTATCAGCACAAAATTGCGTGATTGCGGGGTATTGACAGCCATGCAAACGCCTGAAATCGAAGTGATCGGGATAGAAGAAGCCGACCCCGTGGGCCCATACGGAGCAAAAGGCATTGGGGAAATCGGATTGGTCCCTACCGCGGCTGCCGTAGCTAACGCATTATGCGCGTTCGACGGCATCCGGAGAAAGAAATTGCCGATGAAGCCCAACTATCTGCAAAATATCGTGAAATAATTACAAAACCATAATTTTATAATCCATTACATTTCATCATTTCCCGGACCAGATAAACAGATTTATAAAAGCAGGGACAACATTCATATTTTTTATATTTGTGAGAATTTTTTAACTTTATTCACCAATATCATCGAATGTCATACTTTATGAATCCCGAACTGATCTTAGGCCTTATTCATAATATAGCCCTACTGATCGCGATGGGCCTGCTCGGAGGGTTTTATTGGAAAAAAGAAGACAGTCAACTTACACTTACCGACAAATTTCTGACCGGTTTGTTGTTGGGCGGGATCGGAATGGTGATCATGTTGACGCCCTGGATTTTAGTCCCAGGTCTTGTATTTGATACACGATCGGTGCTGCTATCTGTTTCAGGGCTCTTCTTCGGCCCTATTCCTACTTTTACTGCAATCCTGATCACCGGCGCCTACCGCCTTTTCACGGGAGGGCCTGGCCTCTGGATGGGTATTGGAGTTATTATCTCGTCGGGGATCATCGGGATCCTCTGGAAACAATTTCGTCCCGGTTGGAAGGAAAAACATCCTGTGTTGGAACTGTTGCTTCTTGGTTTGGTTGTGCATCTGATCATGTTATCATTAACAATGCTGTTGCCTAAAGAAAGTTTTTTATCAACCATTAAACTCATTGCGCTACCTGTTCTAACTATTTATCCCGTCGGAACAATCCTGTTCGGATTACTAATGCTCAGCAGGTACAAACACTATGAGACCAAACGCGCCCTGCACCGCAGCGAAGAAAAGTTCAGGCAACTCTTTGAGAAAAGCGATGTCATGATGATGTTGGTTGAACCTGAGACCGGGCAAATCATTGATGCCAATGAAGCCGCTGCGCGGTTCTATGGCTATTCCACCGAAAAGCTAAGAACAATGAATGCTGTTGAACTCAACACATCCATTCCCGACACGGCATCCGGGATGCCACAAAAAGCATTAATGAATGGGGTGAAATATTTTGAGGTCCATCAACGCGCGGCTAATGGCGAAGAGAGGATGGTTGAGGTACATACCTCTCCGATCGTGGTCCGCGATCATACTGTATTATTTTCCATCACCCATGAAATCACTGACCGGAAAAAAGCAGAAGAAGCTCTGCTTTCCGCTAAAGAAAGAGCCGAGGAAAGTGACCGGCTGAAATCGACTTTTCTGGCTACCATGAGCCATGAATTGAGGACCCCGCTGAACGCCATCATTGGATTCAGCGACTTATTGTATGAAGGCCAGGAAACGGACAACGTTCAAAAATTTGCCAAAACCATTCTGGATAGCGGTAGACATCTCCTTTCCATCATTGAATCAATTTTTGATATTGCCTTGCTACAATCCAAGCAATCTAAAGTTACCATTACCACATTCCAGCTTAGTGAATTCTTTTCAAATATCAGTCAATACCTGATCATCGAGAAAAAAAGGAAGAAAAAACAACATCTTCAGTCCTTTTATAACCCGGATCCTGCCTATCCGGAAATCACCATTCAATCCGACAGAATAAAGCTTATTCAACTTGTAAGCAACCTGCTGAATAATGCCCTGAAATATACTTACGAAGGAAGGATCGATTATGGGTATTCAGTTAATGATCAGGACATCACCATTTTTGTCAAAGATACCGGGATCGGAATTCCGGCAGATAAAATCAAAACAGTATTTAAGATCTTTATGCAAGGTGACGATTCACTTACGCGTAAACATGGAGGCATGGGATTGGGCCTTGCTATTTGCCAGGAAATTGCAAACCTGCTGAATGGGCGCCTCTGGATTGAGTCAGAGGAAGGGAAAGGTTCGGCATTCTTTTTTAAGCTGGATCAGGTTGTGGTGGATGGACCAGGTATTCAAAATAAAACTAATTCATGTATGCCCAGCCCTGACCTCTCCCATAAAACGATCCTTATTGTGGATGATCTGGTTGATAATACAATCCTGTTGACCCGGATCCTGGCAGAAACAAAAGCGCAGATAATTTCCGCCGACAGTGGCAACAAAGCGATCTTACTGGTTCAGGAAAATCCGGATATTGACCTGGTACTGATGGATATCAAGATGCCGGGATTAAATGGTTATGACGCTACCCGATCTATCCATTCCTTCCGCCCGAAACTTCCAGTTATCGCTCAAACAGCTTATGCATTCAATGAAGACCGGGTATCGGCTTTTGCCGCAGGTTGTACTGACTTTATTTCCAAACCCATTCAAAAACAGAAATTATTTGAAATCCTACAAAAACATTTCACCAATTGACCCTGACGGAAATCCAATGATCTTTCTTAAAAATGGGACTTATATCGACTGGCAAACGCTGGAATTCAGGAATACCGATATCCTGGTGGAGGCAGGTCCGGACGGGAAGATTCTATATCCCGAAGATAGTGGATCAGGTTTCCTGGCCAATCCGAATATTGCGGTTGTTGATTGCAGTGGAAAATACATCATTAAGTCGTTTGCCAACGGTCACCACCATGTTTATTCAGCATTGTCAAGAGGCATGCCCCCCCCCAAAAAAAATCCTGCAAATTTTCAGGAAATACTACATTCTATCTGGTGGGCCTTGGATAAAGCGCTGGATCTTGAGGCCATCCGTTTATCAGCGCTGGTTACAGCCATTGCCTGTGCCAAAAACGGGGTAACTTTTGTGATCGATCACCATGCTTCGCCCTTTGCTGTGGATGGAAGCCTCGAAATCATTGCCAGGGCTTTCGATGAAGTGGGTATAAACCATTTATTGTGCTATGAAATTTCTGACCGTGACGGAGAAGAGATCGCGCGCAAAGGCCTGGATGAAACAGCCGGATATCTTTCCCAATGGCAAGGACTGGTAGGATTGCATGCATCATTCACCATCAGTGATGCAACCCTGAAAAGAAGTGTTGAGCTTGCCTCCGGATCCGGTTCCGGGATACATATCCATGTTGCTGAAGATCTGTCAGATCAGGAACATTGCCTTTCCCATTACAAAATGAGGATCATTGAAAGACTCACTTATGCAGGTGCATTGGTTCCGAAAACCATACTCGCTCATTGTTTGCACCTGAATGAACAAGAAAGAAAAATAGTCTCTGGCGCTCCCTCGTGGGTCGTGGAAAACATGGAAAGCAACCTGAATAATGCGGTTGGCTTTTTCAATTCGGAAGGGTTAGGCCCAAATATTATGTTAGGTACGGATGGCATGCACAGTGATATGATACAGAGTGCAAAATCGGCGTTTTTTGCCGGTCATAACTTTGATCGCATCGATTACCCCGAGACATACCGTCGGTTCAGGAATGTTCATAATTACCTGAATAGTAACGGTTTTAAAGGAGATGGCGAAAACAACCTGGTCATCCTGGATTATCCATCCCCCACTCCATTCAACCAATCCAATTTTTTAGGGCATTTTCTTTTTGGAATTGAATCAAAGCAAGTCACCCATGTCATTTCGAATGGCTCCCTGATTGTAAAAGATAAAGAAGTTGTGACAGTTGATGAAACTGATATTTTAGGGGAAGCCCGCATTCAGGCAAAAAGATTATGGAACCGGATGAAGTGAAGGACAATCCTCAGCTACTCATCCTTTCAGGAAAAATATTCCCTGCAACCTTTTTTATTCAAATTTCCGAATCTTTCCACCGTGTTCAATGTTACGCAACACAGCATCTGGCTTTTCAAACCGGTTCGTCATCATCATGGCCGCGATAATATAAGGTTTAAAGCCGGCTTGTTTGTATAAAGGGACCCGGTAACGATTAAAAACAGAGGCTGCCACTTCCCCTTCTTTGCAGGAAACTCCTGATATATCAGCAGGAAGACAATGCATATACAATGCTTTTCCACCACGCGTAAGCTTCATCTTTTCTTCGGTACATTCCCAGTTGCTGAACCTGGCATTATTGGAGAGGCATTCCCTTTCCAGGTCCTTTAATCCGTTATGATCATTATTCAGGAGCAAATCCGTTCGTTGCTGCATTACATGATAAGGCGCCCAACTTTTCGGATAGACGATATCTGCATCAGTAAAAGCTTCATCCATCGAACCAACGATCCGCAGATTTCCGCCATTTTTATGGGCTTGTTTCACGGCTAACTCAACAACATCCGGGATCAGCCCATATCCTTGGGGATAGGCAAGATCGACTTCCATTCCAAAACGGGTCATAAGGCCGATAATACCTTGGGGGACCGACAGTGGTTTTCCATAACTGGGAGAATAAGCCCAGGTCATGGCAATCTTTTTTCCCTTCAGATTTCCCAGGCCGCCAAAAACCGATTTCAGGTGTAACAGGTCGGCCATAGATTGGGTCGGATGATCAATGTCGCACTGCAAGTTAATAATACCGGGCCGTTGTGGCAAAACCCCATCCAGAAATGCCTCATCCAGGGCATCCCCTACTTCGCGCATATACTTATTTCCGGCGCCCAGGAACATATCATCGCGAATTCCGATGATTTCACTCAGAAAAGAGATCATGGCCGAAGTTTCACGGACAGTTTCCCCATGCGCTATCTGCGATTTCCCTTCATCCAGATCCTGTACTTCCAATCCCAGCAAATTTGCGGCAGAGGCAAACGAAAAGCGGGTCCGGGTGGAATTATCCCTGAATTGCGAAATGGCAAGACCAGAATCAAAGCATCGTGTAGATAAATTTTTATCCCGCATTTCTTTCAGGGCTTCAGCAACGAGAAGTACTGATTCAAGCTCCTCGGTTGTTTTTTCCCAGGTCAACAAAAAATCTTTTTGAAAAAGTCCGATGCTTTTAGTTTCAAGATCTCTGATAATTGTATTAAACCGTGAATTCATTGTTTTTTCATTTGATTCATAAAAATTCATTGTTCCGGAACTTGTTTATCCGCCAGGTGATATTTCGAAAAACAGGATCAGTCGGCCAGGTAATACGCCAACGCGGCATAAAAGGAAGAGGCGGCAACCAGATCGCTGACCGGTACTTTTTCGTTGGGAGCATGGGCCATCACTTCATTGCCCGGGCCAAAGCCCATACATGGGATTCCGTAAATACCGTTGATGGTGACACCGTTGGTCGAGAAGGTCCATTTATCCGTGATTGGTTTTTTATGAAAAAGGTCAAAAAAAGTATGCTGAGCTTTGACTATCAATGGATTGCTTTCTTCAATTTTCCAAGTCGGATAATATTTTTCCATCCCATACCGCAAACCGGTATATGCGGTTTCTTCATAATAAAGCACTTCGATTGCCGCATCCATATTTTTTACTATTGCCCGGATCTCATCCAATGCAGAATCCTTGGTTTCACCCCATGTCAGCCGACGATCCAGATGAATTTTTGCATAATCGGCCACTGCACACAAAGAGGGACTTCCAGAAATAAATTCAGAGATGGTTACGCTTCCTTTTCCAAGAAAAGGATCGGTTTTCAACCGTTCATTCAATTTTTCGATTTCCAGACATGCGCGGGAGGCCATATAAATGGCATTTTTACCGCGTTCAGGCGCCGAACCATGGGAAGAGACGCCACGAAAAGTGACCTCAATTTCCATCCTTCCACGATGGCCACGATAGATGTTCAGGTTTGTAGGCTCGGTAATAACAACGAAATCAGGTTTGATTTTTTCCTCCTCCACCAGGTATTTCCAGCACAGACCATCACAATCTTCTTCCATTACAGTCCCCGTAAAATAAATCGTCAGGTCCTTTTCAAATGCAAGTTCTTTCAGGATCCTGCCTGCTGTAACAAAGGAGGCCGGGCCACCTTTCTGGTCCACTGATCCCCGTCCATGAACAAATCCGTCTGAAATGGCGCCAGAAAATGGATCAAAGGCCCAATTGCTACGGTTCCCGACATCAACGGTATCGATATGCCCGTCGAAAACCAGGATCTTTCTCCCGTTACCGATCCGTCCAATTACATTTCCCAGTTTATCGGTCCTGATTTCGTCAAAACCCGCTACCTTCATCTGATGGGTTAAGACTTCAGCCACTGCTTTTTCACCGGCGCTCATGGACCGGGTTTTAACTAGTTCCGACAGGTTTGAAGCAGTATAGGAGGCATACCGGTTTGCCAACTCCTCAATTTTAGATAAAATATCTTTCACGTCCTGAATGATTAAAAATAATATTTAAACCTGCAAATTTACAAAAGGAAATCACAGTAGGCCCCGGTTAAGAAAAGTAGTAGAAGATAACAACCTAATAATTCGTATATTTGATGAAATTAAGTAATTCATGATGAATAAAAAAGAGACTGGCGAATTTTTATACCGTTACTACAGGAAGAGAATTGCTTCATTTTTAGCCAGTATGTATAAAGCCAGCATTACATGCGATGCTAATGACATCCATAAGGTAAGGGTGGATATAAAAAAAATATTTGCCTTGTTCCATCTTTTTGAAATGGTCATTCCTGACACATTTAAAAAGGAAAACCATTATCCTGAATTAAGAGATATTTTCAACCATTCAGGCTTCATCCGGGAAATTCAGATTAATCTCCACCATCTGGATAACGCCGGGATTGACAATCCGGAAATACAACATTTCAGGGAATATCTGACTGGCGAAGAAGGAAGGCTGACAAAAGAGTTTTTAACCGGGATTAAAAATTTTGATGAGAAAAAATTAAAACAAGCTGAAAAAGAGATAAAAAAAATAACCTCAGGGATCAGCCAGAAGAAATTTTTAAACGATACGGTTGTTTTTATCCGGAAAAAATCGAAAAAAATTGCAGCCTTGCATGAAAAAGGAGAAGGCCCTGGAACCATTCATAAAATCAGGAGACAGATCAAATCAATTACGGCAATAACAGACATGGCGCTGACCTTGCGGCCGGATGAAAAGTTAAAGCAGTTGACCGGAAATATGACCCGGGTTGAAATTCTGATCGGTGAATGGCATGATGATATGGTGCTACTGGATTCCATTAAATATTTCCGAACAAAAATTCTGAAGAAAAAAGCCGCTAAAAACCAGGAACCTTTATTTCTGGCAGATTTTGAGGAAATCCTTAACAACGAAATCAGCGATATGCTTAAACAGATCGGCCCATCTATAGATCAGATAATCCTTGAGATTTCCGCGCTTTTTCCCATGGAAACAAAATCCTGAACGCTATTTCAGGCCCTCAAGGGCAAGTAATATCTTCTCGCCGGTTGCAGGTAGGTCATATTCGAAATCCTTTCGCGTATCACCAGAATTGGCAATTGCATCCCTGATGGCCAGCCATACTGACAGCGCAAGCATAAGGGGGGGCTCCCCTACGGCCTTACTTCTGCGGATGGCAATTTCATTGGGTACATTCTCTAACAATTCCACCCTGAAATCCCTGGGAATATCGCCAACAACAGGTATTTTATAGGTATCGGGAGAACGGGTGAGCAGTCTGCCCTGCTCGTCCCATTTGATCTCCTCGGTTGTACACCATCCCACTCCCTGTAAAAAACCACCTTCGATTTGCCCCAAATCAATAGCAGGATTCAGAGAGTCGCCAACATCATGAACGATATCGGCCCGTAACAGTTGATGAGCCCCGGTCAGTGTATCAACGACCACTTCAGAAACGGCCATCCCGAATGCATAATAATGAAAAGGATTTCCCTGCCCGGTTTCCCGGTCGAAAAAGATACCGGGTGTTTTGTAAAAACCACTGGCGCTCAGGCTAACCTGATTAATATAAGCCAGTTTGACCAACTCGGTAAAAGAGATGGAAAGCGAAGGATTTTGCCTATCAAAGGCCTGGTCGTTCTCAAATAGAATATCTCCTTTCAGGATATCTTTCCCGGATCCGCGGGATTTAAATTCATTCACAACCAGATCAGTCAATCGCGACTTCAGGGTATCAATGGCATTTTTTACTGCCATTCCGTTGATATCACTTCCGGAAGAAGCAGCTGTGGGCGAAGTATTGGGCACTTTGGCAGTGTTGGTCGCATTCACTTTTACGTAGATGGGTGAAATGCCAAGCTCAAGCGAAGCTATCTGCCGGATCTTGGCATGTAATCCCTGCCCCATCTCGGTTCCGCCATGGTTAACTAAAACTGTTCCATCGGTATAGATATTCACCAGCGCCCCACCCTGGTTCAGAAATGCCGTAGTGAACGAGATGCCGAATTTAACCGGTGTCAGCGCTAATCCCTTTTTATAAAATTCGTTTTCCTTATTAAAAAGGTTTATCTCCTTGCGCCTTTCATAATAACCCGACCTATTGATCAGCCGGTCCCATAAGCGAAAGAGGTGATTGCCAACAACGGTTTCACCATAAGGAGTAACGTTATGTTTACTGACCTGATAAAAGTTCCGGTAACGGATCCCCGCGGCATCTTTTCCTAAAAAAAGCGCGATCCGTTCAATGGCATTTTCAATTACAGCCATTCCCTGGGGGCCGCCAAATCCACGGAAAGCCGTATTCGAAGGGAGGTTTGTCTTCCAGGCCTTCCCAACGATGCAAACATCCGGTATGTAATAGGCGTTATCCGCATGCAACATAGCCCTTTCGAGAATAGCTCTTGAAAGGTCAGTCGCGGAACCGACATCGGAATTCAATTCAACTTTATAGGCAAGAATTGTCCCCTGATCATCGAAACCAACCTCATAACTCGAAAGAAAACGATGCCGTTTGCCGGTCATGATCTGGTCATCTTCACGAAACAGATGGATCCTTACAGGGTGTCCGGTAGCATGAGCTAACAAGGCCGACCATGCTGCCACATGGTTCCCCTGGGTCTCTTTCCCGCCAAAGCCGCCACCAATTCTTTTTACCTCCACCTCCACCTCGTTCCTTGGAATACCTAAAACTTCAGCGACGACAGACTGGGTTTCAGAAGGATTCTGACTTGAAGCATAAATCCTGATCTCTTTACCCTCTCCCGGAATTGCCAACGCAGTCTGGGTTTCGAGATACCAGTGTTCCTGGGCGCCGGTACGAAGGATCCCGGTTATTACATGGGGGGCTTTTTTCAAAGCGCCGCTCGCGTCGCCCCGTTCTATTGTCCGTACCGGTGCGATCAGGGTATTTGCCGCAATGGCAGCGTCTATTGACAAAATGGGTTCGAACGGTTCATATTCGATGACGATCCTTCTTTCAGCTTCATCAGCCGCTTCCTCATTTTCCGCGGCTATCAAAGCAACAGCCTGACCAATGAAGGTAGTGATTTTATCAGCAAGACAAACCTCATCCTGAATGATCGTCCCCAACTGGTTTTCTCCGGGAATGTCACTGGACAACAAAATCGCTTTTACACCAGGTATTTGCAATGCCGCGGATATGTCAATTTTCCTGATCACGGCATAAGCATTATGGCTATAAACCACTTTCCCGAACAATAACTGATCATTGACTGTCATATCATTTATATACACCGATTCGCCTGTAACATGTGTTACAGGGCCATCGGTGACTTTTACCTTATTTTCGGGTATTTCCGCTTTAAATTCGAAGGACGGGGAAGCGAAAAATTTCAACAACAGGTTCTGCGCAACCAGTTTCCGGTATTCTGCCCCCGCCCTGGCATCATTGATGGGAGTGAATTCCTTCGCTAAAACCGGCATAGCATCTTCAACGATTTCGCGGGACCATGATTTTCCTGTCAGGCGCTTCTCTGTATTTATTGCCCGTTTTGTGACGGACGACATACCACCATAAGCAAGGGCAACATCAACGATCTTTCCGGCTTCAACCAATATCCTGAAAGCACAACTTACCGAAGAAATATCCAGGCCTTTTCTTTTTGAAACCTTGAACGACCCAAACCGGTATTCCGGTTCAAATTTCGGGATCTCTATCCCGGTGACCAATTCGTTATCCCTAAGCGCCGTTTTTCTGTATCCTGTGATAAAATCCTCAATCCTGACTTTTCTTGTTGATGTTGTTGAAGTCAGGACCAAAGAGGCGTTATAAACAAACATAAGTGGGATTGTATCCCCGATGGGGGAGGCAGTTACTATATTTCCTCCTATGGTGGCCAGGTTCCTGATCTGGAGGGAGCCAAAAGCCTGGACCATGCCATACAATGCTGGGAGCTTGTCTTTTACCAGTTGTTTTACCTGTTCGATCGTCAATCCCGGCCCAAACAGCCAACGCGAAGGTTCATCGGTAAGGTATTGAAGCTCGTTTACATCAGAAAGATCAATGATTTCGGTTAAAATTTCTTTTTTTTTTGTTTGCCTCAGGGCCACATCCGTTGAGCCATTGACAAGAATGGCCTGGGGGTATTTATTTCTTAGCCGCAATGCTTCCCGGAGCGTAAATGGTTTGAAATATTTTTGTGCTGCCGTGATGATCTCAAGGGAATCCCTTTGAGACCGGATCGAATTGAGTAGGGCAACAATTTCTTTTTCGTTTTCAGAAAATTGGTCTTGTCCGCGATCCCGGCATATTTCATTAGCCGCGGCAACAATAGGCTGATACCCCGTACATCTGCATAAATTGCCCGTCAAAGCTTCTTCAATAATTTCCCTTGATGGTTGGCGATGATTTTTATATAAGCCGAATAGCGACATAACGATCCCCGGTGTGCAATACCCGCATTGGGTCCCATTTAACTCTACCAATATTTTTTGCACCGGATGCAACACCTTCTTCCCGCCTTCTTTTCTGGCAAGGTTTTCAACGGTGATGAGTTGTTTCCCATGAACCATCGGAAGGAAAAGCAAACAGGAGTCAACCGTTTTATAAACAAGGTTTCCATCAGGATCCGGTTGAGCAAGGACAACGGTACATGCCCCGCAATCACCTTCTGCACAGCCCTCTTTGACGCCTTTGTGCCCGGGGAGCGATCGTAAATAATTCAACACAGTAGTTGTCGGCGTAAATCCGTTATCTTTTCCAAATTCAATTTCCGTTACCTTCCCATCGAGTACGAATTTTAGTATAGACCGTTTCATTTTGATTATCAGGTTGATAGATTCGATTTTGAATTCCTTTCATCAATAAGTCTTGCCAGGATGCTGACAGCAATTTCCTGTGGCGTTTCTACCCTGAATTTGATCCCTATTGGCATATCAATATGATCCAACTCTTCGCTGGTAAGGATATTTTCATCAAGGAAGCGTTTTCTGACTAATTCCACTTTACGGCTGCTACCTATCATACCCAGGTATGCATGGGGCTTCCGGCAGACTTTTATAAGGATTTCCTCATCAAAGGCATGTTTGGGGGTTACTATCACGAGATAGGCATTATCAGTGAACGCGATCTTTTCGATCGCCTGAAAATAATCAAGATTCAAACAGTTAGTGTGAGAAAATGAGAGATCCTGGAAGATATTTTCACGAGGATCGATTACCGTTGTCGAGAAATCAAATTCCGCCGCCAATTTAGCCAGCGCCCTGCCAATATGGCCCGCGCCAAAAATGATCAGTTGCTGAACAGGGACGAGTGGCTCGATATAAACTTCCATGGTACCGCCGCAATGCATGGAAAGGTCCTGTTCCAGCTTGAAAACACATTTCTCCCGTTTCCCGGATACGATCAGGCCAACGGCTTTTGCGGCCACCTCTTTCTCAACGCTTCCTCCTCCTATGCTGCCATATATGGCGCCATCGGCATACACGATCATTTTCGCTCCTTGTTTGCGGGGTGTGGAGCCTGAGGTTCCAACAACAATGCAAAATGCCGCGGGGACATTTTCATTTTTCAGTTCTTCAGCTTTAGAAAAAACAGTTTGCATGTGAAAGAATATTAAACCATCCCCTGAATTACCGGAATGGTAAGTAAAGTTAGGCAAAATTGGGAAATATAACAGAACGATTCAAAATTTTGCCCGGAACTTCCTGTAGTCTTCCGGAGTATTGATATTCCATAATACCTGTCCGTCCGCACATGGGACCTCAACGCGATTAAACATTTTCAAGGTTTCGCGAAAATCAACCACTTCTTTCCGGTCGCGGATATAAGTGACCATATTTGATCCAAGAAGGACAGGATGGCCACCATGGTCCTGAAAAACCGGAATGACAAAGCTGTCAGGAGAGAGTTCGCGAACCATCTTCCGGATCAGGTCTGCAGTAATATAAGGATTATCAACATTATTTATAAAACAGGAAAAACCGGGCGGAACCAGGCAGATTCCCAGATGGATTGACCAGTTACGGCCCTTTTCCGGATTTTTATTGATCACCGGGATGAAATTGCCGGTTTTGAGTTTGGAAATATCAAGGAAAGGATTTACGACCAGGATGACCGGTTCACAACCATTGTCATAATAAGAACTGATAAGATGTCCGGCAAATGTTGTATTGTCATCAAATGGCAGTAACGCTTTCCCCGTAGCCATCCTGCTAGAATATCCGGCAGCCGCGATCAGCGCCGATATAGGGATCATATTGTCAGATTTTTTCCGGATCGGAATGAGTTTTTAGTATTGTTTCCAACTTGAATCTTTTTATAAAGGCCAAAATTACCCATTTCAATTTATTTTTCTGCACCTGCAACATTTTGTTAAAGTGAAATCTTTATTTTTACCATGGACATGCAAATATTTCACATTCAATTATTGAGCTTGCTCTGAAAAGTAGTTTTCGGGTTGAGCCTTTCCTTCATCCTTCAGGCTATGAAAAAAACATGGATCTTGATTTTAACAGGTATTCTCCTTATTGGAGGAGCGCCGTCAGATAAAACCAGAAAACCCATTGACCAGGTGGGGTTTGCCACGCAGCCCTGGCAAATGGATTCGGTCATGGACCGGATTTTCAGCTCACAGGGGAAGAAAATACTGGACAGTTGGGACTTCAACGGAATAACGAAATCCACCTCATGGAAGGTGGCCTTATGCCCGCACGATGATTATACCTATGCCGGCTGGCTTTACCCGGCCGTTTTAAGAAACATCAAAGCCTCCACCGTCATTCTGATTGGGGTAGCCCACAAGGCCAAAAAATTCGGGATTGAAGATAAAATTGTTTTCGACAACTACGATTACTGGCAGGAACCTTATGGCCCTACTCCAATCTCGGGATTGAGGGAAAAGATCATGAATAAGCTACCCGCCTCCACCTTTATTGTCAGCGACAGCCTGCATCAGGCTGAACATTCGCTGGAAGCGTTGGCGCCGGTACTTCAATATTACAACCGCCAGGTGCGGATCATCCCGGTATTAATCCCGACCATGTCATTTACGACCATGGATGGATTAGCGGGTTCCTTTGCCCGTTCCATAACATCCGTGATGCAGGATTTATCGCTTGAATGGGATCGGGATATAGCGCTGGTGATCTCCAATGACGCGGTTCATTACGGGGATGAAGACTGGGGCGGGCAAAATTACGCGCCCTATGGCGTTGACAGCGCCGGATATCTGCAGGCCCTGACCCATGAATATGAGATCATCAATAATTGTCTGACCGGAGAACTGACAAAAAATAAGATCCGCCGTTTTACGGATTATACTGTTTCAGACACGAACTATCGTTGTTATAAATGGACCTGGTGCGGACGTTATTCGGTCCCTTTTGGTTTACTGACCGCCCTGTATATGGAACAAAGTTTACGGTCGAATCCGGTAAAGGGTGTCCTGTTGGGTTACGGAAATTCCATCATGCAGAATGCCATTCCTGTTGAGGATCTGAAAATGGGAAAAACTGCCGGGGCTAGTCTGAGACATTGGGTAGGATATGCGGCGATAGGATACAGGTAGGGGAAGAATGACGGGAGATGGGAGTGGATTGATCAATTAAGGATTTCTGTTCGGGGTGATGACGCGGTGAATGGCTTCAAGGAGATCCTGACTGCGGACGGGTTTACTGATGAATGCGCTACAACCAGCCTCTAAGGCTTTTTTTTCTTCTTCAGGCTGAGTATAGGCTGTCAGCGCTATGACAGGGAGTCCCGGATTTGTCCTTTTTAGTTTGATGGTGGCTTCAATTCCATCCATCACTGGCATTTTCAAATCCATTAAAACCAGGTTAGGATTAAAAATATCCAACTTCGAGATCGCCTCATATCCATTTTTGGCCCAAAGGATTTGTTTTACTTTTTTCGAAAGTAAGATCTTCAGATATTCAAAATTATTCAATTCATCCTCGGCAATAAGGATTGTCATGTCAGAAAGAGACATGGGCCTGACTAAGACAAAATTAGCGCTGTCAACCTGATCTGCAATTTTGACCGGTACTGAAAAGCTGAAGGTGGATCCTTTCCCCGGTTCCGACCGAACAGTAACATGGCCTCCCATCATTTCGATCAACCCTTTGGCAATGCTCAAACCAAGTCCGGTCCCTTTTGATGCAGTATTCTTACCCTGTGGCGCCTGGTAAAAACGTTCAAATATTTTTTCCTGTGATTCTGGCTCAATCCCAATACCGGTATCCCTGACAAAAAACAATGCCAAACCATCCTGCAAAGAATATCCAAACTGGATATTTCCTGAAGGGGTAAATTTTATCGCATTCCCGATCAATCCGGTCAGCGCCTGCCTGATCTTTTCCCGGTCAGCAAGGACCATACTCTTATCATCATGTTTCTTTGAACTATAAATAAATTCAAGTCCATGCCGTGTTACCATTTCACTCATTGATAAATAGATATCATCCATCATATCATGAATGGAAAAAGGAATGACGTTCAGGGGGAGCCTTTCGCTATCCATCCTTGAAATCTCAAGAACATCGTCAATAATGCTCAAAAGTTGTTTTGCATTGGAATAGATAATACCAAAGTAACGGGTTTTTTCTTCGGGCGAAAAATCTTCAGTCTGCAGGAGATCAGAAAAGCCCAGAATGGCATTCATCGGGGTCCTCACTTCGTGTGAGATGTTGTTCAGGAAGGCCGTTTTCAACCGTGAACTTTCTTCAGCTTTTTCCTTTGCCTGGATCAATTCAGATTCCGTTTTTTTAATATTCTCTATGTCACGCGTAATCGATATGATATGCGGGATGCCTTTTAAATGAATCACGGAAGCTGACATGAGACAGGCCCGGACCGATCCGTCTTTCGACGTAATATGGGATTCGAAATTGATAACCCTGTTTTTCTCCGCCAATAATTTCAGAAAACGTGCCCTGTCATCGGGATTTCGCCAGATCATTAACTGTTCTGTTGTCATGCCAATGGCTTCAGAAGGAGTAATCCCTGATAATTGCGTAAAACCACCGTTAACGTCTACAAATAGGCCATCTTCAAACCGGGTAATAGTGATTGAATCGGGAATTGTCTGAAAAGCCAACCTTAATCTCTCTTCCATCTCGCGGACTTCATCCTCCGATTGTTTCCGATCCGTAATGTCACGGGAAACCCCATGCGCACAGACCATTTTTCCATGTTCATCAAACATGGGCCTTACTAACACTTCCGACCACCGGATTGACCCGTCTTTACAGCGATGTTCAAGCTCTACCGTTAACCGGCAATCCTTAGGGGACAAAGATCCTTCTACTATTTTTACCTGGTTCGTAATGATTTCCTTTACTTTAGCCAGGGAGGCATCGGTAAATATTTCATGGGGCCCCAACCGGAAAAATTCTTCAGGGGTATAACCGCGTTGCTGATAGATCGACGGACTGACATAAGTATATTTCATATTCAAGTCCATCATCCAGATAACATCAGAAGTATATTCCGCAACCTGACGATATTTCTCTTCGCTTTTCCTTAACGCTTCTTCTGCATTTATTCTGAGTATGGTAATAGCGGCCTGATTCAGGATGAACTCAATGGCGGTAATGTATTGAGAGATATCATCTTCTGAAATAACAGCCAAACTGCCAAGATGACAGTCATCTTTCCGTATCCCGACAGAATAAATCGCTTTTATTTTCAACAGCTTTTCAAGGGATCTTGCCAGGGGTTTCGGAATACGACCGAATGAAAGGGCATAAATGCCACCTTTCACCAATTTCAGTTTCCCACTTTGGTATATGGGAAATTTATTAATCGGAATGTCGTCAAGATGAAAAACGCTGGTTATCAAATCGAATCCAATCATCTCGGTGATCTTCTGCATTGGCCATGCCAATCCGGATATCCTGGAAACCCTGATTTCTTTTGTTTCGGTGTTAACGACGGAGGAGATCACAACTCCCTGACCAAGAAGTTCCCGGATCTTCAATGCAAGGGTCTCGTAAACAATCTCAATGTCTGACGCGTGCAAAAAGAAGGATTGCAGATCAGCAATAATCTTGTTGGTCTTCCTTTCCCTGATCCGGTCAGTGATATCTCTCACCTGGACAAGGATCTGTCTGCCGGGAAGCCCCCGCGCAGATAGTTCTACCGGCATGACTGACTTATCCTTAAGAATAAAAGTCCGTTCTTTAATAATGGTATTTCCTGCATAGAGTTCCGGTAGGTGAAGTGGGTCGCTTTTCAGCTTATCTTTACCAACAAGGTCACTAATTGAAAGCTTCAGGAATTCCTGCCGGGAATATCCCAGCCACTCGCACAAGGTATCATTTGCCTCTATAAAATTACCATCGCCGTCATCAATAAAAATTCCATCCGGGGAGTGTTTAAAGAAAAAAGTAGAGTCTTCCATGGGTGAAGGAAAAGGTATTTCCGGTAAAAATATCAGCTAAAGTTTAAGGATAACATTTACCAAAAATAAAAAATGTTTCAACACAATGAACAAGTCAAATAAAAATAACTGGTTCATTGAATTCACATTGTATCCTTCAGCCTATCGCCAAAGAAACAGAAAATAAAAGAAAATAGAACCTCCTGAAATCAACCAGAAACCAAAAATCAGCCCAGATAAGCCCGTAGAAGATTACTCCGGGATGAATGTTTCAAACGCCGGATGGCTTTTTCCTTTATCTGGCGAACGCGTTCACGGGTAAGGTCATATATCGCGCCAATTTCCTCCAGGGTATAGCTATGGGGCACACCGATCCCATAAAACATATTGATGATCCCCCTCTCCTTTTCTGTAAGGGTCGATAAGGACCGCTGGATTTCGAGGGCGAGGGATTCATGGATCAATGGTTCATCGGTATTGGGAGAATCTTCACTTACAAATACATCGATCATTTTGGTGTCTTCATCCTGATCGATAGGGGCATCCATTGATACAATACGGGTTGACATCCTGATGGTATCAGCGACTTTTTGCTCCGGGATCTCAAGCTCAGTGGCTAACTCTTTGAGTGATGGCGGACGTTCAAACCGCTGTTCAAGTTTGACAGTTGCTTTTGACATTTTGCTCAACGAGCCAACCTGGTTCAGTGGAAGCCTCACAATACGGGATTGTTCAGCCAATGCCTGAAGGATGGACTGACGGATCCACCAAACGGCATAGGAGATAAATTTAAACCCTCTCGTTTCATCAAAGCGGCGGGCAGCCTTGATCAGGCCCACATTGCCTTCGTTGATCAAATCCGGCAGGCTTAATCCCTGATTTTGATATTGTTTTGCTACGGAGACAACAAAGCGAAGGTTTGCTTTGCATAATTTTTCAAGCGCGGCCTGATCCCCTTGTCTGATGCGTTGGGCCAATTGCACTTCCTCATCAGCAGAGATCAATTCTTCCTTGCCGATATCCACAAGGTACTTATCCAGCGAAGCCGTTTCCCGGTTCGTGATGGATTTTGATATTTTTAATTGTCTCATAGTCCGATTCCATAATAAGCCCGAAGTCCGTTCGGGTAAACACCTTCGAGGAGCACACCTCCGTTATGGCCCGAAAGGGCCTCGCGAAGATCGCTGGTGGTGCGCACCGGCTGACGGTCAATGGTCAGCAAAATAAATCCGGCCCGGATCCCCGAATTCTTCAGTTTTCCTTCATCAACACGCGTGATTTTAAATCCATAATCAAGGTTTAATTTCGCTTTTTCATCCTCGTTCAAAGCCTGAAAAGTAGCTCCATGTATTATCAGCTGATCGTTCTTCACATAAACCTTGCTACTCTCTTCGCTGGTCATTGTCAATGGCAGGCTAAATTCCTTCCCTTCGCGGTGTACGACCACGGTAACCTTGTCGCCTGGGTTTTTCTGACCGATTATTTCCATGAGTTCCGATTTACCGTTGACCGGCGCCGTATCGATAGAAATGATTACATCTCCTTTTTTCAACCCGGCTTTTTCAGCAGGGCCTCCTCCAACGACATCATCAACATACACGCCCCTGAGATCAGAAAAACCCTGATCCTTGGCAAACTGATCGTCGATTTCACGGTAATAAATTCCCAGATAAGCGCGCTGGATTGATCCGAATTTCATGAAATCGCCCACAACCTTTTTCACGATATTCACCGGAATAGCGAACGAATAGCCGGTGTAATAACCGGTACCGGAAGCGATTGCCGCGTTAATGCCAATAAGCTCACCGCGGGTATTTACCAGAGCGCCTCCGCTGTTTCCGGGATTGATGGCAGCATCGGTCTGAATAAACGACTCAATGGCCCCTTGTGAACCCAGGATGTTAATATTCCTGGCTTTCGCGCTCACGATCCCGGCAGTTACAGTACTGGTCAGGTTAAACGGGTTCCCGACAGCCAATACCCATTCCCCAATCTTTACTTCATCCGAATTTCCATAAGTAAGAAAAGGCAGATCATTCTCATCAATTTTTATTAAAGCCAGATCAGTACTCGGATCCGAACCAACCACTTTGGCCTTGTATTCCCTTTTATCGTTCAGGGTCACGGTGATCCCTGTTGCATCCTGGACTACATGGTTATTGGTCACGATGTAACCGTCAGGGGCAACGACTACCCCAGATCCCATGGCCGAATAGGGAGATATATATTCCTTTGGCTGCGGGCGTCCCCCAAAATTGAAAAATTCAAAAAAATCATCATAAACCAGACTTTTTTTCTGAAACTCCGACTTAATATGGACCACTGCATGAACAGAAATGGCGGCAGCCGCTTCAAAATCAGGTTGGTTAAATGCCGCACTCGGGTTATAGCTTACCTGCCTGATCGGGATTCCTTCGGGGCGTTGGTTAAAAACATACTGTTCACTTTCAAATGCTTTATACATTCCCAGCGAAACAGCTCCTCCTATCATGGCAATTAAAAGTATTCCTGCTACTCTTTTAATAGTTCTTCTTTCCATTGTTATACCAGGTTAAACAGTTAATTAAAAGGGTGACGACTAATTTTAAAAAGTCATTTTATAAAGTCCTTTCAAAACGCTAAGGGACAACCAATATTTTTATCGTTGCTGTTAAATTGTGTTAATCTCTTGTTAAAAATAAGTTAAAAAATACCTTTTTACATATTACTTTTTTAACCCCATCCTGATTAAGGATAATATCCGCGTTAAAAGACTTATATACTTTAACTTAAAACAATATTACAATGAACTTCAAAAAGAGTTGTCCGATCTTAATGTGTTTTTTCGTTGGGTTAATCCCTGCAATAATCTTGCCAAATAGTCAGTCGCATACCCTGCTCGAAAATCATGCCGATTTAGATTCAATAAAAATTGGAAGTCAAAATGTCAGGGTTGTTTTCTGGAATGTTGAAAACCTTTATGATCCTTACGATGACACCACGAAACTGGACAATGAATTCACATCTTCAGGAGCCCGGCGCTGGACTTTTTCGAGGTTCCTGACCAAGTTGAACCACATTGCAAAGACCCTGCTGAGCATCGGGGGCTGGGAAGCGCCAGCAATCGTTGGAATGTGCGAAGTAGAAAACCGTTATGTCATGAACAAACTAATTTATGAAACGCCGCTGAAAGCGTGGAAATACAAGTGCATCCATCACGAATCCCCCGACATGCGCGGGATAGATGTTGCATTACTATACCGGCCCGCCTTGTTCAAACCGGATTACAGCCGAAGTATCAGCATCCGCTTTCCGTTTGACACCCTGGCCCAAACGCGCGAAATACTAATGGTTCGCGGCATTTTATACGACAAGGATACGATTACCCTGTTCATCAACCACTGGCCGTCGCGGCGGGGAGGAACGGAGGAATCACAACCCAGGCGAAACTATGTTGCCACTGTCCTGCGTAAATTGGTTGACTCCATTCAAAACAGGAGAATTGGCGCAGACCTGGAAAAAGAAAACCCTGTCCATTTATCCAATATCCTGATCATGGGCGATTTCAACGACGAACCTTTCTCAAAGAGTATCCTGGAAGTCCTTGGGGCCCGTTCAGATACCGCGATGGCCGGCAATGCCGACCTGGTGAACCTGATGTCGGAAAAAGTCAAAACCGAGGGCTCCCATAAGTTCCGCGGTCAATGGAGCATCCTGGATCAATTCATCATTTCCAGAAGCCTGTTGAATGGAGAAAAAGGCCTAAAAATAAACTCCAGGAATGTCCATATCTACAGATCAGGGTTTTTACTCAATGAAGACCCTGCTTTTTTTGGAGATAAGCCAAACCGGACTTATAATGGCCCCCGTTATAACGGCGGGTTTTCAGACCATTTACCCATCTACCTGGATATCGCGCGTTGAAATCACACTTGAAATTATGCCCAGACCCCTGGAATTTTGGTCCCGCAGAACTTACAGGCGCTATTTTTAAGGTTGTTGGTAAGGATGGAAAATCCCCTCCGTTCAAGTACAACTTTTTTACATTTAGGACAAATGGTGTTTTCTCCAGTAGTTCCGGGAACATTACCAATGTAAATATATTTGATCCCTGATTTTAAAGCAATCTCATGTGCCCTTTCCAAAACCTGTAAAGGAGTATAAGGAAGGCTCGTCAGCTTATGTAAAGGGAAGAAGCGGCTGAAATGCAAAGGCGTGTCAGAAAAGCCATTCTTTACCAGCCAGTTACACATCTCTTTTATCATCGTAAGATCGTCTGTCCAACCTGGTATGACGAGGTTGGTAATCTCAAGCCAGACACCTTTCTCCTTAAGGACCTTCAGCGTATTCAGGATGGGCTGAAGGCTCCCACCGTTAAGTTTCGCATAAGTCTCCTCGCTGAATGATTTCAGGTCAATATTGGCGGCATCAAGATATACGGCTAAATCGCGTAATGGTTTTTCATTGATATACCCGTTGGATATCAGCAGGTTCTTAATCCCCCGTGATCTTGCGATACGCGCCGTATCAAAGGTGTATTCGTAAAAAGCAATGGGTTCGGAATAAGTATAGGCAATGGATTTACAACCGCTGGAGATGGCTTCTTCAACGACATTTGCCGGGAACAGCTCGATATTCCGGGTGAACTTAGGGCTTTGCTGGGAAATCTCCCAGTTCTGACAGTTCATGCATGCGAAATTACAACCGGCGGTAGCAATGGAGTAGCTCCTCGAAGAAGGAAGAAAATGAAAAAGGGGTTTTTTCTCAATGGGATCGATATTCGCGGAGCATGGATTTCCATACGCGATCGTATATAGTTTGTTATCTTTAACAACATGGGTACGGCATATACTATCCATCCCCTCTTTCAGGATACACTGGTTAGGGCAAATCTGGCATTTGACACCCTTTGGCGTCACAATATAATAGGGGGATTCTTTGCTGAATTTTCCCAGATTTCCGGCAGGAGGCTCAAATGGGGTTTCCATATTTATATGGTTTTTGGCTAATAAATTGAATGATTTTATCCCTAACGCTACAGTACCGATTCCGGCGACGAAATATTTGAAAAAATCACGTTTCGATATTTGTTTTGACATTGGTAAAGACAGATTGTGCCTGTTATTACAAAAATACAAAAAAACGACGGCGGATCAAAAGATAAGCAGCGCTGAACAAGTTGAAAAAAGAGAGGATCAAACCGGTCGCGGTCAACCCAAGTATCGGGAACAGGTAAATGGTAACCAGGAAGGCTCCGGCTGCCGATCCAAAAAGGTCAGCGGAATAGTTTACAGCTGCCGTTTTGCGGGGAGAAAACGAAGATAACCTGACGGCCATACCATATTCAAATCCAACCAAGGCCGAGCCGACAAAGGCAAGGGCCGCAATAACGAAATGAATAATAAAGCCTGATATGGGCGAAACATACAACAAGTGGAGAATAAAGGGCATCAGCAGGGAATACACGGCTAATAACGTCTGGGTGAGCAGGTAAAAACGGAATGGCTGAATCCTTGTCAACGCGGATGAAAGTATTGATCCCATGGCCAGCCCAAGCATGAATAACATGAAAATCATTCCTAACATCTGATAGATATAACCCGAGAGGACCTGCAGGGCAATAATCAGGATAATTTCAGTGGAGGCCAATGTGAATCCGCCCGTAAACATCCCAACGCTTACAGGATTAAGGGTTATTAACAGGATGACAATCATTGCTGCCAAAACAAGAATTCCCTGCCAAGGCGCCACCGGAAAAATCCGGATCCACCACTGCAGCTGATAAACGAGTGCAACAGGCTTAAAATCACTGTTAACAGGGA
>JALNWE010000002.1 GCA_023231065.1 Bacteroidales bacterium
GGCCATACAGCGGGCGATGGCAACCCTTTGTTTCTGCCCACCTGAAAGTTCATCAGGAAAATTATGCGCTTTTTCGGCTAATCCCACTATTTTAAGCAGCCGTATCCCGATTTCATTGGCTTCAGCTTTTTTCTTCCCAAGGAGTTTAACTGGACCGATGGTCAGATTTTCCAGTACTGTAAGATGTGCATAAAGGTTGAAATTCTGGAAGACCATGCCCATTCGCTGCCGGAGGGCCGGAACATTGGTGCGTTTATCGAGCAGCGGGATACCGTCGATATAGATAGAACCGCCATCGGGCATTTCCAGAAGATTGAGGCACCGGAGCAAAGTACTTTTTCCAGTACCTGAAGGGCCAATGATGGAGATGATTTCCCCCTTCTTTATCCCTGTGCTGATATTGTTCAGGACGACCAGATGTCCGTAACGTTTCGAAAGATTATTTATTCTTATCATTTTGTTTCCTCCCTCGATCTTTTAGCGCGTTTCCGGATCGGGTCAACCGAGAATTCGATACGGCCCAGCGCCCAGGTCAACGACCAGGCAATAAGTAAATAAAGTACAGCGATCATGATCAGCGGGAAGAAAGCATCAAAGGTCCTGCTCCTGATTATATCACCTGCTTTGGTCAGGTCCTGAACTGCAATATAACCAACGATGGAGGTCATTTTCAGAAGGGAAATAAATTCGCCCTTGTATATCGGGAGCGCCCGTCGCAAGGCTTGTGGGAGAATAATGTGAAGGAAGGCCTGGACTTTTGTAAAACCTCCTGCAATGGCAGCTTCCCGTTGTCCTTTATCGATACTTTCGATGCCGGTCCTGAACATCTCTGAAACATAGGCGCCGAAATTAAGGCCAAAGGCCAGAATAGCGACGATCACAGGATTTATATTGACCGAAGCAAAAACAATATAATAGATGATCATCAGCAATACCAGTACCGGGGTCCCCCTCAACAAGGAGATATACCCTTTGGCAAAACCCGACATGATTTTATCCCGCGACATCCGCATAAAGCATATCAGTCCACCGATCATCGTACCTAATACCGCGGCTAGAATAGTAATCAGCAAAGTGACACGCAATCCGTCAATGATATGCAGGTATCTTTTTTCAAGGATAATATTGCTGTAAAAACTATCCGATATTTTTGTCCAGAATGACTTTTTAACAGAGCTCCCTGCATCCGTGCCATTTGCAGCGGAATATTTTTTCAGGACGGATGGGTCCAGGTTTGTTTTCTTAGCTATGATACTAACACCTGATTCATAGTAAGGATCAGAGAAATCTATCTGTTTTTTTCGTTCATCCGTTATCATCAACGAACTGGTGATAAGGTCGATCTTGTTGGTTGAAATGGCGGCCAATAAACTTCCGAACGGCATATCCACCGGGACATATTCTTTACCGACATAAGCGGCAAAACGGGTAGCAAGTTCAATATCAAAACCGACCAGATGCCCATCTTTTAAAATCGTGAAAGGCATTCCAAGATCGCTGACCACACCTGTGCGGAGGGTTCCATTTACGGCATTGTCCTTAATCTCCGGCATCTCCATAACACCTTTGACCATCCATCGGTCACACATATCTTTATAAATGCCGTTGCCCCTGATTTCCTTCAGGAACTTGTTAAATTGTTCCCGCAGGTTTACATCCTCTTTATTAAATCCGGCCGCGATCGGGACTGAGAATAAATTTTCGGTCAGGATACCAAGCTCCTGATTTTTACTGAAAATATCTTTGAGGGAAGTTTGGTCAAAGAAACCGACATCGGTCTTACCGGAATTAATGGCAAATAACAGATCAGAAACGGTCTGGAATTGTAAAATCGTCGCATCGGGGAATGTTTTTATTGCATACGCATCATGAATACTCCCGAGCAATACACCGATCCTCTTATTCCGGATATCCTTGATGGATTTCAAAGCCATACTTGGCTTACGCACACCCTCTTGTTTCTTTTCGCGTACAACGACTGCAATACCACTCGGGTAGTAACATTCAGAAAACAAAACTTTCTTTGCCCTTTCATCCGTGATGGAAAGCCCGGCGCCTATCATATCCACCTTACCGGCAATCAGGGCTGGCAGCAAAGCGCCGAACTCCATATCCACAATTTCCAGTTGCTTTCCTGATTGTCTGGCTATGTACGTCGCAAATTCGACATCAAATCCGACCACATTTTTATTGCCATCCACGAAAGCCATGGGTTCGGTGATAGCTGCTGTACCGAATTTCAGAATACCGTTCTTTCCGTCCAACGGTATCACGGGCATGGGGGCAGGATCTCCTTTTTCGGGAAACCATCTGAGTTTCATGTCCTCATATGTGCCGTTGACCTTCAACGTGTCCAACACGTTGTCGATGGTGTTTTTCAGAACCGTGTCCTGCAGTCTGACAGCAAAACCATATTGATCATTAAAAAGCAATTCGGGAAGGACTACGATCCCGTCGTTTTTTGCCACTATGTTTTTCAGTACCGGTAGGTCATATACGGCCCCGTCAGCCTTTCCATCTTTCACGGCGATCGCACAATCGAGCACGCTGTTATAGTATTCCAATTTCGCGTCAGGAAATTTCTTCAAAACAAACTGATCGGCAACAGTTCCAGTGGGAACGGCAAATGTTTTTCCTCCTTTCAGCATGTCAAGGTCCGTGATGGCAGGGTCCTTTTCATTGCACCCACTCAGCGCGAGAGCAATGAAAAGAATTACTACTTTTATACAATATTTCATGTGGTACTATTTATTTTTACAAATGGTCATATTGAGTCCATAAATTATCATTCGTGGTTTGCACGAACATTGTGTTTTTGGATATTTCATGGGTGTTGTTTTCGGAAAACATCAGTGATCACAGACATGACAGTGAAACGATGATAAATACAAGCGATGCAAATTTCATGTAAAAGTAAAAATTATACGTGATAAATGGCGCATCATGAATTAGGAGAAAGGGTGAAAAAGCAAACAGGGCCCGGAATTGATCAGGTATTGATGTTCCTGATCCTGGCAGTTGGCGCCTGGTTAAGATGTTTTCACTGGCAGGAAATTCCTTTTACGCATGATGAATTCAGCGCCATTATCCGTACCCAGTATTCCACTTTCGGAGAGCTGATCGAGAAAGGGGTTAAGCCCGATGGCCACCCGGCAGGGATTCAGGTTTTTCTTTTTTACTGGGTTAAATTATTCGGCACCAATGAATTCATTGTCAAACTACCGTTCATCATTTGTGGGTTGCTTTCAGTCTGGCTCATATACAAGATCGGGAAAGAATGGTTTAATAGCGCTGTTGGCTTGATCGCTGCTTCTTTTGTTTCCTTTCTGCAATACCCGGTGATGTACAGCCAGATTGCCCGGCCCTATTCCAGCGGCCTTTGTTTTTCCCTACTAATGGTCTTTTTCTGGACCGAGCTGATCTTCCACCCGGAGCGACGAACGATGCTGAACCGGGTGGGATATGTTATCGCGGGGGCTTTGTGTGCATACAATCATCATTTCACGCTGCTTTTTGCTTTTCTGGTTGGCGCTACCGGACTATTTTTCTGCCAGGGAAAAAACCTCAGAATTTATCTTTTGCTGAACCTGCTGATCTTCATCCTGTATATTCCGCACCTACCCATATTTTTCTATCAGTTGAACACCGGGGGTGTGGAAGGCTGGTTGCAGAAACCACGCTTTGATTTCCTACTCGATTTCGTTCAATATATTTTTCAGTTTTCGGTTTTCGTCTTTCTTTTGATAATAGTTCTGGTCAGCCTTGAGCTGTATTGGTATAAACGGATACCCCGCATCAGGAAAAAATTTCTGATCATTTCACTGATATGGTTTCTCCTCCCCTTCCTCATTGGATATATTTATTCAAAACTGGTGAGTTCTGTGTTGCAATATTCTGTCCTGATATTTTCTTTTCCATTCCTTTTGTTCCTGCTCTTCGGATATTTTAAGACCGGAAAAGCGTTTCATAAGATCATCGTGGTTGGGCTGATTGCAGCCGTTATAATCCCGTCGCTGATTTTTGAGCGGAAACATTATGAACTTTTTTATCATAATCCCTATCGTGAATTTGTCCTTGTCCCCAATGAGGCCGATGGGCATCCAGATGCACAAAAATGCCCGGTAATCGTGAGTACTCCGGCAAAGATCAACAACTATTACCTCGCGAAATTTTCATTTCCAGGATCACGCTACCTTTATGAAGATTCGTTGAAAATAAAGGGCCGGCTTCAGCTATTTCTTGACAGTACCCGCGGCCAGTACCTGGGATATGGCAGTACGCCCTCTTCGCCCTGGGAAAATTATGCCCTGATCCGGGATAAATTCCCATATCTTATCAAACATCTTTATTATAGTGGAGGGGATTTCTATCTGTTCTCCCGGATCAAACCTCCTCTGTACGTTACTGAATATTTCTATGAATCGATGCAGGATTTCGAAACAACACATCCGGGATGGTTTAACCAGTTACAGCCATTATGCAAAGACTCGCTGCCCCTGGCAGGAAGGCGTTCATACTGGAGCAATGATACCCTTGAATTCAGCCCGACATTTATTTTTCCATTACGCGATCTGGTCAGGACCAGGAATGACATCATAGATATTTCGGTCAGGGTCAGGATACCGATGGTTTTCCCCGGCGCCTGGCTTGTAACGACTGTCTCTTCAGGTGGCAGTACCATCTTCTGGAGATCAGTTCCCATCAACGGATCTGTTAAACCCGGGAATATCGGGAATTGCCATATAACCCTTCGGGTTTCTGATCTGGATATACGACATCATCAACTGCTTTTCAGCACATACATCTGGAATCCTAAAAAAGTCCCCTTCGAAATGGATGATTTCACGATCCGCGTCAGACCGGGCAATCCTTTTCTATATGGGTTGTTCCGGCCCATCAAAGATTGATATCACGGGAGGCATAATCCACTTTGCCTTCCTAAGAGCATTGGTTCCTTTTTGATCACATGGAGAAGGACTAAATAATAGATTTAAGTATTACCTTTAACCCCTGGCCATAAAGGTTATAGGGAAACAGAATGCAAAAAAAATTATGAAAATATTGTTGATCGAGGACGAGAAAGAGCTTGCCGGTTCAATTGCAGCTTACCTCCAGAAAGAAAACTATGTATGTGAGATGGTTTTTAACTTTTCCGATGCCATTGAAAAAATCAACTTATACCAGTACGACTGCATTGTTGTCGATATTACCCTTCCGGATGGGAATGGCTTAAAGGTGATCAGTGAATTGAAAAAAATGAAGTCCGGGGCTGGTATCATCATTATTTCTGCAAAAAATTCCCTGGATGATAAAATTTCCGGGTTGGAAGTTGGCGCCGACGATTATCTCACGAAACCTTTTCATTTGTCAGAGCTCAATGCCCGGATAAAGTCAATCATAAGACGACGAAATTTTGATGGCAACAATGAATTTGTCTTTAACGAGATCAGGATCCTCCCTGAAAACATGGAGGTTTTTATTAATGGTGATTCTGTGATTCTGACAAAAAAAGAATTTGATCTCTTGATCTTTTTTCTGTCCAACAAGGACCGTGTCCTCACCAAGGAATCCATTGCCGAGCATTTGTGGGGCGATGAGATGGATTTAGCCGATTCGTTTGATTTTATCTATACCCATATTAAAAATCTCCGGAAAAAGATCCTGGAAAAGGGTGGACAGGACTATATCAGGACCGTTTACGGGATGGGGTACAAATTTTCGGGTTTGTAAAAAAATGGCCCATGAAGCTGCTGACTAAAACTTCAAGATACTATTTGATCCTTTCAGGAATTGTATTTATTGTCAGTGGATTGATTTTTTATCAATTGTTGCAGCGGGTTTTTTATTCCCAGATGGATCTGGCCCTGAAAGATGAAAAAGAGCTGATCGAAGAAACCATCAATTATTCCGACAGCGTACCAGATTTCCGTACCATTTTTGGCCATCTGGTCGAAGTCACTATCTTATACGATCCAAACCGGAAGAACGAATTTATCCATGATACCGTCATGTATAGCAGTGAGGATGGTAAATTTTTATCCTACCGGCATCTCTTTGTTGAAAACACATCGGTTCATCAGAAAGGGTACACCATCAATATTTACAAACCACTTCACGAAACAGAAATGCTTATCACCGGTATTGTGATCGTTATTGCACTGGTCTTTATCGCGTTACTTGCCATTCTTGTTGCCGTAAACTATTTCATTTCCCGCAGGGTCTGGATCCCCTTTTACCGTATTTTATCCCATCTGGGTTATTATGATATCAACCGGGAAAAGCCCCTGGAGCTGACAAAAACTGATATCTATGAATTTAACCAGTTGAACGAAGCGCTGGAGAAGATGTCGAATAAGATCAGGCAGGATTTTATCAACCTGAAAGAGTTCAACGAGAATGCAGCCCATGAATTACAGACCCCTCTTGCCGTTATCAAATCAAAACTTGACTTATTGATCCAGGATGAAAGCCTTACGGAGGAACAAATGCAACTAATCAGTTCGGTATATGATGCCACTACCCGCATGTCGAAATTGAACCAGGGGCTCTTGCTGATCTCTAAAATAGAAAATGAACAGTTCCCATCAGCCGAAAGGATAAATCTCTCCCAGGTTATTGAAAAAACCCTTGATCATTTTGGGGAATTGATCGGCCATAAGGAAATTAAAGTTGATTCAAAGATGGACCCTTCAGCAGTCGTAAAGATGAACCGCATCCTGGCTGAAATCCTGATAACCAATCTCCTGTCAAACGCGATCAAACATAACCTTCAGTCAGGGAGCCTTGATATCCTGCTGACGGCCCATCAGCTGATAATTTCAAACACGGGGCAGCCGCTGGATATGGATCCGGCTGATCTCTTTGAGCGGTTCCGTAAATCAAATACTTCCGGTCAATCTGTTGGTCTGGGTTTATCGATCGTTCGAAAAATCGCCATGCTGTATCATATGCAAATTAGTTATCAATATTTTAACGGAATACACAGTCTTCTGCTTACATTCGCCTAACCACAATAATCACAATGATTTAGGCAACAATCATGGGAACGTTGCCCCGTGGATTTCTGCATTATTAGAAAAGATTTTCGACTCATTATTTCATTTCTACAGATTTCAAACAGAATTTTCATACAATTTTGCAGCGCTTTAAGATGGAAACAATGAAAAAAGGATTTTTTATCATACTGTTTATTCTCTTCGGCAGCCTGATATTTGCACAAACCAAAACAGAGATAAAGAATAGCGATCTTCAGAAGCCTATTGTTGAATATATGACAAAGAATTGTTCGGGGTATTCCATTGATAAAGCTTTTAAAGTTGATTCAAAAGGCATTATCACCTATGATCTCTGCATCTCGAAAGACAAGGACCGCAACAAGGTGACCTTTGATAAAGATGGTAAATTCGTGAGGAAAGAACCCTGTGTCGGGGATTGTTGTAAAGAAGTCAATAAAAATAAATAAATTTTAACAAATTAAACGTTTCACTTAAATTATCAGAAAAATGAAAAAAGTAATGTTAATGATGCTTGCGGGAATGTTTTCGATTTCCATGTTTGCTCAAACGCAGGAAACAACAAAACCCGTTGAAAAGAAAAAAACCACCAAAACTGAAGTTGCAAAACCTGCTACTCAGAATCAGCAAACAGCAAAACCTGCTGCTACAACAGAAACAGCAAAACCTGCTGCGACAGAAACAGCAAAACCTGCTACTACCGACAAAACAAAACCTGCTTCACAAACGCAGCCTACTGTAAAAAAGGCTCCGAAAGGAACAAAACCTGCTGTTAAACCTGCAACAAAAGAGACCAAACCTGCCACAACTGAACCAGCAAAACCAGCTGAAAAAAAGGACGCTACAACTCCTGAAAAGAAGTAATGTCTGTCAGTTGTACTTCTGTTATCCTGAAACAGGCTAACAGATTATACAAATAAATCTGAAAAAGGCCGGATCAGAAAATCCGGCCTTTTTTATATAATAATTGTCCAGAAAGTTTTCAGCTGACAGTTTTTCAATTACCTTCCCAACTGTTATTTACTGATTTTATCGTTGACGACCCGGAAGATTTCTTCTTCCTTTGATTGCGCCTGCGTAATCAGTTTTTCTGCCTCTGACATGATGGATTCAAGAAAAGTTTTATCTTTTAGTCCGGCCCCGTTGACCTTCACATTCAGGTAAGCGCCCATCACAGCAGAACGGATACAGAGAGCGCCCACGCCGGCATCGGTCACGGAATTCGGGTTTCCCGCGTCCACCATGGCCTGGATGATCTCAAAGCCTTCAGATGCTTTTTGCATGGTATGGAAAGGGACTTCTATGGCATATTTCGTTGCTTCCTGGATGGCGGTTGAACGGGTTGCTTTTTCTATATCGGTTCCTTTAGGCAATCCAAAAGCATCCATGATCTTGTTGAAAGCGCGTGTATCTTCATCCACCAGGAACAATAATTCGTCTTTTAGTTTCTGCCCTTTCTCAGCCCAATCCGAAAATTCTTCCCAGCGTTCATCCCATCCCGGTTTATGAGAGGAAAGGTTGGCTACCATTGTTCCCAGGGATACACCAAGCGCTGCAATATAAGCAGAAACAGATCCCCCACCCGGGGCCGGTGATTCAGAAGCGGTTTCGTTCGCAAATCCCTCAGCCGTCAGGCTAACCAGGTTTTTTTCGGCGGGATCTTCCAGGAGGTATTCAATGATTTTCTCTTTGGGATTAAATGGTTTCAGGTCATCCAGTCCCAGCGATTTAACGGCTATTCTGATGATTTCTTCTTCCGCAATTCCTGTGGAACGCTGTTGTTTACGGAGAAAATACTTCCCGGCATCGATCATCGCTTTTTTGGGGATCAGTCCAACCAATTCAGAACCGGTTACGCGAAGGCCTCTTTCCTGAGCTTTCAGGCACGACATTTCAAAAGCCTCATGGACCGGAGTTATGCTGATATTGGTAAGATTTATGGATACCTGGGCAATGCCATACTCCTTGATGTACCACCCGATAGCTTTACATGCTTTCAGGGCGCCCGGGATCCAGATTCCATTCCCGCTTTCATCCTTTTTGATCTTACCCGTGATGGGGTTCCCTTCACGAACCGGGCGACCCTTTTCGCGGATGTCAAAAGCAACGGCATTAGCCCGGCGGGTCGAAGTCGTGTTCAGGTTGATGTTATAAGCTACCAGGAAATCGCGTGCCCCGATGGCAATAGCGCCGGTTCGGGGATTGAACCGGGCCGGGCCAAAATCGGGTTTCCACTTCGGGTCTTCCAGTTTTTTAGGCAACCCTTCATATTCACCTGCACGGCAATTGGCCAGGTTCCTGCGGTCGGGAATAAACGCCGCGTTTTCGTAACAATAAACCGGAATTTCCAGCTCTTTTCCAACCCTTTCGGCTAACTGGCGGGCATAACCTGCTGTTTCTTCCATGGTTATATTGGAGACAGGCACCAGTGGACAAACATCGGTTCCGCCAAACCTCGGATGCTCCCCATGATGTTTGCTCATATCAATGACATCCGCAGCTTTCCTGATAGCCTGAAAAGCCGCTTCAATAACAGCTTCCGGCGAACCGATAAAAGTTACAACAGTCCGGTTGGTCGCTTTTCCGGGGTCAACATCAAGTAACTTAACGCCTTCAATTTTTTCAATTTCGTCGGTGATCATTTTGATCACACCCATATCCTGTCCTTCTGAAAAATTAGGGACACATTCGATTAGTTTTTTCATAATAACTTAGTATAACAAGTAAACAGAAACAGAGAAATTTTTTACAAAAATAGAGAAATCCCTTCATTATAAATATGTATGTTTGCAATCTGTTTAAAAATGATATAGTTATGAAAAAAATCCTGTTGATACTTTTACCTTTGGCACTGCTTTTCTGCCAGTGTAAACAAAAAGAGGGCGCCGGAACAACGGGCGCTGCACAATTTATCAGCCAAAATACCATGGACTCCGTTATGATCAAACTTAACAAACAATATGGCGAAACCGCAAAAGTGAGGATGGAAAAGGGGGTGAAACAAATTGCTGCGCTTTGGACCAAAGAAGATGGTTCAGACAAAGATTTCGAATCTTTCAGCCTCCAGTATTTTATAGGTGATCCTAAAAAACTGGATGTGTTATTCAACCGGTTGAACAATAACTATGAATCTTTATTCGGCCATTTCAATATAATCAGTCTGGAGTTGAAAAGGGGGATGCATCTCGACATAGGTGAAATGCTTGACATCGATCAGATCTTTGCAGCTTATGAACCAGGTTCCCATTTTGCTGACGATTTTTTCAACAATAAATTAGCTTTTATCACCGCGCTGAACTTCCCTTCTTATTCGCTGGCAGAAAAAGAATCCCTGGGGCCTCAATGGACCCGCAAAGATTGGGCCTATGCACGGATGGGCGACCTGTTCACTTCCAGGGTTCCCGCTGCAGTGAATGTCAAAGTCTCAGAAGCATTGACCACCGCAGATAATTATATCTCCAACTATAATATTTTTGTTGGCAATCTGGTGGATGACCAGATGAAGGCACACTTTCCCAAAGATATGAAGTTGATTTCACACTGGAACCTGAGGGATGAACTCAAAGCCAATTACAATAAAGGGGAAGAGGGCCTGCTGAAACAGAAAATGATCTACCAGGTCATGCTGCATATCATCCACCAGGATATTCCCGACAGCGTAATCAATAACCCTGCCTTCCAGTGGAATCCTTTTACCAATAAGATGTATAAGGATGGGAAAGAGATCAAGCCGACACCCGAGCCGGATACGCGTTATCAGTACCTGTTAGGAAATTTCAACGCGTTAAAGGCCGTAGATCCTTATACACCGATATACCCAACCTATATATTAAGGGCCTTTGACGCCGGAATGGAGATTCCCGAAGATCAGGTACAGAAACTCTTTACCGATCTCTGTTCGTCCCCGCAGGTAAAACAGGTAGGGGCGCTTATCAGCAAACGGTTGGGACGGCCGCTTCAACCATTCGACATCTGGTATGATGGATTTAAGGCGCGCAGCAGCATGAATATGGATCTGTTAGATAAAACAACCCGCGCCAAGTATCCCAATACACAAGCATTCGAGGCCGATATTCCCAATATCCTGATCAAACTGGGATTTAAACCGGATAAAGCCAAAGAGATAGCTTCCCATATTACTGTTGATCCGGCCCGTGGAAGCGGTCACGCCTGGGGTGCCCAGATGAAAGGCGACAAAGCCCATCTCCGTACCCGGATCGGTAAAGATGGAATGGATTACAAAGGGTATAACATTGCTATCCATGAACTGGGACATAATGTTGAACAAACCATCAGCCTTTATTTTGTTGATAACTACATGATGCAAGGTGTTCCCAATACTGCTGCTACCGAAGCTTTTGCCTTTACTTTCCAGAAACGGGACCTGGAACTACTGGGTATCAAAGAGACTGATCCCAATAAGGAAGCTTTGTTAGCCCTTGATAATTTCTGGGCCAGCTATGAGATCATGGGCGTATCGCTTGTAGATATGCAGGTTTGGAAGTGGCTTTATGAGAATCCATCAGCCACCAAGGACCAGCTCAAAAAAACGGTTGTAAAATCGGCTATTGAGGTTTGGAATCAATATTATGCTCCTGTTTTTGGTATTAAAGACAGCCCGATCCTGGCCATTTATTCACACATGATCGATAATCCGCTCTATCTCTCTAATTACCCGGTGGGCCACCTGATCGATTTTCAGTTGGATCAGTTCCTGAAAGGGAAGAATTTTGCAGATGAAGCATTACGGATCTATTCAGCCGGGAGGTTGATACCGCAGCTCTGGATGAAGAATGCCGTAGGTTCTGAAATTTCCATCAGGCCCCTGCTCAATGCTACTGACCAGGCGCTAAAGATCATAAAGTAATTTCCGGTGGATCAATGGATTATTTCACCGTTGAGGATCACTGTTTCAACTTTATTGCTTCCATATGCATAAGGCATGAATTCGATGGCTGGAATGGGACATGTGATAAAAACATTGGCTACCTTTCCACGTGCAATACTGCCAACCTCTTCGCTGAGCCCCATGGCATAAGCGGTGTTAATGGTCATTGCATGGATCGCTTCGGCGGGTAACATCCTGTATTTGATACAAGCCATCGAAAGAATGAATTGCATATTGCCCGAGGGTGAAGATCCGGGGTTGTAATCACTGGCCAGGGCAACGGGTAAACCGGCATCGATCATTTTCCGGACCGGGGCATAATCCATACCCAGGAAAAAGGCCGCCCCTGGTAAAATGGTAGGCATGGTTTCTGTGCCCGACAGACACCTGATCTCATCTTCACCAGTATATTCAAGGTGATCCACCGAAAGGGCATTGTATTTGACTCCAACCTGGATCCCTCCCGAAAAATCAAGTTCATTGGCGTGGATCTTGGGCCTCAAGCCGTATTTCATCCCGGCATTGAGGATCCGGTCGGTATCAGTAGCAGTAAAAAAGCCCCGGTCGCAAAAGACATCAATGAAATCGGCTAATTCCCCGGCAGCTACCTGCGGGATCATCTCGTTGATAACAAGATCCACAAATTCTTCCTGTTTTCCAACATACTCCATGGGCACCGCGTGGGCGCCAAGAAATGTCGGAATGATCATGACGGGGGATAACGCTTTCAAACGTTTGATGACACGAAGCATTTTGAGTTCATCCTCCACATTCAGGCCGTATCCGCTCTTGATCTCCACCGCGCCGGTTCCAAGCATCATGATCTCATGAAGCCGGATCAAAGCCTGCTCAACGAGCTCCTCTTCGGAAGCCTCATGCAACCTCCTTGCGGAATTCAGGATCCCTCCTCCCCGGCGTGCAATCTCTTCATAACTCAGTCCCCTGATCTTATCGATGTATTCAATCTCCCGGCTACCGGCATATACCAAATGCGTGTGTGAATCACAAAACGAAGGGAACACCATTCTGCCGCTGGCATCGATCCGGATCAAATGAGTGCCGGATGCAGCGTCACCGGATGCTGAAGCTGGTTTCTTTTGGGGTTCATGGAGCCGCTCTTCCTGAAAAGGCATTTTTCCGAAGTCAAGGATCCGGCCGTTACCGATATAAAGCCACGCGTCTTGAATGGTATTCAGGACTGCCATTGAAGATCCGGCAACTTTCAACGCCGGGCTCTCTTCAACCTGAACTAATTCCTTAATATTGGTTATGAGTATATCCATGAGCGTAAGATTATTCTCCTGCTAAATTACTTCTATTTTCAGTATAAAGGATGTCAAGCCCTCCCCGGTTTTTGATACAATCCATCAGACGGGCCTTCAGTTTCCAGCAAGTCATCTGCCTAAGCTCGATCCTTCGCGATAATTCATAGGTTGATATTGACGGATCGTTGCAGACCATATATGCGATCCGGAATGCTTCCGTTAAAGGAATGTGGCAACGATGAAATATGGTGTTGGCCGTTGCCGATTCATCGTGTTTGCACCGTGTACACCGTCGTGAATAGGGCATTTTCCCCTGACAATAATTGGCGTGTCCACATTTCCGGCAGATAAACCCTTCACTCCATTTCTTATCTGCAATGAATTTTAAACAATCATCCTCAGTGGCGAAAACAGCAGAAAGCTCCGCAAAATCTATCTTTTTAACAGTTTTCATGTGTTCATAATTTGTTTTTTAATGGTCACATTTGTATGCAAAATTAAACAATATGGTGATATTTATGCGATTTATCAAAAAACTTTATTAGCTTTGCAGCATCATTTAACAACCATACTTATGAAAAAAGTAACGTTCCTTATCCTGTTTTTAAGCTCCCTGACATTTACTGCCTGCAGCAGCAATGCCGGCTCCCGTGTAGGGAATGCAGAAGATGGTGAAGGAGAGGTTGTCCACCTGACCACCCAGACTTTTCAGCAATTGATATGGGATTATACCAAAAATCCACAGGAATGGATTTTCAAAGGGGATCAACCATGTATTATTGATTTCTATGCCGATTGGTGCCGTCCATGTAAAATGATCGCTCCGATCATGGTTGAATTGTCCAAGGAGTATAAAGGCAAGGTGAGGGTTTATAAAATCAACACCGATGAACAGCGGGAACTCGCAAAGTTGTTCAATGTATCTTCCATTCCGGCAGTTTTATTTGTTCCAAAGACCGGGAAACCCCAGATGGCAGTGGGGGCCATGCAAAAACCCGCTTACGTGGATGCAATAAAAAATGTATTACAGGTAAAATAATTTTGCGTTAAATTAATCTATTCAATTCCTTGGTCCGCTTCCGTATATCATTGATTTTTATGCCGACTGGCATGCCCCATGTAAAATGGTTTCCTCAATACTGGAAGAGCTGGCTGTGGAATATGCAAGGAAGGTTAATATTTTTAAGATCGATACCGAGGCCGACCAGGAGCTCGCGGGAGTGTTTGGCATCCGGATTCAATGACTGACAGGGAACCGGTAATTTTGTAAATTTGCCGGCTTTATTATTTTCCCATGATCATTCCAACAGCTTATTTGCCCCCTGTCGGCTACATGGTCCACATATTTTGTGTGGAAGAAGTGGTTATTGAAGGTCATGAAACCTATTCCAAACAAACCTACAGGAACCATTGTAACATTTATGGCCCGAACGGCAAGCAAATGTTGGTTATTCCTGTGATCCGTGTCAACGGCAATCATACTTCAACCAAAGATATCAGGATATCGGCTCATGAGCCCTGGCAGAAGATACACTGGCGGTCCATACAAACTGCTTATAACAATTCGCCATTCTTTTTATACTACCAGGACGAATTTGTGCCATTTTTTACCCGGCATTATGACTTTTTGCTGGATTTTAACACTGACCTTCTTTTACTCCTCCTGAAACTGACAAAATCGACCATCCGCGTGTCCTTCAGCGATCATTTTATCCACAGTTCCCTGCTCAAATCAAGAGAGGATATGGTGTCGAAAAAAAATATTTACAACAATTCGCCCTATTTTCAACCCTTTGCATCCAAATCCGGTTTCATTTCCAACCTTTCGGTTATCGATTGCCTTTTCAATCTTGGTCCGGAGGCAGAGGGATATTTATCATCGCAAGGAGTGACAAGTTACAAATAAGGTATTCCAAGACCTTTTCACGGGTATATTATTTAGGGTACATTATAATCAGTGGTTTCCGTATTCTTTTTACCTTTGGAAATATTAATAAAACCAACTTCAATGGAATTTGGAATTTGCCTGAACAGCATCATTCCTGTAAGGTCTGAGCCTTCCCATACTTCCCCCATGGTCACCCAGGTTCTTTTCGGAGAGCTTTTCAGGGTTATGGGGCAGGATAAAAACTGGTTGCAAGTCTGCCTTGCCTATGATGATTATGAGGGTTGGATCTCTGCCCTTCAGGCTCAGATCATCAGCGAATCCGAGTTCATCCGGTTGTATGAATCCGAAACATTCATCACAACGGATCTGGTCCAGTTGATCGCCCAGGAACCCGGTCACAAGATATTGCCCATTGTATTAGGGAGTTCACTCCCCGGTCTTCGCGAAAAGTATATGCATATTGGCCAGTACGATTTCTGTTATGAAGGAATGGCCGTAAACAACTCTCTTTTTGAAAACATTACTCGCCCGGCAGATTTGGTCAATACCCGCAGGCAACTGATCCGGGATGCTCATTTGTACATTCAGGCCCCCTATTCGTGGGGTGGCCGTTCTCCATTTGGTCTGGATTGTTCAGGGTTTGTACAGATGCTTTATAAGCTGAACCATGTCAAACTTCTCCGCGATGCAAGGCAACAGGCAGGACAAGGAGAGATCATATCGTTGTTAGCTGAGACAGAACCAGGAGATCTTGCTTTTTTTGATGATGAAGAAGGGAACATAACCCACGTGGGAATGCTGATTGACAAACGCCGTATTATCCATTGCTTTGGGAATGTACATATCGATCCGATTGATCATGAAGGTATCTATAATGAGGAACATCAAAAGTACACCCGCCGGTTAAGATTGATCAAGAGGATGGTGTAAATGATTGATGATTAACAGATGATGGCGGATGATGGATCCAAGTTACGGGATACGGGATACTGAATGCGGGTCAGCCAATGCCGGATGACAGATGGCATATTTCAGTTTGAATAATCGATGGGGGCTTGGGGTTTTTTCGTATTTTTTTCTGCTTTTTCCTGATTAAATACCCACGTCAGGCGGATGCTGATAACATTGTTATACTGCTTCCTTTCAAAGGGATTTTTAGGATCATTGGGGTCGGTCACATATATCGTACGGTTTTTCATCATTGAATACTGGTAGCGGACCCCAGCCCACAATTTCTGCCATAACCGTACCTGCAGATCAGCAATAACCGAAATATCAAAATTTGACATACCTGAAGTAGGCTGGGCAAAATAGGTGGAATCTATTGGTTTTCCACCAAAAGTCTCTTTAAAGTTGACCAGTTGTCCATAAGAAACCCCTACACCGGCTGAGATGACGTTTTTATCCGTAAAATGAAGCAAGAGTGGAACTTCGGCATAATCCTGTTTCAGGCGGTAGGTCGTTGAGTCAGTTTCCCCTTTGTGGTAGCTCCCTTTTTGAGAATACAATAATTCCAGGCTCACAGACCAATTCTTTTTTGGGCCGAAAGGAAGAATTACCTGGGGCCCAACATTTAACCCGATTTTATGAAAACCATAGAATTCATCGCCATCCACTTGCGTGAGGTTCATTCCAACACTGACGGCGCCGAGGACACGTTGTGAATAAGACTTTTGGACCGGAAAGAAAAAAGCTGCTAAAAGCAACAGGATTGGAACAAGATGAAGGCGGTGCATTTACAATTGACAATTTACGATTGTATCAAAAAAACTGGAAAATTTTAAAATTCGAAAATGTAATGGGTGAAATGTTACGTTTTAAACTAATAATTACGGGCTTTATCAAATTAACGTTCAAATTGTGTTAATAGTATTTTGTCCTTTCATTGTAAGTTGAATACGTTTTCGTTCGATGTCAACGTCCAGGATTTCTACCATTACTTTTTGATTGAGTTTCACAATTTCATTTGGATCATTGACATACCGGTCGGCTAACTGGCTGATGTGGACGAGACCATCCTGGTGTACACCGATGTCAACGAAAGCCCCGAACCGGGTAATGTTTGTCACGATTCCCGGCAATTTCATTCCTTTTTTCAGATCCTGGACAGTATGGATATTCCGGTCGAACTCGAATATTTCGAATTTACTTCGCGGGTCGCGGCCTGGTTTTACCAGTTCATTCAGGATGTCCTTCAGCGTAGGTAAACCGACTTTATCATCCATGAATTCTTCCAGATGTATCTGCTGCCTTAATTCGGTTTTTTCGACCAGATCGGTGACCGTACATTTCAATTTTTTTGCCATCCGATCGACCACATGATAGGATTCGGGGTGCACTGCACTCCGGTCAAGTGGATTTTCAGCATTTCTGATCCTCATAAAACCGGCGGCCTGTTCAAAAGCCTTTTCCCCGAAACGGGAGACCTCACGGAATTGTGCCCTTGATATAAAGGGGCCATTTTCATTTCGGTATGCAACGATATTCTTTGCCAGGGAGGGTCCCAATCCAGAAACACAGGTAAGCAACTCTTCGCTGGCTGTATTAACTTCAACCCCGACATTATTGACGCAGCTAACGACAGTATCCTGGAGACTTTTCTGTAATGCATTCTGATCTACATCATGCTGGTACTGACCAACCCCGATAGACTTTGGTTCAATTTTCACCAGTTCGGCCAGGGGGTCCATCAAACGTCTTCCGATGGAGACCGCTCCCCTTACTGTAATATCATAATCAGGAAATTCTTTCCTGGCAACCGCGGAGGCTGAATAGACTGAAGCGCCGCTTTCGTTCACCACCAATGCCAGAATATCCTTGTCAAATGCAATGGAGCGGATCAACCTTTCGGTTTCACGTCCGGCTGTGCCATTTCCAATGGCAATAGCTTCAATTTTATAAGCATTAACAAGGCTTTTGATCTTATGGATGGATTCTTTGACTTCATTTTGAGGGGGATGTGGATAAATGGTTTCATTATGGACCAGTTTGCCTTGCCTGTCGAGGCAAACCAGTTTACAACCGGTCCTGAATCCGGGATCGATGGCCAGAACATTTTTCTGGCCCAGCGGCGGGGCCAACAACAATTGCCGTAAATTTCCGGTAAACACCCGGATGGCCTCGGTATCTGCTTTTTCTTTAGCCCACTGCCTCATTTCAGTCTCCATCGATGGGAACAATAAACGCTTGCAACCATCAATGATGGCGCTTTGTACGATACCGGAAGAGACATTGTTACCCCGGATAAAGATTTTTTCGAGGATTTCATGGGCTTTATCATCCTCCACTTCAACAGAAAGCCGTAGGAAACCTTCATTTTCTCCACGGAACATGGCCAGGATGCGATGAGAGGGGGCCCGTGTCAGGGGTTCATGATAATCGAAATACATTTCGAAGTTGGCCCCATCCTGCTCTTTCCCTTTGATCAGCTTGGCAGAGATATTAGAATCCTTTTGATAAAGATACCTTATTCGTTTACGGGAATACCTATCTTCGCTGATGGTCTCGGCAATGATATCACTGGCTCCCTGTAAGGCATCTTCAACCGAATTGACTCCTTTATCAGCATCGATGAATTTCTCAGCACGGGCTTCGATGTCGTCGTACCGTTGTGAAAGGACCAGGTTGGCTAAGGGTCCCAATCCTTTTTCACGGGCTATGGAAGCGCGTGTTTTTCTTTTAGGCCGATAGGGAAGGTAGATATCTTCCAGTTCGGCCATGGTTGCTGCTTCTCCAATGGCTTTTTCAAGTTCGGGAGTTAATTTTTCCTGTTCGGTAAGCGATTTTATTATGGCGCCCCGACGGGAGTCAAGTTCCTTGAGTTGATTTAACCTGTCGCGCACTTTCCCTATTGCGACCTCATCCATGGAACCCGTCATTTCTTTTCGATACCGGGCAATAAAAGGGATGGTGGCCCCGCTCTCCAGCAGATTTATTGTATTCTGAATAAATCCGGCAGAAATTTTCAACTCGGCCGAGATGATTTCAACATATTTTTCGAACATCATTAAATCAGTGGAATCGTATTTTAAAAGAATTGTTTACCAACCTGATGCCAGAACATCTATAATGTGCATGGTTTGGATGGGTAGGTTGTGTTTGTCAATATAAGCCTGCTGATGCATCAGACAGGATGAATCAGTGGAAATGATATATTCCGCCCCGGTTGCCAAAGCATTTTTAATTTTTTGTTCAGCCATGGCTGTCGATATGGGTTCGAATTTTGCTGAAAAAGTGCCTCCGAAACCGCAACAAACATCGTTATCTTTCATTTCGCGTAACTCCAATCCCTTGACCTTCCCAAGTAACTGGCGGGGTTCATCTTTAAGGTTATATTCCCGGAGGGCGGCACATGAATCATGATATGTAACAACATGGGGAAAATATGCGCCGATGTCATCGATTTTTAAAACATTGACAACAAAATCGGTAAATTCAAAAATATTTCGTTTTAATTGCTTATATTCAAGATGATAAGCTGTATTGTGAAACAACCATGGATAATAGTTACGGATAAAACCGATGCAGGAGGCAGAGGGGCCGACAACAGGACGGTCATTGGGAAAATCTTTAAGAAACTTCTCCCCCATTTTTTTTGCTTCATCCCAAAATCCGCTGTTAAAAGCCATCTGGCCACAGCAAGTTTGGTTCCCGTTATAATGAACGTCCACACCCAGTTTTTCCAGGATTTTAACCATGTTCAGACCAGTGTCAGGATAGATCTGGTCAACAAAACAGGGGATGAAAATATCGACAAGCATAGTTCTATGTCAAAAGTCAAAACTGAAAAAAATGGTAAATAAAATTTTCTTAAACAAAGATCAAAAATAGAAATTAATATTCTTGGGTTGACATGACAGATGAAAAAGTTATTGCGTAAAATGAACCGGTCAATGAATTATAAAACCAAGTTCCTGCAAATGTTCCCAGTAGCAGGGATAGGATTTTACCACCACATCAGGATCCATGATCCTGATACTCCCCATTTTCAGCGCCAGTGGTGCAAAGGTCATTGCCATGCGATGGTCCCCGTATGTTTCAAAAGTCAGATCAGTACGGAATCCGGGTTGGAATGAATTGAATTCGAGACTTGGCATTACATCACCCGGAGCGGAAACAAGGATGTCAAGGCCCAGTTTTTCAAGTTCGTTTTTCAAGGCACGAAGCCGGTCAGTTTCCTTGATCCGCAGGCTACGGAGCCCTTCAAAACGGCTGCGGATACCCAATGCCGCACAGGTAGTAATAACAGAAGGGGCTATATCCGGAAAATCGGTAAAGTCAAAGTAAAAACCATCTACTTTTTTTCTTACCCGCGTCAGGTGAATTCCCTGGTCATTGAATTCGGTCTTTATCCCGAAATTTTGATATATAGCGGGTAAAATATCGTCTCCCTGTAAACTATTGGGAAACAGGCCATTCAGTTGCAGGTCAACATCCTCGGCAAACGCTGCTGCTTCATACCAAAAGGAAGCCGCGGACCAATCGGCCTCTATGGTAAAATCCCGCGATTTATAAACTCCTGGCAAGATGGCAATTCGTTGTTTCCCAGTCTTAATCCGGGCGCCATAGTATTGCATTAAACGGGTTGTCATCCGGATATATGGAGTAGAAACCACAGTACCTTCCTGGTGAAGGATCAATCCGGATGGTAAATAAGGAGCTACAAGCAGCAAGGCAGTACTGTACTGGCTGCTGATCCCTGCATCGATGGTAACCTCTTTACCTGTTAATGGCTGCCCTTTGATAAGTATGGGTGGATACCCGATCTTGGCCAGGTAATCGATGGCAGCGCCAAGGTTATTCAGTGCTTCAGCAAGGACGGCAATAGGGCGCTGTTTCATACGCTCAGAACCGGTCAGCATCCATTTCCCCGGTCTGGCAGCCAGATAGGCCGTAAGGAATCTCATGACAGTCCCGGCATTGGCAGTATCCATTTCCAATACGCGATTTCCCTTATAAGTCCGGATCTCTTCGAGTAACTTTTGAAGTAACCGTGTATCATCGGCTTCTGAAATATTATGGATCGTGAAATCCTCCCCACTCAATGCCCGGATCAGGAGCAAACGGTTGGAAATGCTTTTTGAGGCCGGGAGAACCAGCTTCCCCTTGAGGACTTTTGAAGGGCAACTGACCAGTATTGCTTTCATTTGAAATTACATTTCAGATTCATTAGATGAAGAGGGATCAGTCTGAAAGTAGAATTTTAGGGCAGCGTTAATTTCATCAGGATTACAAACGACATTGATTTTCGGTGATCCAAGTTTTTCCAGCAAGGTAAACCTGATCCTGCTCTCCCGGAATTTCTTGTCATGGCCCATCCGCTCAATCAGATCGGCCGGATCGTAATCTGGGGGAACAGGCCCATATCCATGACGAATATATTTCACAATCCCGTCCCGTTCAGATACCGGTAAACCTGTTTTATGGGAAGAGAGCCAGGCGGCACAAATCATTCCCATGGCAACTGCATCACCATGAAGTAAAGGATGATTTCCCGAAGAATGAGAAGCAGATTCAACAGCATGCCCGATTGTATGGCCGAAATTTAAAACAGCCCGTGTTTTTTTTTCCGTAAAATCTCTGGCAATGATCTGGTTTTTATAAGTAATGGCACTGGTTATCAGATGTTGCCATAAAGGACTATCAAGGGACGTTTTTATCAACTGGGGCACTGGATGTTGTTTGATCCGGTTCCATAAACCGGGGTTACCTGTCAAAGAAGTTTTGATGATTTCCGCTAATCCGGATCTGATTTGAAGTACCGGGAGGGTACATAAGAATTCCGGATAAATGAATACAGCAGCAGGGGGATAAAAGAAACCGATCTGGTTTTTAATCTGGTTCACATTAACAGCTGTTTTTCCACCGATGGCGGCATCCACCTGCCCCAATAACGTTGTAGGGATATGGATACATGGAATCCCGCGTTTATATCCCGCGGCCGTAAAACCGCCCAGGTCGGTGACCATTCCCCCGCCCAGGGTGATCATCAGCGCATCTCGTCCAGCCTGTGATGACATCATCTCAAGCCAAAGTCTGGAGGTTGTTTCCAGTGTTTTGTTATCCTCGCCCAATGGCATGGTAAGAAAATGACTATCAGCCAACCAAGGATTTTTGGACAATAATAAAGGGAGGCAATATTCCCGGGTATTGGAATCAGTAAGGATGAAAATTTTTCCCTTTCCAAGATGAGAAGCCCTGCAATACTTTTCGAATTGGGAAAGGGCATCCTTCCCGGAAAAAATCCAGGTATGGTTGACTTGTACGATCCGGGATGTCAGTTTCATGAAGGAATGACTACGGATTAATGAAAAGCAGCTATCAACAGGCTGATATCCTGAAAAGGCAAGTTAAACCGTTTGCTGATAAAGGGATTGGTGATGATGCCGTTATAGACATAAACTCCCTGACGGACTCCGAAATCGCGTTTGAGGAGGTTTTCGATGCCCCCTTCAGCGCCGATATCAAGGATGATTGGGACAATGATGTTATTTAAGGCCTGGGAAGCGGTATGCGGGACTTTTGAAGTGATATTGGGAACTGCATAATGGGTGACGCCATGCAGTTTGAAGACAGGCGATTTATGACTGGTGGGTTTCGATGTTTCGAAACAACCGCCCTGATCAATACTCACGTCAATGGCCACAGAGCCATCTTTCATCAATTTGATCATTTCTTCGGTAATAATGATCGGGGTGCGGCCTTCGGGGGAATGGACGGCTCCGATCAGGACATCGGCCGTCTTCAGGGATTCGATCAGGACTTTTGGGTGGAGTATGGAGGTAAAGACCCTTCGTCCGAGGTTGTTCTGGATACGGCGTAAACGGTACACAGAGTTATCAAATATTTTTACCTGGGCGCCCAGTCCGATGGCCGATCTGGAAGCAAATTCCCCGACAGTTCCGGCGCCTATGACAACAACCTCGCTGGGAGTGATCCCGGTGAACCCTCCAAACATCTTTCCACGGCCATATTCAGGGCTTGCAAGATATTCTGCAGCAATAAAAATGGAGGTACTGCCGGCGATCTCGCTCATGGCCCGTATGATGGAGAGTTGCTTTGTCCGGTCGCGGATAGTTTCAAAAGCCAGGGCTGTTACCCGTTTCGAAATCAAGGTGCGGAAATATTCCTCACATTGCATCGACATCTGGATGGTTGACATCAAGGTCTGTTTCGGATGTAACCAATTCATCTCTTCAATAGTCACCGGACCAACTTTCAGAAGAACATCCGATTTATAGACCTCTTCCGGAGAATAAACCAGATGGGCTCCGGCTTCGCTATACTCATTATCATTAAAATGAGCGGTGATCCCTGCCCCTGCTTCCACCATCACCTGATGGCCATTCCTGGTTAGGAGGGCAACTCCGTCGGGGACAAGCGCTACCCTGTTTTCCACTGGAGAAACCTCCCTGGGAACACCGATAACAAGTTTCCCCGGTTGTTTTGCCACTTCAAGCATCTCTTCCTGTGGCATCAACCGCCCGCCAGGTGATATATTATAGTAATCCTGACCTGGTACATCCATGTGTCAAAATTTTAAACGAAGATATAAAAAAATAGTACTGGTTTGAAAAGGGTATCCGATGAATTTAAAATTCGATCGTTCGCAGGCCGCTGACTGGATCGGGCGTTATTCTGACCATAATGGCCCCAAAAGGCAACAAGGTCGCTATCAATTCGGGCCACTCCAGAAAGCAATAAGATCCGGAATAGATATATTCTTCATACCCGATATCGAAAACCTCTTCCAGCTTTTTGATCCGGTAAAAATCAAAATGAAAAACCGAGTCCCCGTCCGTGGTTTTATATTCATTAATGAGCGAAAAGGTAGGGCTTTGGACAGTATCAGCAACATCCAACAAGCGGCATAATACTTTTATCAGGGTGGTTTTCCCCGCGCCCATCGGGCCATAAAATGCAAATACCCGTGACTCCGGATAAGTCCGGATCAGGGTTTCCGCGATGGGCAGAAGATCAGATTCTTGAGGAGAAGAAAATAACACAAGACCATTGATTATTGACTATTGACTATTGACCATTGACTATTGACAAATTACAAGTGGCAGGTACGGGTATGGGTTAGCAAGGGAGTTCATTTATCTGGGTTTCATCGAGACAAAGGGGACGAGCATTTCTTCCATAGAGATTCCACCGTGCTGAAAGGTGTTTTTATAATAATTTACATAGTGATTAAAATTATTCGGATAGGCAAAAAAATCATCATTACGGCAAAAGACATAAGAGGAGCTGACATTGCCGCGGGACAGGAAGATATCTGCCGGGTTTTTTACTTCAAAAACCTCATTCCGTTCAAATTTCAATGCTTTTCCTGTCTTATATCTCAAATTGGTATTGACATTGCGGTCGCCTAATATTTTCACCGGGTTGGTGACCCGGATTGAGCCATGGTCAGTTGTTATCGCGACATTCACATCCTTTTCCCCTAAAAATTTCAGGATATCCAGCAGGGGCGAATGCAAAAACCAACTTACAGTAAGTGACCGATAAGCTTTTTCATCATCGGCCAATTCCCGGATGATCTCCATTTCAGTACGGGCATGAGAGAGCATATCCACAAAATTATAGACAATGAAATTCAGTTTATTGACCATCAGGTTTGGCATCAACTCGACCAGTTTCTTTCCATAGGTCTGGTTAAGCACCTTGTAATAGGAATACCGGATATCGCGGCCGTATCGCTTCAATAACTCACCCAATAATTCATTTTCATTATTGTTCTTGGTACCTTCTTCATCTTCATTGACCCACAATTTCGGGTATTTTTTTTCGATCTCGGTAGGTAATAACCCGCTAAACAATGAATTGCGGGCATATTGGGTAACGGTAGGCAGGATGCTGCAATAGATATCTTCATGCTCTATCCTGAAGTATTCTTCCATGATGGGTTGTAATACTTTCCACTGGTCATATCGAAGGTTATCGATCAGGATGACAAACAAGGGTTTACTATCGTTCAGAAGTGGAAATACTTTTTCCTTGATCAGGTTATGCGATTGAATGGGGCCGGAGCCTGATTTACCGCTGATCCATTCGATATAATTCCGCTCTACATATTTACTGAAAACCTTATTGGCTTCATCCTTCTGCATTTTAAGCACCTGGTTCATTCCCTCATCAATCGACTGCCCAAGTTTTAGCTCCCAGTGTGTGATCTTTTTATAGACCTCCACCCATTCATCAAAATTCAGTTTATTGCTGATTTCCATACCGATATTGCGGAATTCCTGTTGATACTGGAAAGTGGTTTTTTCGCTGACCAGCTTTTTATTTTCCAGGTTTTTCTTCAGGCAAAGAAGGATCTGATTGGGTTTTACAGGTTTGATCAGATAATCGGCGATGTTCGATCCGATGGCATCTTCCATGATGGTTTCTTCTTCACTTTTCGTGATCATCACCACCGGCAGATTCTGAAAAACGACTTTTATCTTCAGCAACGTCTCAATGCCGGACAGTCCAGGCATCTGTTCGTCAAGAAACACAATATCGAAGGGTTTCGATTTGATTATTTCAATAGCATCATGGCCATTGTTGACTGTGGTGACATCATATCCTTTTTCCGTTAGGAATATAATGTGGGGTTTTAGCAGATCAATTTCATCATCTACCCATAAAATCGAGATCCGATCCATACTTTACTTTTACTTTCTTCTATAAATGTCGTAAGTTTGCTTTTATTGTGATACAGAATCGTTTTTTATATTTCTTTAACAAAATTACGTGAATTATACTCCTACCAATAAGCGGAAAAACATCAATGATCCGGTTTATGGTTCTATCATGGTACCTTCGGAGTTGATCTTTGATGTAATTGAGCATCCATGGTTTCAGCGGTTACGCAGGATCAAGCAGTTGGGATTGACCCATTATACTTTCCCCTCGGCACAGCATACCCGTTTCCAGCATTCCCTGGGCGCTATGCACCTGATGGGACTTGCCATTGATGTTTTACGATCGAAGGGGATCAATATTTCAGAGGATGAAGCCGAAGGTGTTACCCTGGCTATTCTTTTACACGATATCGGGCATGGCCCTTTTTCACATACCCTTGATCAGACGCTGGTAAACGATATTTCCCACGAGGAACTTTCGCGGCTGATGATAGCCCATTTAGACCGGTTTTTCGATGGAGCGCTTGATATAGCATACCACATATTTACCAACGATTATCCTAAAAAATTTCTTCACCAGCTCGTCTCAAGCCAGCTCGATATGGACCGTCTCGATTATTTGGCCCGCGACAGTTTTTTCACCGGAGTAGCCGAAGGGGTTATCAGTTATGACAGGATCATCAAGATGCTGACAGTGGTTAATGATGAGCTGGTGGTTGAAGCAAAAGGTGTTTATTCCATCGAAAAGTTCCTGATATCCAGACGTTTGATGTATTGGCAGGTTTATCTGCACAAAACTGTTATTGCTGCCGATCAGATGCTGATCAACCTGTTGAAACGGGCAAAATTCCTTGATAAAAAGAGTATGATACCCACTGCCACTCCGGCGCTCAGTACCTTTCTCCTTCATAATCCTACCAGGTATGATTTTGAAACTGACCCTCATTGGCTGGAATCTTTTGCGCAATTAGATGATTTTGACATCGTAGCCTCAATAAAACTATGGATGGCCCACGAAGATCCTATTCTGGCTGATTTGTGCACCAGCTTGATCAACCGGCGTTTATTCAGGGTTGAATTGCAACGTTCCCCCTTTGACCAACAATATGTTGAAAAAATTAAAGCGGCAATCCTTGAGTTACATCACCTAACCCCCGATGAAACAGCATATTATTTCATTCATGATAAGGTGGAAAACAAAGCCTATAATCCGCTTCACGACCGCATCATGATCAAAGGCAGGAATAATGAATTGCTGGATATTTCCGAAGCCTCCGAGCAACTCAATATCGCTGTATTGCCCACCACAGTAAGCAAACATTTGTTATGTTATCCAAAAGCCATAACTGTTTGATTGAATTAATCTTCAAAAATATTTTCCCTGTCCGATTATTTTTTTTGGTAACTTGCGCACCCGTTTACAGAGGAAAAACCAATATCATCCATTAATGGAATTCACCGCCACTCAGATTGCCGGGTTTATTAACGGCGCTATTGAAGGTAATCCTGACGTTAAAGTCTCCAATCTGTCAAAAATAGAAGAAGGCCAGCCCGGAACGCTTACTTTTTTAGCCAATCCCAAGTATCATCCCTTTCTATATTCGACAAAAGCGTCCATTGTTATTGTCGATCAGGATTTCGTCCCGGCACAGCCGGTTGAACCCACGCTGATCCATGTTGAAAATCCATACGCCTCCTTTGCCAGGTTGATGGAGATGTTCGCCAAATCGAAATCAGGAAAAGAAGGAATTTCAGCCACAGCCGTTGTTTCTTCTTCTGCAACCCTTGGCCCCGGGATTTCTATCGGTGATTTTACTTATATCGGAGATGGGGCCACCATCGGCAGTCACGTCTGTATTCATCCACAGGTATACATTGGTCCGCATGTAAAAATCGAAGAAAACACGGTAATCTATCCGGGCGTTAAAATTTATTCCGATTGCATCATCGGGAAAAATTGTATCCTTCATGGCGGTGTCGTGATCGGTTCTGATGGATTTGGGTTCGCGCCCCAATCCGACAATAGTTATCAAAAAATACCCCAGCTTGGAAATGTGATCCTGGAAGAGAACGTAGAAGTCGGTTCCAATACGACCATTGACAGGGCTACCATGGGGTCCACTATCATCCGGAGGGGAGTTAAACTGGATAACCTGATCCAGGTTGCACATAATGTTGAAATAGGTGAGAACACTGTAATTGCTGCACAAACAGGCATTTCGGGTTCCACCAGGATTGGAAAAAATTGTATGATCGGAGGACAGGTTGGAATCGTCGGTCATATCATCATTGCTGACAATGTTAAAATCGGGGCGGGATCAGGCATCGAAGCGAGCATCCTCGAAGAAGGGATGGCCATGCTTGGAGCCCCAGCCATTGATGCAAGAAAAGCCCGGCGAAACTTCATCCACTGGCGGAAACTGGATGAGATTGTGAAAACAGTATATTCTTTAGAGAAACAGGTAAACAGATCGCATGAGTGAAAAACAGAAAACAATTATCAATCCGGTAAGCATTTCCGGAGTTGGATTACATACCGGTAAAGAGGTGGTCATCACCTTTAAACCGGCGCCTGAAAATTACGGATTTAAATTCCGTCGCACCGACCTTGCCACCGATACACTGGTGGATGCCGACGTGGACAATGTTGTAGATACCTCCCGCGGAACCAGTATTGAGCAGGATGGCATCAGGATTGATACCATTGAACATGTACTCGCGGCATTAACGGGGCTCGAGATTGACAATGTAATGGTGGAGCTGAGCCAGTCGGAAACTCCGATTTTGGATGGCAGCGCCCGTCTCTATATCGATGCTTTACAATCCGCGGGGATCGTCGAACAAAAAGCCCTCAGGAAATATTTTGAACTGAATTCAAATATTACCTATGTAAATCCGGAGAAAAAGGTCGAAATGATCGCCATTCCTTCCAAGGAATTCAGGGTTTCGGTAATGATCGATTATGAATCGAAAGTCCTTCAGTCGCAAAATGCCACACTGAACCACATCCACCAGTTCAAAACGGAATTTGCGACTTGCCGTACCTTTGTTTTCCTGCATGAGTTGGAATACCTACTCAACAATAATCTTATCAAGGGAGGCGATCTGAGCAATGCCATTGTCTTTGTTGACCGGATTATCTCCCGGAAAGAGCTTGATCACCTGGCCCAATTTTTTAACAAACCAAAAGTGGAGGTACTGAAAGAAGGTATCTTAAACAATCTTGAGCTCCAGTACCCCAATGAACCGGCACGGCATAAATTGCTTGACATCATTGGCGATCTGTCGCTGGTTGGAATGCCATTAAAGGCACACATCATTGCAACACGCCCGGGTCATTACTCCAATGTGGAATTCGCCAGACTGATCAAAAAGCATCTGAAAAAAGAAAAGCGGAATGTTGATATTCCAAGGTTCGACCTGAACAAGACCCCGCTTTACGATATCAACCAGATCAAGAATATCCTTCCCCATCGGCCTCCTTTCCTTTTTATCGACCGCATTCTCGAAATGGGCAGCGATTACGTGGTAGGCCTGAAGAATGTAACCATGAATGAATCTTTTTTTGTTGGTCATTTTCCCAATGAACCGGTTATGCCAGGTGTTCTCATGATCGAAGCGATGGCTCAGTCGGGAGGGATCCTGGCTTTAAGTACAGTGGATGATCCGCAGAATTACAGTACGTACTTTGCCAAGATCGAGAGTGTGAAATTCAGACAGCGTGTGGTCCCGGGTGATACCATTATATTTTTCAACCAGCTTAACGGCCCCATACGGCGCGGTCTGATCAGCATGAAGGGTATTGCTTACGTTGGGAATAAAATCGTAATGGAAGCCGAAATGATGGCACAAATTCAACGCAAATAAAGCACAAACATGAACCAACCATTAGCCTATGTTAATCCCCAGGCAAAAGTTGCTGCCAACGTGGTGATTGAACCTTTTGTTTCAATCGATAAAAATGTCATTATTGAAGAAGGGACCTGGATCGGGTCAAATGTCACCATTATGGAAGGGGCGCGGATCGGAAAGAATTGTAAGATATTTCCTGGTGCGGTCCTCTCTGCCATTCCACAGGATCTGAAATTTGCCGGGGAAGATACCATAGTAAAAATCGGGAACAATGTGACCATCCGTGAATTTGTCACCATTAACCGGGGCACCAAGGCCAGCTATGAAACAGTGGTTGGGGATAACTGCCTGTTAATGGCCTATGTTCATATTGCTCACGATTGCGTCATCGGCAACAACGTTATCCTGGGAAACAGTTCCGCACTGGCCGGCCACATCATTATTGATGACTGGGCCATTCTCGGAGGGATGGTGGCTGTTCATCAGTTTGTCCACGTCGGCACCCATACCATGGTTGGCGGTGGTTCATTGGTACGAAAAGATATTCCACCTTATACAAAAGCAGCCCGTGAACCTATTTCCTATGTCGGGGTGAATTCTATCGGATTACGCCGTCGTGGTTTTTCTACAGAATGTATCAACCAGCTTCAGAATATTTACAGGATCATCTATCTGAAAGGGTATAATGTTTCACAGGCTGTTGAATATATCGAAGCTGATATTCCCGCCACAGCTGAGCGGGATGAAATACTTTCCTTTATATCCAATTCCAGCCGCGGGATCATGAAGGGCTATTCCAAGGTGCGGGAAAAATAAGCCACCCATACCATCAAACCATGCGGATCGAACTTCAGGATATCGGGAAGAAATTCACTTCCGAGTGGGTTTTCCGCAATGTCACTTTTACCTTTGAAGAACGTCAGGCCACTGCTATTCTCGGCCGCAATGGTTCTGGCAAATCAACCCTGCTTCAGATTATTGCCGGGAATATTCATCCCACCTCCGGTCAGGTTATATGTACTTTAAATGGTCATCCGGTACCGGAAGATCAGCGGTACAGATATCTTACCTTGGTTGCGCCTTATCAGGAACTGATCGAGGAATTTTCATTACCGGAAATGATAAAATTCCATTTTGCATTCAAAAATTTTCTTCCCGGATTCAACCTGAAAAAAATCATCGAACTGCTTGGTTTTCGGGATTCAGGAAATAAACAGATCCAACAATTTTCTTCCGGGATAAAACAAAGGGTTAAACTGGCCCTTGCAGTCTGTAGTGATGTTCCCTTAATATTATTGGATGAACCGACACTGAATTTTGATGCTGCCGGAATTGAATGGTACTATAAACTGATGAGTGAATTTGCAAAGGACCGTACGACCCTTATATGTTCAAATCAGCACCAAACGGAGTCAATATTCGCACAATCAACACTGGATATCGAAAACTTCAAACCCTGACTCCTAAACCCTGATCCCTCATCCCTAATTGCCTATGGGTGTGCCACAAAATAATATTCTTTGCCAAGCTCGAATAAGATAGATAATTTTTCCTTTGTGAGGGAAGGTTGATTACACAAATATCCTTTCAGGGTAGATATTCTCATTCCGCAATCGTTCGTAATAAACTGATATAAAAGTTCCGGGGTGGAACCATAAAAATCTGCAGCGCCAAGTCCAAACTCAAAAATGACAACGGGTTTGCACCGTTTGAGGATCGCTAAAGCTCCTTTCATCACCTGGAATTCAGCTCCTTCCACATCAATTTTCATGAGATCAATGCAGATATCGGCCGGGATAATATCATCCATTAAACCAGTATTTACCGTAATCTGTTCAATCTCTACATTTTTTCCGTCATATTTGCGTTTTTTTATGCCACTGTATGCCGGGGCATTTATCACATATTGAAATGTGGTCTTTCCGGTCGTGTTGTATAGCGCTGTCGGATTGATCACCACGGTTGGATCAGATTTGTATTTTTCCCTAAGGGAGTTGAAAAGTTCCGGAATGGGTTCAAATCCATACTTCAGTCCTTTTGAAGAAGACTGGAGCATCAGATCAAGGATCTCTCCCTTGTGGCAGCCTATGTCGACACAACAGGAATCGGTTTTCAGGGTCTGCCGGATTATTTTTCGGGTATAGGCGTCGTATTTCTGATTCCGGGTCACGGAAATATGCAGAAAAGTCAGAATTTGCTTAAGAAGTTGTTTCATTAGCCACAGTTAGATCCTATTTATCAGGCTGCGGCAAAAATAAAACTTTTAATCCATGTATACTCCTAAAATTTTAAGAATAACCCCTTGAAAATTTTATTTCGTGAAATTCCCGCATTGGCAGCCGCCATTATTTTCATAATTTCAAGATTTTGACTAATTTTACAGCCCTTTAACAACCATTAACATTTTTATATGGCCACAACAGCAGATATCAGAAATGGTCTCGTCATAGAGTTCAACAACGACCTGTACAGTGTTGTTGAATTTCAGCACGTTAAACCAGGTAAAGGTCCGGCGTTCATCCGGACAAAATTAAAAAACCTGAAACATGGGCGTGTGATCGCTAACACTTTTGACTCTGGCGCGAAGATTGACATTGCCCGGGTTGAACGTCGCAAATATCAGTATCTGTACAAGGATGATTCCGGTTATTACTTTATGAACATCGAAAACTTTGAACAGATCTATATTGCCCCCGATCTGATCAATGCCCCGCAATTCCTGAAAGAAGGACAGGAGGTTGAAATCCTTTTCCATGCTGACACAGAAACTCCTTTAACCTGTGAATTGCCTCCCTTCGTAATTTTAAAAATCATCTATTCCGAACCAGGCGTCAGGGGTAATACTGCAACCAATACGCTGAAGGACAGTACTGTTGAAACAGGAGCCATTGTAAAGGTCCCTCTTTTTATCGAAACCGGTGAAACCATCAAAGTCGATACCCGTACGGGAAATTATTCAGAGCGGGTGAAGGTATGAAAAGATTGACCATTGACCATTGACCATTGACCATTGACTATTGACTATTGACTAATTACGAGTGACGTGACGGGTTATAAATTGCAGTGAACAATTGAAAAGAGAGACCTGATTTTACCAGGTATGTAAATAAATCTTCAACAGATGAAATTTCCAGCGCCTTTAAAACTTTCAGAGATTGCGGCCCATACAGGAGCTACTATGGTTGGTGATCCTGATTTCATGGTTACCGGTATCAATGAGATCCATGTGGTTGAAACCGGAGATCTGACCTTTGTTGATCATCCGAAATACTATTCGAAAGCGCTGAATTCAAAAGCCACCACGATTCTGATCAACACCCATGTCGATTGTCCACCGGGGAAGGCGTTACTTATCTGCGAAAAGCCCTTCGATGCCTTTGTTTCATTGGGGAGGCGTTTCCGACCATTTGAAAAAGCGGTTGCCATGGTCAGTCCCGATGCAGAAATCGGGGAAGGGACCATTATCCAACCGGGTACCTTTGTCGGGAATCACGTCAAAATCGGGAAAAACTGCATCATTCATGCCAATGTGTCCTTGTATGATCATACGGTTATCGGGAATAACGTCATCATACATTCCGGCGCTGTATTGGGAGGGGATGCCTATTATTTTCAACGCAGGCCCGAAGGATGGAAAAAGTTTGAATCATTCGGCCGCGTCATTGTTGAAGACAATGTAGAGATTGGCGCGGCAACGACCATTGACAAAGGCGTAACCGGTGATACAACCATCTCATACGGGACCAAGATAGATAATTCAACCCAGGTCGGTCACGATACCTATATAGGCCGGCATTGTCTGATCGGCGCTCATTGTGCCATTGCAGGAGTGACCAGGATTGAGGATGATGTGATCCTTTGGGGACAGGTTTCGATCAATAAAGATCTGGTGATCGGAGCAAAAGCCATTATTTTAGCCACTTCGGCTGTTGACAAAACGCTCGAAGGTGGAAAAACATATTTTGGGATACCCGCGGAAGAAGCCCGTAAAAAATGGCGTGAGATGGCCGCTATCAGGCAACTTCCTGATATGGTACGGGAAAGAAAATCCAAAGAAATTTAATTGCTTACCTGATCTGCCTTTTCGGGTCCGTTCACCTGATTTGGTGTATCCGTATCCTGCTTTTTAAGGGAATAGATGTCCATGGCAACAAGGATGGCTATAAATCCCCATACCGGAACAGAAGCTTTGTCAGTATCAAGGAAATTATTCATCAATCCATGGATGAAATAAGTGATCAACCCAAGCAAGACTGACATGCTCAGAATTTTTATTTCCCGGTCACGGGTACGATGATATACTTTTAATCCAGTCATGACCATGGCAATTACCAAGGCAATTACGATGAGCATTCCAGGTAATCCTTGTTCTGCAAGGGGTCCGATATATTCACTGTGGGCATTCCCTTTATCCCCTTCGTTGGTGCTGATCAGCGTTTTTTCGCCGGATAACTGATAAGGCGCATATTCAAACTGGTAAGTGCCGGGTCCAAAACCAAACCGGGGACGTTCCTGATACATTCTAAACGCTGACATCCAGCGGTTTATCCTTTCCATATTGGAATTATCGGTAGAAATATTGGAAATGGAACGGACATGTTCTGTCAGGGTTGCAGTCTTGCTCTGTTTATTCCGTTCCATGGCAGTTAATATTTCAAACTGGAAGGTATATAAGATAATCCCAAGGATGATTGCAGTCATTGCCACCCATCGGAATTTGATTTTCAGCAGTACGAGGGCCAGTATGCCAACGGCCAGGGCAAGGCTTACCCACGCAGCCCGGCAATAGGACAGGACGAGTGCAGTCAACAGGATAAGCAATACCATACATCCGAAAAAACGGGTCAACCTGGAATTCTTTTTATCAATCACGAATCCAAAGAAAACCGGAATAAACATGGTTATAATTGCCCCATACGCAGTGTGGTCATTGTAAAAAGGTTCCATTACAAAGTGCCCCGCCTGTTGCTCAAAATTCCAGAGGTAATGGTTATATATCGTAAAAAAGATCACCGCAACCAAGGGTACGGCATAGAACCATATAAAACGACGCGCATTGACCTTATCTTTGAAAAAGTGGATCCCAAAAATATAAAAAGGGACTACGAACCAAAGCCTGGCCAATAGAAATTTAAATGATACCACGGGCCTCACACTTGTGAGGCTGGTAATGAAAATCCATGTAAGTTGAATTAAAATGATAATTGTTACCGGGTGCTTCCAGATTTTCTTATCAAAATCATTATCAAGGATAAGTTTCAGGATAAACATTAAAAGGACACCAAACATCAGGGGTTCTGTCGGGACAGAAACCCCTATCCTGAATTCCCGCTGTGTTATATTGATAGCCAGCGGGGTCATCAGCGTGATAAGCAGAAGTATCTTGTCCAGATGAAAAAAATAAAGATAAAGAATGATCATCAGGACAGGCAGCAAAAGGAGCCAGTATATCTCATGGTAAACCAGGAGGCAATTGAGCCCCACAAAAATGGCACTGATAATGTATAGAATGGTATGTGTGCCTTTTGTGCTGGTAAGATAACCTTTCAATTCTTGCAGCTTATCCCGCATGTTTCCTTGTTGGAATATTAAAGAAGTGCCGGTTTTCGATAAGGCCGATCACCAGCAATGATAAAACAAAAGTAGCAACGGTTGACATCAACACGATCAGCCAGCGGATTGGATAGGCTTTTTTATCTGCAGGCAAAGGTTTGCTCAGCATACTAACATAGCTGTAGTTACGATTATAATTAAAAAGCGCCTTATCGGCATCAAATTTCATATTGCTGTACGACCCGGCTTCCATTCCGATCAGATCACGTAAAAGCAGCATTTCGATACCTTTTTCTTCCAGGTTTTTCTTTAATCTAAGCACCTCCGGATTTTTCGCTTTCCCCCCACTCAGGTAAGCCCGCATGACTTCCCGCGTTTGGTTGCTGTACTCGAGTACACCGTATTTTGTTCCCAGCGTATCTGCACGCGCTTTGAGAGAATCGAGATAGTTTTTCTTTTTAGTTAGAACATAATCATAGTTGCCTAAAACTTCCTTGAACTTATCCTTCTGAAGCTTCCTGACTTTCAGGTTATAAAAGTCGAGAATGGAATTAATAATATCGCAGGCGATTTCAGGATCAGGATCCCACACTTCTATTTTAACAGCTTCATAAGGAGTTGTTGAAAACTGGACCCTATCCTTATATGCCCGCTGTAAAAGGGTCCTGACAATTTTTGAAGTGGAATCGATTTTCCAGTGACGGACCAGGTCGAATTTTTTCACCACGCTGTCGCGTATATCCCTTGACTGTAATACCTCAACAGCCTGTTCAGTAACATTTTCTTCTGAATAAGGGGATATATTAGACGGGTAAATAACAGTATCCGATTTAAAAAGGGGGGTGATAAAGATCGGACTTGAAAAAAAAGCTGATAGCACAACCGTTGCGACAATAACAATAGCCAAAGGGATTCTCCATTTGATCAATACTTCGATAATGTGCCTGCTGTTAAAAAATTTGTCCATGATGTTTTCGTTGAATATTTATAGACGGATTATAATTCAGGATTGTTCGAGTTTGAATTTCTTATGGGAATTATAATTGGTGATTTTTTCCATTACCATAATGACAATAATAGCCAGAAAAAAGGCTGAAAAAGTTGAAACCACGATGATCAGCCAACGGATGGGATATGATTTACGTTCTGCCTGATAAGCATCACTTACGATGAATTTCTGGGGTAAATTGGATTCAGCATCCACCTTGGCTTCCTTGAACTTTGCCTGGAGCAGGGTGAGCTGTTCGGTTTTAAACTCGAGTGAGTTTTTCAACATCATGTAGATCCCACCGTATTTCCCCAACACATCCAGCTTCTTCTGCAATGCAGCCTGGGCGGTCCTGTTACCGTTCATGATAGAGATGGCCATTTGCTGATTTAATACCTGGGACTGGTATTCGACATCATTGACGCCCAGGCTACCCAAGGTAACTAGCGAGTCGACGATGGTCTTTATTTCTGTATCCAGGGCGGTATATTCAGCTTCCACTATTTTAAACCCGGCCACAGACCGTTGCCGTTGCATATCATTTTTAGTTGAATCCAGTAAATCAGCTATCGTATTCGCGATAACAGCAGCCATTTTCGGGTCTTCATCATAAACTGAGATTTCCACTGCAAGGTACTCGGTAGACCTGAAACTGATATTCTTTTCGTATTCTTTGTATAATTTAGAAATTTTATACCGTGATGCGCTATCGATCCCGTAATGTTTCATCAGGTTAAATTTCCGGATAACCTTGTCGCGGATTTTATTGGAGTTAAGAATTTGAAGTAATTGTTCAGCCTGTTCAGATTCACCCAGGGATGTCAGGTTATCACTTTTACCACCTTTTTCACTGAGTAAGGCTTGTGATACAGAGCTGGAACTCGCCGGGAAAAGGACTACAGTGGATTTGTATTTCGGAGTGATGAAAATAGGTAAAGAAAAAAACCAGGAACAGAAAAGAGCTGCTACCAACACAAAAAAAAGTGGTTTCCGCCATTTATAAAGAAATATTACGAGATTGGAAGAATCAAATTCTTCATCTCTTTTGATTTCATTGAGCATAACAGAATAATCAATTTTTTGTCAAAAGTATGCATTTATTCCGAATGTCCAAAAGAAAGTTAAACTTGTCGGGAATTATCTCCTATCCTCGGTCAGGATTTTCACAAATGCCCCGAAACTCCAAAGGCGTAATACAACAGCAAGGACAACCGAACCGGCTAACATCAGGCCGAAATCACCCAGCCATGATAGGCCGGGAGAAAGAAACGACCAATGAATCACTAAATTTCTTGAAATCAGGTTGAAACTTATCACTCCAACGACAAAAAGGAGTAAGGTTGCCAGGTAACGGTAGTTGATGTGGAATTTAAAGATCCGTTGTGTCATAATGATCTGGGCAATAGCCATGGTCGCCTGGGTTATCAGACTCGAAATAGCCGATCCGGCGGCAAGATACTTGGGGATTAGTATGTAATTAAGTATAAAATTAATCAATAATCCAGCCAGGGCTATGTAATTCAGTTGTTTCAAATTGCCATTGGCCGTAAGTAAAGTCCCGAAAATATAGGTACACGAAACAGCAATAAAACCAAGGATCAATAGCTTGAAAACCTGGGTTGAGGCTTCAATATGGGCATCATATAACAAGGCGATCATCTCGTGGCCGTAAAAAAATGAGCCAACAGCCACAATAATGGCCAGGGTGATGATCAAGGTAAAAGACAATTTAAGTATTTTTTCAACTGGCTGCTTGTTTTTGATCATTTTTGAAAAAATGGGGACCAGCAGGACTGAAAAAAGATAAGCTATCATATTTGCAGCATCCAACAGTCTGAATCCCGAAGCATAGATCCCGGCTTGTTCATTTCCCACCTTTTCAGAAAGCAAACTCTCTAACATCACAGGATCAAGGCGGTTATAAAAAGTCATCAGAAGCACCAGCAAAGCAAAGGGAAAGCTCTGCTTCATGATCATCATAAAAAATGGCAGATTCCAGTTTAATTTCCGGAAATGGGCCTTTTTAACAACAATGATAAATGCGATCAGCGCAGTAATACTATATGCTGCCGTTTGTGAATAAACAAACCATTCAATTTTAAACCGGGTTTCGGTCACATGACCGAACAACAGGGTACCACAGAAAAGGATCATAAGAAAACGATCAAGTACCGATAGCATACTGTCGGTCTTGAACATCAGAAAACCGGAAATATTTGAACGCAGATACAGGATAAAGGAGAGGAGGAATTGGTTTAGGGCAAGCCATCCAAGGAGCCTGAATTGGGCAGGGTTATATCTGAGGATCAGCGCTATCGAAAAAGCGACCAGGAGATAAAAAAGCCCCAGGAGAAGTTTGACGACCAGGATCCCTGAAAAATGCTTATTCAGCAAATGGTTGTTCTGGGCAATATTACGGTTATTGAAATTGGTGATCCCCAAGTCAAGCAGGATATTGAATAAAAAAGAAAAATTGAGGATGACAAAATAAAAACCATAATCGGCAACCCCGACGGTTCGTTGCACGGTGAGATCAATCCCAAAAATCCAGACAGGTTTAATGAGAAGATTGAGAAAAAGGAGCAACCCCAGGTTTGTCAGGAATTTCCGTTGCATGAACCAAAAAAATAAAGCTATCCGGATTGATAACTTTTAATTATAACTCAAAAAATATTCGGATATTTGCTACAAACTTAAATAATAATTCCTTTTGTTGGTATCCTCTTTAAAAAAGTCATCTCCTGATTCCGCGTATTGCGCTTACAACCATAGGGAAACAGGTTGGATGATTTTGAAAGATAAGTTGAGAATTCATGAACATTGCAATTAACACCCGGCTTCTGATCCAAAACAAGCTGGAAGGGATAGGCTGGTTTACCTATGAATCGTTAAAACGGATTACGATCCAGCATCCCGAACACCATTTTTTCTTCATTTTTGACCGGGAATATGATCCGGAATTTCTTTTTTCCGACAACATAACCCCCATTATTCAGTTCCCCCAGGCCCGGCATCCAGTACTTTATTATGCATGGTTTGAACTGACTATCCCCAAGTTGCTCGAAAAACTTAAACCCGATCTGTTCCTGTCACCCGATGGATTCCTGTCACTTAAAACGCCGGTCAAATCCATGGCGGTATTTCATGATCTTAACTTTGAACATTATCCGCAGGATATTCCATTCTGGACACGTCGGTATTATCGTCAGTACTTTCCAAAATATGCTGCTAAAGCCGTAAGAATTGCCACCGTTTCGGAATTTTCAAAAAACGATATCGTTCAGCAATATAAAGTCACGCCCGATAAAATCGATGTGGTTTATGATGGCGCCCATGATATCTATCATCCGCTCCCTGAAGATGAGAGAGAAAAGGTGAGGAAAATATATACGCAAGGTCTCCCCTATTTTATTTTCATAGGTTCACTCCACCGCCGCAAAAATCTGATTAATTTATTCCGCGCTTTTGACCTTTTTAAGAAATCCAATCCCTCTGATGTCAAATTAATCATTGTCGGAGCAAAAAAATGGTGGACCCGGGATATCGATATTGCTTATAACCGGATGGTATTTTCAGACGATGTTATTTTTACCGGACGGCTTTCGGTGGAAGAATTATCGAGGGTACTGGGCGCTGCCATTGCCCTGACATACGTATCCTATTTTGAAGGATTCGGGATCCCTATTGTTGAAGCTTTCCGCAGCGATGTCCCCGTAATCACTTCAAATGTTACCTCCATGCCCGAAATAGCTGGCGATGCGGCGTTGTTTGTTGATCCATTCAACCCGGAATCAATTGCTGAAGCATTATACAAGGCCTATCAATACGAAAGCATAAGGGAAGAACTGATCGTTCGTGGCCGCCGCCGTAAAGATCTCTTTTCGTGGCAGCAGACCGCTGATCGTTTGTGGGAATCGATTGAAAAAGCTGTTAAATCCTGATTTTATGAATATTCTGTTGCTTGGTTCAGGGGGCCGTGAACATGCACTTGCCTGGAAACTGGCGCAGAGTCCTGCTTTGTCTCATCTGTTTATTGTACCAGGAAATGCAGGCACTGCACTGACAGGTACTAATCTGAATGTCTCCGTCAACGATTTCCAGGCCCTTAAAAAAATCGTCCTGGACCGTCATATTGAAATGGTCATTGTTGGACCGGAAGATCCGTTGGTAAACGGAATCCATGATTTTTTTCTTGCCGATCCCGAAATTCATAATGTCCCGGTCATCGGTCCCCGGAAAAAAGCCGCCATGTTGGAAGGAAGTAAGGATTTTGCCAAACAATTCATGATCCGGCACGGCATTCCCACGGCCAGATACCGGACTTTTGATCCATCCACCGTGGAACAGGGAATTGCTTTTCTTTCATCGTTGGATCCCCCGTATGTCTTAAAAGCAGACGGTCTGGCTGCCGGGAAGGGTGTCATCATCTGTCAAAATCTTGCAGATGCCGTCCATGAATTATCGGATATGCTGGTTGATGCCCGTTTTGGAAAAGCTTCCCACAAGGTTGTGGTGGAAGAATTCCTGAAAGGGATTGAACTTTCAGTGTTCATCCTGACTGACGGTATCAACTACAAAATTTTGCCTGAAGCCAAAGATTATAAAAGAATTGGGGAAGGAGATACCGGTTTGAATACCGGTGGCATGGGCTCCATATCCCCTGTCCCCTTTGCTGACAAAACCTTTATGGATAAAGTCGAATCACGCATCATCCGGCCTACTGTTGAGGGGTTGTTAGCTGATAACATTGATTATCGTGGTTTTATCTTTTTCGGATTGATGAATGTCGGAGGGGATCCGTATCTGATTGAATATAATTGCCGCTTAGGTGATCCGGAAACCGAATCTGTCATCCCCCGTCTGAAAAATGACCTGGTCCATCTTCTTCTTTCAACAGCCCGTCAGCATCTTGACAAAGAGACTATAGCGGTGGATCCACAATATGCTGCCACGGTCATGCTGGTTTCCAAAGGGTACCCTGGGTTTTATGAAAAAGGCAAGATAATAACCGGAGAAAAATCCATTACCGGCAGCTTCATATTTCATGCCGGGACTAAAATGCGACCCGATACCATGCAGGCCCTGACTAACGGCGGACGCGTTCTGGCCGTGACGAACCTGGCCGATACACTTCAGGAAGCCCTCTCGGGGTCTTATGAAAACATAAAAAAGATTGAATTTGAAGGAAAATACTTCAGGCGCGATATAGGATTCGACCTGGACCAAACTTTTTGACTTTTTGTCGTGTTTATAAAATTTTTCAGATCCAGTTTTTTTGTTCAGTATCTGGTAATAGGGGCCATCGGTATGATGTTGTGGCTGCCTGCTATCATACATCCTCCCCTGATGCCTGCGCCAGAAGGGCCAGTCATCCTCTATTCAGTCCTGTATGACATCTTTAGCGGGACACCGCTTCTGTCCGTTATTCTTGGTTTTATCCTGGCTTGCTGGGAAACCTATTTTTTCACCCGTTTGCTGAATAAAAACGAACTGATCGTTAAAAATTCCTCTCTTGCATCCCTGATTTTTCTGATATTACTAAGCATTTTCCCCGACCAGCTCACACTGACCCCACTTCTCCCCGCTCTCTTTTTTATCCTGTTTGTCCTTCATCATTTACTGATTATTTACAGTAAACCGGAACATTTCGACCGGGTTTTTGCAGCTGGTTTCTTTACAGCTCTTGCAAGTTTATTCTACCTTCCTGTTCTAATATGGTTTGGATTTATCATCGTCAGTTTTCTTTTATTCAGGTCGGGTAAATGGCGGGAATGGATTGCCTCAACAATTGGCCTGCTGACCCCTTATATATACCTGGCCATTTACTATTTCTGGAATGACGAGTTTTTGTTGAAAGCTCATGAATATTCTGATTTTTTCCGTCAACTGAAATTTGGCCCCCGTTGCCTTGACCCCGGTTTTTGGGTACCAGAAGGGGTGATACTTGTACTGACGATATGGGGATTGATTAAAAACCGGAGAGGGATCATGGAACGGACGGTGGAGCTACGGGCTAAATACAGCTTGTTTATCTGGCTTTTACTGTTTTCCGGACTAACTTTGGTTTATGCACGATCCCTGATCACTTCCAATATGATGTTAGCCACACCGGCATTTGCCCTGATTATCTCATCGGCGATGACAGGCCTGAAAAAAACGCGTCTTATTGAATTGGTATTGATCCTGCTGTTTATTGGGTTACTGATCAATAACTTCATCATTCAGCCTTTCTCTGTGTCATGACCAAATGATCTGCTGACAATCTTTTGGTCGATAAGCTTTAACGAACAATTATGCTGAAAAGCCATTTTACCGAAAACCTGGTTGAGGCCGGATGTGATGAAGCCGGTAGGGGTTGTTTAGCCGGCCCTGTGTTTGCCGCAGCGGTTATATTACCCCGTGGGTTCCATAATGAAATACTCACAGATTCTAAACTATTAAGTCCGAAACAAAGGTCCCTCCTGCGCGGTATCATCGAAAACGAGGCAATTTGTTGGGCAGTAAGCAGTGTAGATGCTATTGAAATTGATCGGATCAACATCCTGAATGCCTCCATACAGGCGATGCACCAATCGGTTTCCCGGCTGAAAATATTCCCCCAGCTTTTGCTGATCGATGGTAACCGGTTCAAACCCTATAAGGAAATTCCCCATCAATGTATCGTAAAAGGTGATGCAAAATACCTGTCGATCGCTGCCGCATCGGTGCTTGCCAAGACTTATCGTGACGAATATATGTGCCAGATCGATGAAGAGTTTCCCGTATATGACTGGAAAAATAATAAAGGATACCCATGTAAAAAACATAAAGCGGGAATTGCCATGTATGGAATCACCCCCTACCACCGTAAAAGTTTTCACATCCATGGCCAGCTTAAATTATTGATATAACCAAAGCCGTCCAATCCCATATCCCCAATCCTTCACCGCTTGTTATTTGCTAATTGTCAATTGTCAATTGTAAATAGTCACCGCCCTTTGCTCCTTGTCATTTGTCAATTTTCATGTACTTTTGCAACAGTTGAAAAGCTATGAGAAACCTTAGGATTTCGTTGCTTATCATTGCCGCTGCTACTGCCCTTACAGGTATCATATGGCTGGGGTATAACCTTTACACCCGGATTGGCCCTCCTTCAGAATCGCCTTTTAATGCCATTCCTGGTAACACAGCCCTCATCATCAAGCTCAATAAGGCAGGGAACCTGCTCGAAGAGCTTAATCGCTCCAACCTGCTGTGGAAATCGATTTCCCATTTCCCGGGAATCAATTCCATAAGGAGTGAATTGCAGTTTATTGATTCCGCGAGCCGGAAAAATGAGAAATTCCGGAAAAGCTTCCAGCAATCCAATCTGTTGATTTCGATTACCCTCAGCGGACGCAATACTTTTGGGGCACTTTACCTTGCATCTACCGGGGGAAAGAACCCCGAAGACAATATTCTTGGCTTTATGAAAGAGATCGGGGAAAGCAAAGCCATTATAACCGAAACTCCCTATTTCACGACCCGGTTACACCGCATTCAGTTCAAGGGGAGCCGGAATCCTTTTTATTTTGCAGTTCTCAAGGGTATCTTGCTTGTTTCTTATCAACCCGACCTGGTTAAAAAGGGAATTGACCGTCTATCGCTGAACACCCCACTTGCCGCTTCGTCAGGGTTCCGCCTGGTCGAAGCCACATCTGGTAAAAAAGCAGATGCGAACATCTATGTCAATTATCGGTTTTTTTCGCTGGTCCTTTCAAAAATAACCCATATTGAAAGCGTTCCCGATCTTATCAAATTCGCTTTTTTTGCCGATTGGAGTGGCCTTGACCTGATCATTAAAAAAGATGAATTGCTGTTCAACGGGATCACGGTAACTTCAGATAGTACTCAACATTTTCTTTCACTTTTTACCGAGCAGAAACCGCAAAAAACTGAAATAGCCACCATCATCCCTGAAGAGGCGCTGTATTTCACCGTTTATGGCTGGAGCAATTCATCCCGTTTCACGCAACGTTTTCAAAATAAAGCTCCCCGCGAAGAAAGCTTCACGGGTTATCAGAGCCCTGCAACCCGTCTTTCAAGACAATACCTGATTTCTGTCAACGACTATTTCCTGCCTTGGGCTGACCGGGAAGGGGGTATATTTGTTATTAATGATTCCAAAAACTCAACAGAAATACCTTACGCGGCCATTCATTGCGGCGATGAAAAGAGCGCCTTATCTCATCTGGGAAAGTTGGCAAAAATTACCGGAATAAAAATGGACTCCGGACTTTATAAAGGACAACGATTCTATAAAATGGCGCTTTCAGGATTTCTCCCGGCCATCTTCGGGGAAATGTTCAGCAAAGTCGATCCGAAATGTTTCACTATATTGAATGGGTATCTTATTTTCGGATCTTCTCCAAAAGACCTGGAACCTGTGATTGAAGCCTGGCAAAAAAATACCACACTGGCAAAAGACCCGATCTACATCGATTTCGCCGCTGATTTGAATGAGAAATCAAATGTTTATTGTTTTTTCAACACCCGTAATGCAATCCAGCACCTTAATGCTATTTTAAGCCCGGACCTGGCCAGCCAGTTGAATCCGGTGATGGACAGCATAAAAAAATTCGAATCAGTGGCTTTTCAATATTCAAATATGGATGGCTTGTTTTATTCGAACATCGTGCTGCGGTATGATCCTAACCTGGGGAAGGAAGGGCCTTTGGAATGGCAGGCCAGGCTCGATACCAATATAACCGGACGTCCCAGGATAATCCAGACCGCACCATCCAGGCCCCCTGTGGTTATGGTGACCGATGAGGCAAACAATCTTTATATGATTAATGCCGATGGAAGTATTGCCTGGAAACTTCATCTGATGGGCGATCTGAAGGGGGAAATTCATCCCTTGCATCTGCCTGGCAATGATTCTCTCTTCCTTATTTTCAATACCGGTACACACCTTTATCTTGTAAAAGAAAATGGTCAGTTTGCTGATAAATACCCTATGCGGTTCCCACTGAATGCCACCAATGGCATTACAGTCGTTGATCATGGCAAAGGTCGGGAATTCAGCATACTCGTTGCATTTCAGGATCACAGGGCCTATCATTTTACCCTCGACGGAATATCCATCACCAACTGGGATCGACCCAATCTGAAAGAAGAAATTGATCAACCGATTGACTACCTGAGAATCAGAGGCCATGACTATTTTTTTATTACAGGGGAACAGGGCCATGTCCTGATTGCTGATGAAACAGGCGCTAACCAAATCACATCAGGTCTAAAATTCCTGCATGCCAAAGGATCGGGGTTTTATCTTAACCGGACCAATAAAAAGGGACTTTTTCTAACCACTAATCCCGATGGGAAAGTGCTCATTATCCAGGAAAACGGAATTTTTACCGAAGTCGGTTTGAATCTCTATTCAAAGGAATACCGCTTTTTTTATGAAGATATCTCGGGGAGTGGACAGCCTGAATTGATTTTCACCGATAAAAACAGAATAGATTACTATCAGCGTACCTTTGAACTTCTTTACTCTTATTCTTTTCGAAGGGAAATAACCATGCCTCCATTCCTGATCCGGGTACCTGGCGAAAAAGTGATGATAGGAGTTGTTACTCCGGAAACCAATGAATTGTTCTTGTTTGATCAGAATGGAAAACGGGAACTGAAATCGGGAATCCGGGGAAACACTGCATTCGATATAGGATATCTTCAAAATCCAACGCTGAAGAGCCTTGTGGTCGGCTCCGGTAAATACCTCAGGAACTACCGTTTACCGGAGCTTCAGGATAGACCCCGGTGAAGGCTCTACCCCATGCGGAATGCCATTCCTTTTATACAGCATTTTCAATTTAATTCCGTAAAGTTGTGAAATCCGGTACAACGTTTCACCATCGGTTACCTGGTGAGTTGCAACAGCTCCTTTTCTGCGTTTGGGCTGCAGGTATACGATTTGTCCTGGTTCCAGCGCCGAAGAATGAGTCAGGTCATTGTAACGCATCAATCGCTTTTCAGAAATATAAAAATCGTGGGAAAGGATTGATAGATTATCACTTCTCCGGGCAATGGTCATCTGGAGCTCATTGTTTGCAAATACTTTCCTGTTATCCGGCCCTACAGCATACAGCTGAAAACGGCGAAGCCATGGTTGCGTAACAGGATCGTCAAAGTCCTCATCACTTTTCTTTAATGCCTCAGCATATAAAGGATTATCGAATTGGTACAGGGAATAGGTTTCGATAATTTTTATCAGGCTCTCAGCATATTTCGGATTGGTTGCATAACCAGCTTTTTGCAGTCCTGTTGCCCATCCTTTATAATCTGTAATGGTCAGATTGAATAAATCCCTGTACCGGTCCCGTTGTGTCAGAAAGAAAGAATGGTCCCTGAAAGAATCAAAAGGATTTTCATATTTCCTGAAACACTCGTTGGGACGGTCATCATCTTCATAATAGGTTTCCCCGAACCACTCTTTATGACATTTGATGCCAAAATGATTATTGGCTTCCTTAGCCAGTGGGCTTTGCCCCGCTCTTGATTCATGGATCCCCTGAGCCAATGTAACACTGGCCGGTATATGGTATTCCATCATCTCCTGGATGGCAATTTCTTTATAAGTCTGGACATACTTCTCAACAATTTTTTGATACTCCGTTGATTGTGAAAAACCACCGGTAACAAAAAAAATGAAGGGCAACAAACAAATCAATATTTTATTCATGTCGTATTACCAATTCCCTGAAACGTTTTCCCCGCTCCTCGAAGTTCTTGAATTCATCATAGCTGGCTGCCGCGGGAGAAAGCAGGCAACAATACCCAGGCCGGGTTTCCCGAAAGGCGATTTCCCTGAAATTGTCAAACCGGTTGATGTAAAACAGTTTTTTATGACAGAAATCAAGTTGCTCAATATTTTCACCAATCCTTTTCCCTGCCGCACCCACCAGGATGAGGTTCCGGATGGACGAATGGCACAGGAATCCAGCTAGTCCAGAATAATCGATCCCGCGGTCGAACCCTCCTGCAATAAGGGTATCCACCATTGGAATTGCCTTTATTGCTTCCATGCAGGCTTCCGGAATAGTCGCAATTGAATCATTATAAAAATGGATTGACCGGTTTTCACCCACATACTCCAGCCGATGTGCCAATCCCTTGAAAGTAGAAATTCCATCTTCAATGTTTTCATGGGAAACGCCAGAAAGTATGGCAACATTGATTGCAGCTAAAATATTTTTAAGGTTATGATCTCCACGGAGGAACCGTTCCTGATGAATTTTCCACACGGGGATGATCCTTTTTCCATCAGAAAAACAGAGCATTCCTCCTTTTATGAAACCGCCCGGAGCGTACTCCTGTTGCAAGGAAAAAGGATAGCTTTTTCTTACAGCCGAATAGGGCGCTATCTTTTCAGATACAAGCACGTCGTCCGCATTGAATATCAACAGATCCTCCGCGGTTTGAAATTTTGTAATGTTGATTTTGGCCAACTGATATGCTTCAAATCCGGAATAGGCATCAAGATGCTCCTGATATAGGTTCAAAACAATGGCAACGTGAGGGCCAATAGTAATATATTCAAGCTGATGGGAAGATAGTTCAAATACAATTTTTGTCCATGAGGCGATCCGGTCAATAAAATGAAAAGCCGGATTTCCGATATTACCCAGCAGGACCGAATCTTCGCCAGCTGTCTGAAAAATATGATGGATCAGGCTGCTGGTAGTACTTTTACCCTTCGTCCCGGTCACACCGATAATTTGCGTTGAGTAAGCCTGGAGAAAAAGGTCAGTCTGTGAAGTGATCCTTTGGCGAGGAATTCCGGAAGTACTTGGAGAAGAATTTTCCGTAAAACACTGAATGGCGCTATTTTCCACAAACTGCCAGATTGGGATCCCTGGTGATCTCATAATGAAATCATATTCCGATATCCTTTCAAGATAATCATCGCCGGTGATAAAAGTCAGGTTCCTGTCTTCCCTGATGATAGGATTTTCACGAATGGCAGGATCCTTATCGGCAATGGCCAGTGGTTTATCCGGAAAAATCCGGCGTAACACCGTGTAACTGGACTGGCCTTCCCGTCCAAATCCGAGAAGGACCAACGATTTGCCGGTAAATTTATTTCTGATCAGGTCAAGCATTCCGGACATCTGATAAAAGAATCATAAATTCAGGTAAAAGAAAATGATCGCGCCCTATCTGGCTCAACGCATCCCGGAAATCAAGATCCCGGTATTGATCATATTGTGATGAGCTGCGGTACCATGCTAATAGGGCGGGTAATTCCTCCTGACCATGACGACGTAAGATTTCGCACAACGCCAGGTTGACTTCATTTATCGTCCCCACACAGTCGAATGGCTTTTCATGGGCGATGCCGGCCAACTGATCAAAATATAGTTTCATCTCCGGATCATTGGCATCCAATAAATTTTTTCCGAAAATCGCGATCAACTTCTCCTGGGTAAGAAACGGGGACAAAATAATATAAGTGAACAGACATTTCGCACATCTTCCGCACCATGAATCTGTTTTGCTTCCGACATTACAGCTTCGGAAAACCTTATGATATGCCGTAAAACCAGAAAAAAGGGAAGCGATCTGCAGTTCATTCAACGGACGTAAAAAACTGAAATAATTTATTCCAGGCGCAATGGACTCATTCACATATTTTCTGTAATCTCCTTCAAACACCAAGGATTTGGAATATTGATGGTTAATGGTAGTCCCTTCGATGGTCGCTTCATTGGCGCTGGATTCGTTCGACAGGGCAACGTGCCTCCGGCTTGTCATGATGGATGCCAGCGTGGTATAAAAAGCCAATAAAGCCGAGAAGGGGGTATGCCCGTTTAAAAAGCCTTCCTCATTTAGTTTTAGCAATAAAGGATCAAGGGTACGGATGATCTCAAAACATTCATCCCTCCGGTAACCCCCTGCGAAAATCGTTTCCAGACTGGCTCCGCGCGGATTCATAATCAGCGGGATACAATCCCGCTGGGGCCCCAGGATCTCTAATGTTACCGAAGAATCTTTCCCGCCTCCGACAGGGATAATCACTCCATCAGATAGTAGAAACCCTGCAACAGGGGGAAGCTTGCCGGATGCCATTTTTACCTGCATGAAACTTTCCTCCTTTTCCGTTATTGAATTCAAGTAGAAAAATTCACCCAGGCCATGAAAGTAAAGTTTCTTCCACCAAGCCACCTGTTCAGGGGAAATGGCAAAAGGATAGAGTATTACAGTAGGGGAACAGGTCACCTTCCAGTAACTGATCAACTCGATCATCCCAATATTGAAAAGGATGTTATCAAGTTTACCAGCGATGGAGGCATCAGGCAGAAAACAGGACTTCCGCGGAATAAAAAAAGAAGGCTTGAAATAATACCGGTCTGAAAGGTTGAAGGTGTATTGAACATGAAGTCCGGCTTTGCTAAGAGAATATTCCTGTTTTTCAAAAGCAAAAAAAGGAAATTCAAGTCGTAGCTCAAGAAATTTTGCCTGCCGGTTCGATTTCACCATAAAATGGTATTATATTTGTGTCAATAGCCATCAAAATTACAAAATTTGAAGACGCTATGGATAAACCACTGATAAAACCCAAACAAGGAATCATTCTTATATCGGAACCTTCCCTCCGGGATTTTTATTTTCGCCAGTCCGTGGTATTATTAGCTGAACACAACGAAGAGGGAACCTTTGGAGTGATTATCAATAAACCCATTGAAGCGCGTATCAGGGATGTCATCAAGGACTTTCCAGATAAAGATATGCCCGTGTACTTGGGAGGCCCCGTAAAAACAGACAGTATCTTTTTCATTCATACCCGCCGGAATATTGATCATAGTCTTCCGATCATGCGTGGATTATACTGGGGAGGCGATATTGATGTAATACGTAACCTGCTCGAAAATGATGAGTTGACCGACCGGGATATCCGCTTTTTCGTAGGGTATTCGGGCTGGCATCCCAATCAGCTTGATCGTGAGATCCTCGAAAAATCATGGATCCTCTCGCATACCACGGTTTCTGAAGTGATCAGGGCTGATTCTGAAAAACTCTGGAGCAACCACCTGAAAAGCATGGGTAAGGATTATGCAATCTGGGCAAATTTCCCGATCGATCCGACGTTTAACTGACGGGGAACAGGATGCGAAAACAGGATGCGAAATTTTGTATAATTATCCTATATTTGTCATGGGATATATGAATGCGATAGGATAATAAGTTAAGCCATTAAACGGATGATCAGCTCATCCGGGTATCCCTCCATTCCTTTATCCGTTTATCAATTAAAAAACCGTCAGGAGATGTCAGATCACGAAACGAACCCTGCTCATTATTACGGTCAAGCGCCGGGTGAAAATATTGAGGACAGGGAAGCCAAGCCACAACCCACATCGCGTGCCCAGGCTGCCCGTGAACTTTATTTTGAAGCCAAATCTTCAGCCTCCATGGAATTTCCATACTGGTACACCCGCCGATGGGAGAAGCTGGAAGGTGAAATCCCGGTTATCCGGCGGGCGGAAGCGCTGAAATCCGGTTTTGAACACCTCACCCCGGTCATATATCCGGGAGAGTTAATTACGATGGGTAAAGCCTGTTATCTCCGCGGCTCTTATCCCATGCCCTGGCTGTCGGAAGCCTTTTTCATGGCGGCAGGGGATCAATTGTATAAGGAAGCCCAGGAATCGGGCAAACTGACTGCAGATGGTTTTACTACCATGGGCAAAGGGGGCGGCAATGTCACCAAGAGCATTGGGAACGTGATCTCCATTGCCGGTAAATTCGGCCTGCGAACAGAAGAAATGCCGGCTATGATTGAAATTGCAAAAAAATGGAAAGACCGTTCGGTGGACGACATTGGCCACAAATATGAACAACTGGTTCCCGGGTACAAAGAAAAAGAGGCGCTGATGCGTTCGGTGATCTGTATGTTTGATTCGGGTTATACGCTCCCACAGGGAAGAGAAGTGATCAACTACTATTATCCCTTACAGTTTGGCATTGATGGTATCATAAAGAACTGCGAAGAGAGCCTTGCCGAAACGGCAGGGTATCCCGATATGGACCGGCTCTATTTCTTTAAAGCCGTAATCATCATGCTGGAAGGGATCAAAAGCTGGATCCGGAACTATGCTGATGAAGCCCGGTTCCTGGCCTCCCTGGAACAGGACAAGAACCAGAAAACAGAATATCTTGAGATGGCCGAACGGCTGGACTGGCTTTCATCCAATCCACCCCGTTCCTTCCATGATGCGCTTCAGCTGATCTGGATCTTTCACGTGGCTGTATTGAACGAGGATGCCATCTCCGGACTTTCTCCCGGCCGTGTCGGTCAGGTACTCTATCCTTTTTGGCAACGCGACATTAAAAATGGCGCTATCAACCGGGAAAAGACCCTTGAACTCCTGGAGCTTATGAGGATCAAATTCACCGAGCTGGATTGCTTTGCATCCATGGGTGTCGTAGGTGGGGTCCTCTCGGGCAATACCTTCAATAACTTATGCCTTGGCGGATTGCAAAAAGACGGCGCCTCGGCGGCCAATGAACTCGAAATGCTGATCCTTCAGGCGGGAATCACCTGCGATACGCCTCAACCCACCCTGTCTGTTTTATATGACGAAAAACTCCCTGAAGAATTCCTCCTCAAGGGTGTGGAATGTACCAAAATCGGGACCGGTTATCCGGCATGGGTAAACAACCGGGTTGCCATGGAATTTTTATTAGACAATTATGGACATGAAGGACTCGGTCACGAGGAAGCCCGTGCATGGTCCATTGGCGGGTGTCTTGAAACTTCACCAGGGAGCTGGATGCCCCTGGAACTCGATGGAGAGATCCACTGGATCCCGGGAGGTTCGGCGCCGGCAACGAGTGTGGGCGTTCATTTCCTTTCACTTCCAAAATTGCTGGAGGTTGCTTTGTTTGACGGAATGGATATGCGGACCGGGCAACGGGTGTTCCCATCCCATGGTTATATACTCGACAGTTATGAGGGGATCTGGCAGGCATTTAAAGATTACTTCAGCCGCGCCTGCCATGTCCTGGCCCTCACCAACAATATCCAGCATGATGCCTGGCGGAAAATCTCACCCTCGCTGGTCAATTCCATGCTGAAGCCTGACTGCCTGGCAAAGGGGAAAGATATCGGACAAATGGGCAGCCGGTACAACAGCACCTTCAACATCGAAAGCTGTGGTACTGCCAATCTGGTCAATTCACTGGCTTCTCTTAAAAAGAATATTTATACCGACCATCTTTATTCTTTAGAGGATTACCGCAAAGCCATCCTGGCCAACTTCGGTTATAAAACCGCCAATGAATCAGGATCTTATTCACTCGTTGACCAGGTTGCAACCGAAGATTACCACAACTGGAAAAAAATCCATCGCCTGAGCCTGGATGCTCCTAAATTTGGCAATGATCATCCTTTTGTGGATGCGATCATGAAAGAATGGGAAGCGTGGTTCTGTTCAATGGCCCACAACTACCGGTCGCTTTATGATCAGCCAATGTATGCCTGTCAGATATCCGTTTCGACCCATGGCCCTATGGGTGCAGTTACCCTTGCCGGAGCCGACGGACGTTTATGCGGCACCACCTTTTCCGACGGATCGGTATCGGCTTACCCGGGAACTGACCGGAATGGGCCTTACGCGCTCTTCAATTCCGCCACTTGCTGGAACCATGCCACTTCACAAAACTCACAGTTAAACATGAAAATCCATCCTTCGGTGGTTAAGGGGCGTGAGGGGGCCCGCAAATTTTTGGAACTGATCCGCGCCTATTTGCGCAAAGGGGGATTTCATGTACAATTCAACATTGTCGATTCACGGATGCTCAGGCAAGCCCAGGCCGAACCGGAAAAATACCGTAGTTTGCTTGTCCGGGTGGCAGGATTCACTCAATACTGGGTCGAACTTGGCAAACAGATCCAGGATGAAGTGATCGCCAGGACAGAATATGAAGAAATTTGAAAATTTCACCTTTTAACTTTCATCTATCTATGGAATTATCCTGTAAAGATTGCAGATATTTTCTTCCCGTTGATGTGTTCAGGGGAATTTGTAAGATCAATAAAGAAAAGATCTCTCCGGATGATGCGTTTTGTGAAAAGGTCGAAAAAATATCCAAATGCAAATTTTGCCAGTATTATACCTCCGAAAGCAATTCCCTGGGAAAATGTATGGGCCATACCCTCTGCTACCCTGATCTGGTTGCTGCCAAATGTGCCGATTTTAAATGGGAGATTCAAAAATAGAAGGTGGATTCATTTTTGACATCCAGGGTTTTTCTGTTCACGATGGCCCTGGCTGCCGGACATTGATCTTTTTTAAAGGATGTTCCCTGCACTGTGCATGGTGTTCCAATCCCGAGGGCATTTCGCCCCGTCCGGAAATACTGTATCATTCTTCCAGATGCATCCACGATGGTTTATGCATACAAGCATGCCCATACGGGGCCATTGCCATTCAGGATGATAAAAATAACGATCTTCCGGAGGGAAAGAATCTTAACTTCGACCGATCAGTTTGTGCCCGGTGCCATACTTTCCAGTGTGTTTCCGCCTGTTGCACAGGGGCAATCAATACAGGAGGTTACGCTATTACAATAGATGAATTGTATCATACGATAACCCGCGACCGGCAATACTGGGGAAGCAGGGGGGGCATTACCCTGACTGGCGGAGAACCTTTTTTCCAGCCAGGTTTTGCTTACGCGCTGTTACAACGGTGCTACGGCGCCTATATCCACACAGCTGCCGAAACCTGTGGAAATATTCCATGGAACAACATAGCTCCTTCTTTGCCCTTTCTTGACTGGCTGTTTTTTGATCTCAAACACATGGATCCGGACCGGCATTTTCATTTGACCCGGTCGGACAATCATCAGATCCTTTCAAACGCCACCCGTCTTGCCGGTGAATTCAAAGGAAGATTGATCTTCCGTATGCCGGTCATTCCCGGATTTAATGAAGAAACGGACAACATAGGGGCCATGATCCGTTTTATCCATTCAACAGGACGCGATGAGATCAATCTCCTTCCCGCCCATCATTTGGGAAGGGAAAAATACAATTTGCTTGGGAAGGGCTATTTCACTGATAATTACGATCCGCCTTTGCCGGAAAAGATGGAAAGCCTTAAACACCGTTTCGAAGCTGCAGGCATCCATTGCTACATCAGCAGTGACACCCCTTTTTAAGGAAGAAACAATCGTAATTATCTGTTTTACATTAATTTATATATTTAATCATACTCCGTTGTTTAAATCTTTGAAATATTGAATTTTTTTTTCAAATTTGTAGCTGATATCTATTTACATATTCTTCCAAGACCAAATTGCTATGAAAGACACTCCTATCGATTACGATGTTGTCAAACGACACATTCGGCAAAGCAAAATACGAAATGTAGGAAAAGCCTCAATCCGTGAAATCAAACGATTGATCAACGGGATAGAAGAAGAAACCGGCAAACGGTTTGTCAGAATGGAAATGGGCGTTCCCGGCCTGGCTCCGACTGAGATTGGCGTTCGGGCTGAAATTGATGCATTACGACGGGGTGTCGCTGCCATTTATCCTGATATCGAAGGGACTCCGGTCCTGAAAAAAGAAGCTGCCCGGTTTGCCAAACTTTTTCTTGATATTGACGTGAACGAAGCCAACTGTGTCCCTACCGTTGGGAGTATGCAGGGTGGTTTTGCGGCTTTTCTGACCTTCTCCAAAATCAACAAAAAACAAGATACAACTTTATTCATCGACCCGGGGTTCCCGGTACATCACCAGCAACACAAGGTATTGGGGCTAAAATATGAAACTTTCGATGTATATGATTACAGGGGAGAAAAACTACGTGAAAAACTGGAATCCTATTTTTCAAAAGGGAATATCCACTCGGTCCTTTATTCCAATCCGAATAATCCATCCTGGATATGCTTTACTCCAAAAGAACTGGCTATCATTGGTGAACTAGCCACCAAATATAATGTGATCATCATTGAGGACCTGGCTTACTTCGCCATGGATTTCAGAAAAGATTATTCTAAACCCGGTCAACCGCCTTATCAGCCTACCGTTGCAAAATATACCGATAATTATGTTATCCTGATATCCGGCTCTAAGATTTTCAGTTATGCCGGCCAGCGGATCGGTTTCATGGTAGTATCCAATAAATTATTCAATACCCAGTCGGATAATCTCCTCCGGTATTATTCCACCGATATTGTCGGCCGTGCATTGATCTATGGTACGGTCTATGCCCTGAGCGCGGGCACAGCCCACTCCACTCAATACGCCCTGGCCGCCATGCTGAAAGCGGTAAATGACGGAACCTACGATTTCGTCAAGGTGATCCGGGAATATGGTGAAAAAGCCAGGATTATGAAAAAAATGTTCCTGGATAACGGATTCAATATCGTTTATGACAAGGATGAGGATGTTCCCATTGCCGACGGGTTCTATTTCACATTTGCATATCCCGGTTTTACAGGTGAAGAGCTGCTTGAAGAGATGCTTTATTACGGTATAAGCGCGGTTGCGCTCAACATCACCGGCAGCGAAAGGATTGAAGGGATCCGCGCCTGCGTCTCACTCGTCCAACGGGAACAATTTCCTGCCCTCGAAGAACGGCTCCGTAAATTCAATGAAAACCACAAAAAGTCATAAAAACGAGCCTCTAAATTCTTCTTATCAACTGATATTATGTTAGTTAATATCGTTATTAACAACCCTCTTTTCGGTTCTGGCACGCTTTTCCCGAACCCGCTTCTTGATATTATCGTATCATATTAATATTAAGCAAGTTACAACTTATTTTCTTTAACATTTTCCCGTTAGCAAAAAAGAACTGACTATTTGATGTGGTATTTGATTGTACCGGTTCTTTGTATATGTGAAAGTGATTATTATTTCAATAAGGAGATGGACGCCTTTATTGGTTGTTTGTTTATTGTTATTAGGCAATTCTTATCCGCTGGATATATATGTGGATGAACGCACCCACACCGAGATCTGTTTTTCTTTTCAGGATCAAATTTTTCCTGAACATTGGTATAGCGGAAAAATCAAAGCAGAGGCAGAACCTTTATCCCGTTTCGAAAAATTACGGATAATCAATATTTTAGACAAAGCATTTCAAAAATACCCTGATCCGGTCATTCGCGAAAATCTTGATCGTGTTTATGCATTGCGTACAATGCACTTCTATGGTGTGCCTTTTGGGGGGACCAATAATGCAAAAACAGTATATTTGTGTGATGAAGAGAATAATCCTTCTTTTACCAATGCTTATATTGAAGGAGTGTTCCATCATGAATTTTCGAGTGTCCTGAAACGTATGTATCCGGGTTTTTTCAACGCCCGTGAATGGAAAGCCTCCAACCCTTCCTGGTTCACCTATGGGAATGGCGGTGTGGACGCGATCATGAACGGGGAAGCATCTTTGGAACTCGACCCGGATTATTTCAGTCTGGGATTTCTAACCTGTTATTCCAGGGCTTCCCTTGAAGAGGATATGAATGTATTTGCCCAGTATCTTTTTACAGGAGGCCCGGCCTTCTGGGAGGTAGTCGATCAGCATTCCAGAATACGGAAAAAAGCCAGGTTGCTGATAACTTTTTATCAAAAAATCGACCCTCTTTTCGATGAATATTATTTCCGGCATCTGACCAGGGGACAGGAAAGAAGGTTGGTGAAAAATGAAAAGTGAAGAAAATAAGATGGGGGATTTTGCTCAAGAAAGGCATTTTCTTTTGTCTGGCGGATTGTTTTTATAATTAAAACAATTCTAAATTATATCTTATCTCTTATTTTTGCCCTGTAAGGTGACCGCCGGTTCAAAGAAAATATTGTAATTTCGTACTATCATTCAAATACCTAATAATATCTACAACTATGGCTAAATTTAAAGGCGATATTGTGATTAACACGGAGCGTTGCAAAGGCTGTGAAGTCTGTGTTGCTGCCTGTCCTTTTTCCGTGATCGCGATGGCGAAGGAAGTAAACAGCAAAGGCTATCATTTTGCCATGAAGGTAAATGCCGAATGTACCGGATGTACAAATTGTGCCGTTGTTTGTCCCGACGGGGTAATTACCGTTTACAGGGCAAAGGTTACAGCCGAATAAAAATCAATAAAACTATACACCATGGGTGAACTCAGATTAATGAAGGGCAACGAAGCCGTCGCCGAAGCTGCTATTCGTGCAGGTTGTGATGGTTATTTCGGATACCCGATCACGCCCCAGTCCGAAGTCATGGAATACCTGATGGCCGAAAAGCCGTTTGAACGGACTGGTATGGTGGTACTTCAGGCCGAAAGCGAAGTAGCCTCCATCAATATGTTATACGGCGGCGCCGGAACAGGAAAAAAGGTGATGACCTCCTCGTCCAGCCCCGGTATCAGTCTCATGCAGGAAGGAATTACTTATATGGCTGGCGCCGAACTTCCGGCTCTCATCGTGAACGTTGTTCGCGGCGGCCCCGGTCTTGGTACGATCCAGCCTTCACAGGCCGATTATTTCCAGGCAGTGAAGGGGGGTGGACATGGAGACTATAAACTGATCGTCCTGGCTCCGGCATCCGTTCAGGAAATGTGCGACCATGTAAAACTTGGTTTCGACCTGGCTTTTAAATACCGTAACCCAGCCATGATACTTTCTGATGGAGCTGTTGGCCAAATGATGGAAAAAGTCGAATTATTCGACCCGATCCCGCGCCGTACCGATGCAGAGGTTATTGCCCAATGCCCCTGGGCGGCTACAGGCAAACAAAAAAACCGCGACCACATCATCATCACGTCACTCGACCTTGACCCGGCCGGACAGGAACGCGTAAACCTGAAACTACAGGCCAAATACAAAAAAATGGAGGAAAACGAGGTTCGATACGAAGAGATCCAATGCGATGATGCTGAATACCTCTTTGTGGCCTTTGGATTATCCGCGAGGATCTGTCAAAAAGCCATCGACCTTGCCCGGGCAAAAGGAATTAAAGTCGGGCTCTTCCGTCCAATTACCCTTTTCCCCTTCCCGGTGAAGCAAATCGCTGCCGTCGGAAAACGGGTCAAAGGAATGCTTGTAGTTGAAATGAATGCCGGACAGATGATCGAAGATGTGAAACTGTCAATAGGCCTTAATTTAAAGATCGAACATTTCGGACGTTTTGGCGGGATCATCCCCACACCGGATGAAGTCGTCAGGGCGCTGGAACAAAAAATTATCGGAGGCTGATATGGAAGAAATGTTTGCAAAACCCGAAATACGAAAACCGGAAAATATCGTTTATAAAAAAACCGGACTGATGGTTGACCGTCCCCTGAGTTACTGCCCGGGATGCGGCCATGGTACTGTCCACCGTATGTTGATGGAAGTAATCGAAGAAATGGATATCCAGGGTAATACCATCGGGGTATCTCCCGTCGGCTGCTCTGTTTTAGCTTATGATTTCCTGGACATTGATATGTTAGGCGCTGCCCATGGAAGGGCCCCCGCATTAGCCACCGCCATCAAACGGTTGTGGCCCGGACGTTTCGTTTTCACCTATCAGGGTGACGGTGACCTGGCAGCTATCGGTACGGCAGAAACTATTCATGCCTGTAACCGCGGCGAAAACATCACTATCATTTTCATCAATAACGGGATCTATGGTATGACTGGTGGACAAATGGCCCCCACGACGCTGGAAGGCATGCGTACGGCCACAAGTCCTTATGGTCGCGATATCGCTACCATGGGCTACCCGCTCAAGATCACGGAACTGATCGCCCACCTGCCCGGGGTAAATTATGTAACACGCCAGAGCGTTCATACCCCCGTCAACGCACGGAGAACAAAAAAAGCCATTCGTAAGGCCTTTGAAATCCAGAAAGAAAAAAAAGGAGTAGGATTTATAGAAGTTGTTTCCAACTGCAATTCGGGTTGGAAAATGACTCCCGTCCAGGCCAATAAATGGATGGAAGAAAATATGTTTCCCTTCTATCCACTGGGAGATATCAAAGTGGATGGAAAACTCGTCGACCCGAAAGTTGTTGCTGAAAAAGAATGACAAGTCTCCTATCCCCTATCAGATTCAAAATAGTATCAGGTTTAACAACATATTAAAATGACAGAAGAGATCATTATAGCCGGATTTGGTGGACAAGGTGTCTTGTCCATGGGTAAAATTTTAGCCTATTCGGGCGTTATGCAAAACAAGGAGGTGAGCTGGATGCCTTCTTACGGCCCGGAAATGAGGGGTGGAACAGCCAATGTTACCGTGATCATCAGCGACGAAAGAATTAGTTCTCCCATCCTGAATGCTTTCGACACGGCTATCCTCCTCAACCAGCAATCGATGGATAAATTTGAGAGGACCGTAAAACCCGGCGGGCTCCTGATCTATGACCCCAACGGGATCACGCGCTCCCCTGAACGGAAAGATATCAATATCTATTCGATCGAAGCAGCCGATGAAGCCGCGAAGCTAGGACTTTCCAAGGTTTTTAACATGATCGTCCTGGGCGCTTTCCTGAAACTGAAACCCTTGGTAGGGCCCGAATACCTGCACAAAGGATTAGAAAAATCATTACCTGCCCGTCATCACAAGATGATCCCTGAAAACGAAAAAGCAGTCGAGATTGGCAAGAACCTTCTGAAACCGGTACTGGTACTGAGCTAAGACCAATGACGATGGGAAGGGATGATATGGAATCAATGAAAAGTAGCCTCAATTAAAATAAATGGTCAATGGTCAATGGTCAATAGTCAATGATCATTCGCTATCCGGCTCTTTATCCCCAATATCAGTTTCCTTTGCATTCTTCAATTTCATCTTCAGGTCGGCCGGCATTTCATCTGAATATTCAGTTTCCTCAACCTGAGCGTCAGAACTGCCCCGGCCATATTTTAGTTTCGGATTATCGGTTGTTCCCAGCGCCCGGAGCGGGATCCCAAAAATGCCCAGAGGTGGGAGGCCGATGCGCATTTTCAGGCTTAACTGACCATTAAAATTGGTTGTCCCCGATACTTTCAGGCGGAAACCGGCGATCTTCATTTTGGTCTGTTCCAGGGTAATGACATTGTTCAAGATGGTTGTCTTTAGATCAACTTTAGAAAGATCCGGGTTTTTAAGTTTTTCCTTTTCCGTGTTTTTACTGATCACCGTGAACAGTTTTAAGCCCATCACTTTCACCTTTTTAAGGGAGATAACCCCTCCTCCTTCCAGGGAAGGGAATACTGGGTTCATTCCGGCAATGAGCTCTCCTTTCAGACTGTAATCCAGCGAGATGATCCCTTCGGCATGGGCAGCTGCAGAGGCAAGCTCACGAAATAAGGCGATTTCGGTATAAGCTCTTTTTACGTCGAAATCATTCGCGGTTACATGGAAATCGAAAAATGCCCGGGATGGATTCATACTTCCATAGGACGCGTCCATCCCTACCTGCGTTCCAACCAGCGTAAACTGCATCCCCTTCAGCAGGACCATACCATCCCGGATTTCGGCCGCGGCTACAAGATTTTGGATATCAACTCCCCGGAACCGAATCCTCTTCAGGTTGGCCTGCAATCCGATCTCCAGGGTGGACGGAATCACAATAACGCCTTCCGTTACCGGACTGTCAACCGGTTTTGATAAGGCCGTTGCAGGTTTGGAGGATGGGCTATTGGTACCAGAAACCGGCTGGTTTGTTTCGACCGGGGCCATGAATTCATCCACAAAAAGATAGCTGGAAGTAAAACTGAAATTGCCTTTCAGTTTTTGCTTATCCGAAAGCACATAATTGACCACGTTCTTCAGGTGACCGTCCAAACGGATGTCAGAACTTCCGTATTTGGCTATGAATCTCTCAAACCAGATGTTGTCGTTGTCAAACCTGAAGACACCATCGCGTAGGACGATCTTTTTAGGTAGGTTTTCCGATGTAAAACCGATGTTACGCAGGATCAAGCTCCCTTTGTTGTGGAGACGCTCATAATGACCGGCCATGGCATCATGCTGCAAACCTTTCAGGATAAGGTCAGCTTCGATATGGCCGTCAAGGTCCAACCCTTTTTGTGCAAAAACCTTGTATATCCTTGCTATATCCAAAATCCCTTTGGCTTTCACTTGATATGAAACGTTACCGGGATTTTTAATATCTGCATTGATTTCAAAGGGATTCTCTTCAAAAAGGAAAGTCAGTGGCGCTAATGTAACCCGCGTATCTTTTAGGTCCCCGGTACCATTGGTGATGGTGGCAGAGACATTGATCTTTTCGATCGGGTGAGGATAGAATTTGGTCTGGACGATCCCTTCTTTCAGGTTAAGAAGGATTGTTGAAAGTGGAAAGAGTTTTTTTTCCGGGGCATATTTACCGTTAACATTCGCATCAACATCAAGGATACCAGACAGCTCGAGACTGTCCATCGGGATCACCTGTTTAAGCTCAGCCAGGTTGCAAGAGGTCTTCAGGATCGCTTCTACCGGAAAATCCACCATGCTTCTCAGATGGAAAGCTCCTTCTATCTTGTTTTTCAGGAAGCCGGCTTTCAGTTTTTCAAGGCTGACCCAGGTATGCCGGTAATTGTTATCGGGCGTCCCGGCATTCAGGTCAAACGAAATATTTGTCAATGCTTGTGGAAGGCCGCGATATTTCAGGTACCCGTTTGTAAGTCTCGAAGAAACGGTAAATTTTGGAATACTGCTGATGCCATCCACGTCACTTTCATAGATACCCTCCGCGTTTAGATTGAAATTGAACATCCCCCGGAGGTCAACCATGTCAAGCCCAATGGCTTTGCTCCATTTTGCAAGATCGAGCGACGTATTGATTCTTGCGAAAATATAAAGCTGGTCGGTACTGTTCAAACGAAAAGCGGCGCTGAAAACCTCATTGTTATATATCGATAGCAAACGGAGATTCAGGGAATATCCATCTTTTAGAAAATTGAACCGACCGTTGAAGTTGACTGGCATATCCTTGATTTTCAGATCGTTTTTCTCAAGAAAGACATTCAGGTTATTTGTATTGATCTTCGTTGTTAATTTTGCCTCCAGCGGTTTTGAACGTATAATGTTCCGGTGGTTGAACTGAAGATTAAAAGAATCAACCTGAATATCAGATTTCAAGGATAAAATATCCTTGCTGAGCTGGCTCTTCCCTTTGTAATTAAACCCATTTACCGTAATATTAAGCGGAATGGAAGGATCATCATAGATAAACCGGCAATTTGAAAAATTGATGTCCTCAATATTGATTTCAGCGCTGCCCGCAACAGAAGTATCTGTTTTGGCCGCCACCGTATCCGTCAGTTGATAGACATCAAAATTATTGGCGCCCGCCTCATTATAGCGGATTTCGATCCGGGCACGGTCAAGGAAAACACGGTTAATTTCAATTGTCTTTCCGAACAGGCTCATCACATCCACACCAAATGAGACTTCCTTTGCAACGACCAGGGTATCTTTTTCAAACGGGGATGATCCCTTGAGCGAAAAATCTTTCAACCTTAAAGTAAGATGTGGAAAATGTTTGAAGAAGGAGAGCTCCATATCCGAAAAATTAAGCTCGGTTTTCAAATGGCTGTTGGCAACACTCCTGACCGCATTGGCGACCTTGTTTTTAAACAGGAACGGAAAAGCGGTCAGAAAAATCAGCACGATAAAAATCGCGATAACAAAGCCGAGAAGAATTTTCGAGAAACGTTTCATAACAGGAAAAATTACGAATGGCAAATGACGATCTGAGAAGGTTCAGCCCGATTCACCATCATGATCAATTCCATAAAAGTAATGATAATCTTCGCAAAGTAATTCCTGAAAAAATATTTATCTTTGAAACATGGGATGTCTGAGGGCGCTACTTTGTATTCTTTTCCCTCCCCTCGCGGTGTTGGATCGCGGGTGTGGCGCTATTTTACTGGTATTTCTGCTCACCCTGTGCGGTTGGATCCCGGGGGTGATCGCGGCGATATTATTCAATACCAGAGATTAGCAAGCTTTTAATGCACCCCCATCTCATCCAGGATAAACCCTGCCTTGCCAAGTTTTTCCGTAATGAACATGACATAGTGGATATCAACGGCAATACACCGTTGAAGTTTCAGATCATATTGCCAGTCGCTGATCATCGCTTCATAATTTCCATCAAAGGCAACGCCAATTAATTGTCCTTTGGCATTGAGGACAGGGCTCCCACTGTTTCCCCCGGTGATATCACACTGGCTGAGGAATGCTACCGGGATATCTTTCATGGCAGGATTAGCCCACTTCCCGAAATCCCTTTTCTTGTAAAGCTCTACCAATGTCCGTGGGGCATCGAAAGGTTCTATACCTGAGTCTTTTTCCACAACTCCTTCAAGGGTGGTGAATGGATCATACCAGACCGCATCCCGGGGCTTATAACCCTTGACATTGCCCCAGGTAAAACGGATGGAACTATTGGCATCGGGATACATTCCGGTCCCTTTCCATTCATAGAGGCCATCCATATAAACTTTACGCAACTCTGTTACGTTGTTGCCAAACTTTTGATTGATATTCTGAATATCGGTGGCCATGGGATCAATACTGTAAGCCATCTTTATAAAAGGATCATTAAGCGTTTCAAGATCTTTGGCGCTCATGGCCAAAATGGTTTTCGCATAAGCCATATCCCCCAGTTTTGATGTCTTAAATGCGTTGTCAACAAACTGTTCTATGGAAATAGAAGGATCGCTGAAAACATATTCCAAGCCGGTGATCCTTTGGTTGGAAGGCAACTCTTTCGCCATTTTCAGGGCCCTTACCATCAATGCTTTTTCAACCGGTTCGAAATAATTGGGATAGGTATACTGCAAACCGTCGATGGCTCCTTCAACAGTCTTCTCTGAAAATCCAGGATCGCGTTCACTTTCTGGTTTGTCTTTCTGCTGCGCGAGGTAAATGGCCTGCTGGGCTATCGCTAAAGGAGTACCTGCCAATCCCTGAAAAATACCGAAGACGTTATCCCTCTCTCTGGTGCCTTCCAGAACTGTATACTCCGCTTTTTCGCGTTGCAGGATATCCCCATACCGGGCCTTGGTCACTGGTTTGCTGTTGGCCCAGGTTACGAATTCCTTTTCGAAAGCCAGCTTTTTTTCATAAAAGTTGGTTTTCCTCATCCCATCCACCTTCCCCTGGTAATTTTTCATGACATTGGCCAATCCCTTTTTCAAACTTGCTACCTTGATCTCCCCGTCGTGGTTGTTCTTTGTCTTTTCATCCAGCAACTCGATGATCTCCCCGTAGTTTTTAATTGCAAAGGGATAGTTGATGGTTTCGTTCCAATGTACAGAAGTGGAAGAGCGATAACGGGTGGTTTGCCCCGGGTAACCGATGATAAAAGTAAAATCACCTTCTTTGAGGAACCCATCTGCCACTTTTAAAAATACAACAGGATGGTATGGAACATTATTTTCGTTGTATTCCTTTCCGGTCCCATCAGGCGACACATATACGCGCATGAAGGAAAAATCGCCGGTATGCCTTGGCCACATCCAGTTATCAGTTTCACCGCCATAATTACCTACCGACATCGGAGGCGCATAGACGATGCGGATGTCTTTAAAGGTTTTATAAACATACTGTATGTATTGTTTCCCATTGTAATTGGAAGCTATATAAACGCTGACATCTTCTTTCCCGTTTTCTAAAGCATTGGACATGGCTGCGATTTTGGCATTGATCCTTTTGGCTTTTTCCGAAGGATCGGTAATTCCGCTTGCAGTGCCCAGAACTTCAGCCGTTACATCCTTCATCCCGGTGAGCAATTGAGCCTGATACCCAGGCGCCTTGATCTCATCCGCTCGTTTAACAGCCAGAAATCCGTTTTTAAGATAGTCACTGGCAATGCTCGATGCCCGCTGAATAGCAGTAAATGCCACATGGTGATTTGTGATCAGCAAGCCATCTTTTGAGACAAATGATGCAGTTCCCCCGCCAAGCTGTACAACAGCATTGGAGATTGAAGCTTTATCCGGGTTGTAAACATCGCTGACCGGGATCTGGAGCCCTTTTTTATTCAGATCCAACTGATTAAGCTGTGATAACAACCACATGCCTTCCTGACCATTACCCTTAAGGATAAAAATCAGCAACAACGTAAAAATGATGGTAACCTTTTTCATAATGACCTCCGGGATTTGTTATTATTTATTTGAGCCGATTCCAAAAACTATTTTCGCCACCAAGTCATTCAGGCGCTAAACATTAAATAATTGAATATGTAACATTTGCATTTGTGGTAAAAGTAAATATCGGTAAACGGCAATAATTTACTGTTCTATGACGTAATTATTTTTTGAATGTTACACCTTGTTAAGTAAAATTTCTTCTGTTCTGATCTTGAATTTCAATAAACAGGATGAACCATAAACTTCTTTGGAAGACTGTGGAATTTCTCCTATTCCCCGAAATGGATATAAAACGGTTGCAAATCCATGATGCGAAACGGAAAATTCGTAAATTGGCCGTTCAGTCTTGTTAATACATTCTATTTTCATGAACTGGAACCCTATTAAGAAAACGATCAATTTTAAAACACATGAAAAAAAACGCCCTCTTCCTCGCAGTTTTCATCTGCATTGCCCTAATAATGTTGTCACGCCCCATTGTCGCGGATCCGGTCGATAGGCCCACGGCATTATCCATTGCCTGCGCCAGGCTCCTCAGTAACAGTGAATCTGCATCCTTCTCTGTTAAAACGATCGAATTGATCCACGGAAGCGCCGGTTCCCCGCTCTTCTATTATGTCCATCTGAACCCTGATGGATTCATGATTATCCCGGCCAATGATGACCTGCCCCCGGTAATTGCTTATGGATTCTCTGAGACAAACAGTCATAAGGAGGAATTTATCCGGTTTGTGACCAATGACCTTGAACAGCGGACCCGTTGCATCGGGAGCTTACCATCCACAATCATCGGGAAACGCCATAAAAGCTGGGAAAACTACCTCAGCAGTAAACCTGGTCAGCCAGGGTTTCAGCAATGGCCAGAACCGGGATCGACATCCACAGGAGGATGGCTTGAAACCAATTGGACCCAGGATTATCCCTATAATACCCTTTGTCCGCTGGATCCACTCAACGGGAACCGTAGCATTGCCGGTTGTCCCGCGGTAGCCATGAGCATGATTGTCAACTTTCATCAAACCACCAACCAGGTTGTTTTCACCGATGCCGACGATTATCATCACCAATATGCAGGCCGGAATTACTGGATCGACGATGATTACCAAACCATCGACTTTCCCTCTTTCCCCATGCTCAATGTTTATCTCGATACCCTGATGGCCCATTACCTCACTTCACAGCCTCTGACTAAAAACGATAAAGGAGCGATCGTATTTGCCTGTGGTGTTGCTGCCCGGCAGGTTTACACTTCATCGGGATCGGGAACATTTGGCGTTGACCAGGCATTCGACGCCTATCAGAAATTCAATTTCAGCGCCGCCTCGCTCCTCACCGACAGCGATACCTCTTTATATACCCATATAGCCCAGAATATCATGGATACGCTCCCGGTACACCTTGCGGTTGTGGACCAGGGATGGACCATGGGCCATAACGTAGTTGTTGATGGATACAATACCGACAACTATTTCCATCTTAACTTCGGATGGGGCGGAGGTTACAATGGCTGGTATCTTTTACCGGATGAGATCCCATACGGGCTTACTGTGATCGAGGGTGTTATCGTTGATATTATACCTGATTTCCCGACCGATTACTTAACTCAGGGTCCCGATAACTTCTCCATCTATCCTAATCCAACGCGGGGACAGGCAATGCTTTCGACCGCATTAAAGCAGGTCGCAACACTCACTGTTTATTCTCTATCCGGCATTCAAGTCCTGCAAACAACCCTTCCCGAAGGATCGTCAACCTTTGATTTTTCAGCCTTGACGCCGGGGGTTTATCTGGTAACCGTAAGTAATCAGGGAACAACGATCCGTTCGAAACTGATCAGACTTTAAGAGAAGCATTATCTAACCTCACCCATTATGCATCAGTATAAATGTACTGTTTGTGGTTATATTTATGACCCCGGGGCCGGTGATCCGGATTCAGGGGCCGCTCCGGGAACTTCTTTTGAGGATATCCATGAGGATTGGGTTTGCCCGATATGCGGAGTGGGTAAAGATGACTTTATCCGGATTGAATAAAAGTTTTATATCTTTGTTTTATAAATAAAATAATGACATGGAAAAAAGTATAAAAGGGACCAAAACTGAAAAGAACCTGCTTAAGGCTTTTGCCGGAGAATCGCAGGCGAAAAACCGATACACTTTCTTTTCGAAAGAAGCCAGGAAAGAAGGGCTTGAACAAATTGCCGCTATTTTTGCCGAGACGGCGTTCAATGAAGAACAACATGCCAAAATCTTCTTCCGTTTCCTTGAAGGCGGCCCGGTTGAAATCACAGCCACTTATCCGGCTGGAATTATCGGTACAACTGCTGAAAATCTGAAAGCTGCTGCAGACGGGGAGCAGGAAGAATGGGAAATCCTGTATCCTGATTTTGGAAAAATAGCTGCTGAAGAAGGATTTCCGAAAATAGCTACCGCCTTTAAAATGATTTCTACCGTGGAAGCCCATCACGAGAAAAGGTACCGGAAATTATTGACGAACATGGAAAAAAACAGGGTTTTCGAAAAAGAAGAGAAAGTATATTGGATATGCCGTAATTGTGGCTATATCCATTATGGGGCCAAAGCTCTTCAAAACTGCCCGGCATGCCAACATCCATTGGCATACTTTGAACTGTGGAAAGAAAACTATTAATTATCAATCCCTATCCTTCAGTTCTTATTACTGCAGACGGTTCGCATACATTGTATGTTGAAGCGCTGAAAGAACCTTATCATTCGACATTTGGCGCCATCACCGAATCGCGGTGGATCTTTATTCAAAACGGCTTTCGGTTTGTCATTGACACTTTACAAGTGACCAATAAAAAATCACCTTTGTCCAGGGGAAAAGTGTCCGGTAATAACCATGCATTGAATATTCTTGAAATAGGATTTGGGACGGGGTTGAATGCCTTGCTGACGCAAATGGAAGCCGAGAAGTTGCCTGGCCCCCCCGGAAAACGGCATATCCTCAGGACTGTCTTATAAATCAAATGGCAGTGACCAGGAACCGGTTTACCCGGTTGAAAACCCTCTCAAATCCTTCGGTTACCTGAGAAGCGATCTTCAGGTCAGACGGGAAAGGATTTTCGTGCCGGTAGGTATAAGGAAAATCAAAAACTTCGACCGCCACCGGTATGTTTCTCTGGCTCCCCTGGAGGGTATTGATGACTTCATAAAAGGGGACCACGACATCTTTTTCCAGGGGGATGGCCAGGATCTGATGGCTGATCTTCCGGATTGTATCTTCCCTTTCTTTCCGCATCACATTGTAATTCAACATGGATAAAAAACAAAATCCTTCCGGATGTTCACCCTTTAGATAATGGCGGAGGTGAAGATCGTTCTTCAGGTGGTTCTCAAGGTGTTCAATGATATAGGAATACAAGGCAACATTGGCTTCGCTGTCTAAAATGAATCGCGATACCGGCGACAAACGGTTAAAAACAGCCCCACCGCAAAAAAGACACAATTTTGAAGATGAAAAATAATCCTTATAATTGGTCATCATCAGGATCTGGGCTAACAATCCACCGATAGAATAAGCGAAAATATCGTATCTGGCTGTTTTACCGATAAAAGGATGATTCCCCGATTTGATCTGTTTAAGCAGCTGGATCACATCATAGTATGCCTGAAGCCCTGACCAGAAAAAACGTTGGGGTTTGGCGTGTATCCTGGCGCTGATGGCCACATTGGAAAAAGTGCTTGAAACAAGGTTCGGAAAAACTTTCCTGCGCTCTTCGCTAAGCCGTTGCATCTTTCGCGAATCGGACCAGACCAGGGGGGCGCGGTTCATGTGAAAGGCGAAAGGGAACAGCACCACGGCCTTACCGGTGCCTTCCACGATCTTACGGGCCCAGGGCATATATTTATCCCATGTTTTTTCGTTGAAGCCATGGAACATCAGTATAAAATCCGTGATAGGATGATCGGCAACCGGGGCAATAATGTGATAGCGGAACTGTTTGTTTTCATTAACCTGAGAATCATGAATATCGAGCAAGGGATGAACAACCAGTGGATTGCGGAAGGCATGTTCATCTGTTGACCGGAAATTGTGCGAAGGACAAAAATATTCAGCTTCTCCAGGTAGGATTGCCGCATTTTCAGAGACAAAGGAACAATTCCGGAGAACAACTTCTTCATCAAGGGGTATAGTATCCTGTTCAAAAACAGCCTTCCCTTTCAGATCAGTGTAAATTTGAGCGTATTCCATTTCCGGTGATTTTCTGAATAAAGCAGGAAAAATTTATAACGCTTTAATGAGGTAAATATTGCAGTTTAATCTCAACGGCCCCCCTGAAAGGTAATTTCAACTTTGAACCGGGTCCGAAAAGTCAAATCTTTCATTTTACCGCGAAGACGCAAAGACACAAATATATCATATCCAATTATTTAAAATTTTGCACCTTAGCGACTTGGCGGTAAAAAGTGGTTTTCGGAGTGGACTCAATCTTAAAGTATATATTTGCATTCATTATGAACGCCCCCCGTTTCAACATCCGCGTTTACGGTTTTCTGACCGATGACCGAAAAGTGCTGGTGACCGATGAATTCCGGCTTGGGGTATTTATGACAAAATTTCCCGGGGGAGGGTTACAATTTGGCGAAGGGACCATCGACTGCCTGAAAAGAGAATTCCTGGAAGAATTGCACGTGAAAATCGAGGTGATTTCTCATTACTACACCACTGACTTTTTTCAACCGACCGTATTACTGCCTTCCAACCAGCAACTGATAAGCATCTATTACCGCGTGTCGGCTCCAAAACCATATCTTTTTCCGGTAACTGATATCCGGTATGACATCCCGGAAATCGATGGGGCGCAAAGTTTCAGATGGTTGAAAATCAGTGATCTTTCGGAAAATGAATTTACTTTTCCGGTGGATAAATACATCTCCCGCCGGCTCAGGGATGAGGTTGAAACAGGGTTTGAGGATTGGTAATCCGGAAGGCTATGGCCAAGATCCGTGGGGTAAACCGGGCGCTGTATGCTGAGATGGCCTATAACGGTTCACCTTCCATTCTCACCGATGGGTTGTGGATACCGGTCCTGGGCGCTGGTTAATACATGGTTATAAACTATTGATTATCTATCATTAATGAAGATGAATAAAATCGCGTACATTATTTTTTGTTTGATTGGGTCGGTCCTTTTCTATTCCTGTTCCCATGCGCCTGAAAACGAGGCCATAATTACAGGGAAATTGAATGATGGCAAAGGAGAAAAATTAGTCCTGACGGAGCTGGATACAAAAATTGTAAAAAGGATCGATTCTGTTATCTGCGATGCCGGAGGTTCTTTCAGGTTCAGGGTAAAGTTACCGGAACCCGGTTTTTATATGCTCCATGCTCTTTCGAGAAAAGTGTTGGTTTTAATGCTTCATCCGGGAGACACTGTAAAAGTGTCCGGAAGTTTTTCTTCTTTCCCCGATCATGTTATGATCGAAGGCCCGGATGAAACCAGATGGCTTGCGGACTTTTTTCGTTTTACGCGGGGGCAGGAACGGAAAGTCGATTCCCTGGAGATGTTACTGGTGGAAAAGCAGGACAGCTCCGGCTATTTTGAACTCACTGAAAAACTGGATACGGTTTTTAAATCAATCTGGGAACGGCAACGGGAAGAGGAAAAACGATTCATTGACCAGCATCCCAATTCAATGGCATCGCTGATCGTTTTAAATTATGCTTTCGGCCTGAATACCGTGTTAAACCCGGATGACGATTTCCCGTGGTTCGAAAAACTCGATTCTGCGCTGACCCTCTCCTACCCGGAAAATAAGCATGTAAAGTATCACCATCAACGGATGCTTGAGATTAAAAAGAAACGCTCCCGGATTTTTTTGTAATTTGCTCAAAATTTTCTGATGGAGAAAAAGGTCTATTTCGTTTCAGATTTCCATTTTGGCATTCCGGATGCCAGGAAGAGCCTTGAACGGGAAAAAAAATTCATTTCCTGGTTGGAGATGGTCTGGCCGGATGCCGGTGAAATTTTCCTGATGGGCGACCTGTTTGATTTCTGGTTCGAATATAAAACGGTCATTCCGCGGGGCCACGCCAGGTTGTTAGGAGCGCTTGCTGCCTTGTCCGATGCCGGGATCCCCATCCATCTTTTTCGCGGAAATCACGATATGTGGGCCTTTGATTACCTGCAATCGGAGTTGAACATACAATTACACCGCGATCCGGAATTCAGGACTATCAACGGAAAACATTTTTATTTAGCCCATGGCGACGGGCTTGGACCCGGTGACCAGGGGTACAAATTTATTAAGAACGTTTTTGCGTGCCGTCTTAATCAGTTGCTTTTCAGATGGCTACATCCAGACATGGGGATCAGGTTGGCTTTATTCTGGTCCCGGAAAAGCCGTTACGCTGCCATGGAAAAAGAAAAAAAAGCGGAAGACCGGAATTTAAAACTCATTCAAAAAAGGATTATAGTGCATTCCCGGGAACTTATAACCACTCATCCTGAGCTGGATTACCTGGTATATGGACATTACCATTATCCTTATAATGAAAAAATAAGTGAAAAGGCCTGTCTGGTTGTTTTAGGCGACTGGTTAACCCATTTCACCTATGGGGTTTTTAACGGGGAAAAACTGGAGTTGAAAACTTTCTGAAAGGAGAAGTCCGGGAGGCCGGGTACGAGATACGCGATGAAGGATGCGTCAGAATTGATATTTTTATATGGAAGTTATGAGTTGTTACTTTGATTTCTGAAAAAATCTTATCTTTGCATTATATTTCAATATTAACCCAGCCTCCGATTGTTTGGGGCACAAATTAAATAAAGTCATGGCTTACAAAATCTCTGATGATTGCACTGCTTGCGGAACCTGCATCGATGAATGTCCCGTTGAAGCTATTTCTGAAGGTGATATTTATAAAATTGATCCTGAAATTTGCACAGAATGTGGTTCATGTGCCGATGTTTGCCCGGTAGAAGCAATCCATCCGGAATAAACTATTCCAGGTCCGAAGAAAAGGTGGCTTCATCAACATGAAACCACCTTTTTTCATTTGATTTTATTTCACCTGTTGATAATCCGGGAACCGGCGCCCTTACCGGAATTCAAATTTTTCCGGAGTATGATACAGGTTCTTATAAAAAGCTTAATTTCGTAAAACTAAAAGATATAATCCTATGGCTAAGAAAAAAAGACCTGTTGTTGAACGGGAAGATGTAGTTGTAAAGTTTGTCGGCGATTCCGGCGATGGAATGCAGCTCATCGGGAACATGTTTTCAGATGTTGCAGCCCTGATCGGGAATGACCTTGCCACTTTCCCCGATTTTCCTGCTGAAATCCGGGCCCCACAGAATACAGTTGCAGGCGTCTCTGGTTTTCAGGTACACATGGGAAGTTCTAAAATTTTTACAACCGGTGATTTGGTTGACGTTTTAGTTGCCATGAATCCCGCTTCCCTGAAAGCGAACCTGAAATGGGCAAAAAAAGGGGCTACCATTCTGACCGATACTGATGCTTTTGAAGAAAAAGCTATCGAAAAGGCCGGCTACAAGCAGGACCCACTCCTTGATAATACCCTGGCCGGCTATAATCTGATCAAAGCCCCTCTTACTACATTAACCAAGGAAAGCCTGAAAGAGCTGGGCGTTGACAATAAAACGGCTGAACGGAGCAAAAATATGTTTGCGCTGGGTATCCTCTATTTTATTTTCAACCGCGACCTGAAACCCTCTTTCCATTATTTCGAACAAAAATTCAAAAAGAAACCGGAGCTGATCCAGACCAACAAGATTGTGCTTCAGGCAGGATATAATTATGCCGAGACAATCGAAGCCATTGAATCCGTTATCCAGGTAGCTCCCGCTACAATGACAAAAGGCCGGTACCGCAATATCACCGGGAATATAGCTACTGCATGGGGTTTGTTGGCTGCTTCTGAAAAATCAGGAAGGCCGCTTTTCCTGGGATCTTATCCCATCACACCGGCAACTGATATCCTGATTGAGTTAGCCAAGTATAAATCCCTGGGCGCAAAGGTTTTTCAGGCTGAAGATGAAATAGCCGGTATCTGTTCTGCTATTGGCGCATCTTACGCCGGATCATTAGCCTGTACCTCAACATCGGGTCCGGGATTATCACTAAAATGCGAAGCCATCGGGTTGGCTGTTATGACGGAATTACCATTGGTCATCGTGAATGTTCAGCGTGGAGGGCCCTCCACGGGGTTGCCCACCAAATCGGAACAGAGCGATTTGTATCAGGCGCTTTTCGGACGTAACGGGGAATGTCCGGTGATCGTGATTGCCGCCTCGACCGCCGAAAATTGTTTCTATTACGCCTATGAGGCCGCTAAATTATCTCTTGAACACATGACGCCGGTTATCCTCCTTACAGATGGATACCTGGGGTTCGGGTCGACCCTGTTCAGGATCCCAAAAATGGCCGATATGCCCCCTATTAACCCTCCTATTGCCAAACCAAATGATCCTGAATACAAACCCTATAAACGCGATCCGGAAACCCTGGCACGCCAGTGGGCTATTCCCGGAACTGAAGGATTAAGGCACCGTATCGGAGGACTTGAAAAAGAAGATATCATTGGAACAGTTTCCACCGACCCGCTGAACCACCAAAAAATGGTCGATTACCGCGCCGCCAAAGTGGAAAAAGTTGCTGATTTCATCCCCGATCAAGTCATTGATGGTTCTCCTGAAGGTGAATTATTAGCGGTTAGCTGGGGAGGAACTTATGGCGCCGTCCATTCCGCGGTAAAAAAACTTCAGAATGAAGGAAAATCCATAAGTCATGCACATTTTCATCACATTATGCCCCTCCCGAAAAACACGGAAAAAGTATTGAAAGGCTTTAAGAAGATCGTGGTTTGTGAGCTTAATAGCGGGCAGTTTGTCAATTATCTCCGGATGAAATTCCCCATGCCGAATTTTTACCAATTCAACAAAGTGCAGGGACTGCCTTTTATGATCAATGAGTTAACGGAAAAATTCAACCAACTTTTAGAGGAGAAATAACATGGATTTTGTAAATATGACCGTTGAACGTTCGAATGTTCAACTTTCCAAAACTGATTTTGAAAGTGACCAGATGGTGAAATGGTGTCCGGGATGTGGCGCTCATGCCATTCTTGCTGCGGTGGAACGGGTCTTCCCGAAAATCGGATACCGGAAAGAAAATTTTTGTATCATTTCCGGGATCGGATGTTCTTCCCGTTTCCCATATTATGTTAATACATACGGGATCCATGGCATACACGGTCGGGCCGCTGCTATTTCTACCGGCGTTAAAATTGCCAATCCGCGTCTCAGCGTTTGGATGGCAACCGGCGACGGCGATTCCCTTGCCATTGGAGGCAACCATTTCATTCATGTTATCCGGCGCAATGTCGATATTAATATTCTTTTATTCAACAACCAGATTTATGGATTGACAAAAGGACAATATTCGCCAACCACGCCAATGGGAAAAGTGACCAAAACTTCACCCCAGGGGACCATTGAACATCCATTTACCGTGGGTGAGCTGGTGATGGGCGCACAGGGCACTTTTTTTGCCCGGGTCCCAGATAACAACATCAACCTCATGACCGATGCGATGTTTGAAGCAGCCCGTCATGACGGCACTTCTATTATTGAGATCATGCAAAACTGTATCATCTTTGCCGATAAGGCCCATAGCAATATTACGGGGAAAGATGTCAAAGATGAAGCCATGCTCGTGCTTAAAAACGGAGAGCCAATGCTTTTCGGAAAAAATCATGAAAAGGGAATTATCCTTCATGATACCCATCTGGAAGTGGCCGAAATTGGTAAAAACGGAATTACCCTGGATGATATCCTGGTCCATGATCAATATAACCAGGATCCCGGCATACACCTGATGTTGGCCAAACTGGCGCCCCCGCAGTTCCCCATGGTTTTCGGCGTGATCCGTTCAGCCATGTACCCGACCTATGATGACCTGGTCGGCGAACAGATAAAATACGCCCGCGAAACATCTAACATCCGGAATGTGGATGACCTGTTGAATTCAGGAGATACCTGGGAAATATAACATCAGGCAGCCCGGTTTATTTCCCGGGCAAGGTGAACGCGAAACTACTGCCAGTCCCAGGTAAACTGGTGACACTGATGGCGCCTCCGTGTTTTTCAACAAACTCTTTGCACAGGATCAGCCCCAATCCCGTACCTTTTTCATTGGATGTTCCGGGAACTGATACCAGGCTGTCCATATTGAAAAGTTTTCTGACCATCTCCTCTGGCATCCCGGTTCCGTTATCCGTTACCATGATCTCAACCTGACGGTCCTTCTTTTCCGCGGTAACTTCAACCTGGCCACCGGAATTGGTAAATTTTATGCCATTTGATAAAAGGTTCCGGAGGATTGCGCCCACCATATTTTTATCAGCAAAAACCTTTTGGTCCGGAGCAACCCGGTTCAATAACATGATCCCCTTGCTTTGTGCATTCAGCCTTAGTAACAGGATGGCCTCATTGACCAGTAAATTCAGGTTGAGTTCTTCCGGTATAAAGGGCGTCCGGCCAAGTTGGATCCTTGACCATTCAAGCAGGTTTTCAAGGAGGCCCAGGGCGCTTTTTGATGCGATGCTTATGTTAACGGCAAACTGTTTGCGCTCCTTGTCGCTAAATTCGTCGTATGATTCCGCTAACAGTTCTGAAAAACCCAGGATAGAATTGAATGGGCTACGCAGATCATGTCCAATGATGGAATACAGTTTATCCTTCATGGCATTCATCTCAGTGAGTTCATCCGCTAATTTTTCTAATTGAAACTCATTCTCCTTTCGGATGGTTATATCATGTAATATCAATAGGCTACCCAGGTATTTTTCCTTATCACTTTTCATCGGGTTGTGCATGATCTCGAACCATCGCGAAACAGGTGGATCCATCCATAGTTCCTGACGATATTCCGAATCCTCCGGTTTGCCTTCCAGCGATCGGGAAAGTGAAGGCAACGCCAGATCAAATCCCTGGCCTATAATATTTTCGCGGATCATGAACATATCCATTGCAACCGGATTAATGTCCATAATAAAATGGCGCAGATCCAATACTATGGCGCCATCTGTCATTTTTTCGATCATCAGCCGATGACCTACCGGGACAATATCGAACATTTGTTCGCTGGCAATACCCCAGAAAAAAAGAATTCCGGAAACCAAAATACCCATCGGAGAAATATCCAACCCTTCTAAAGGCGCAAAACCAATGGTATAGATCAACCCCGTAAGCAAAGGGAACAGAGAACCAACAATGAGAAACCATGTTTTCGATTTGAAATAACGACGCCGTTTTCTCACAAAGGAGATTAGTAAAATATTTCCTAACACCGTGATCAGCAGGGAATAGATCATAGCGAAATAGAATACCGGGCCATGATGGTAAATCAACACGTTTTCTCCCATCGGGCTCCACGAAAACCCGGTCCATATAAGGGAATGGTAGCTACTCGAAAATACAAGCAAGAGAGTGAACAAAGGGACAATCAGGAATAAACCAAAATGGCGCTTGATCCACGAGGCGCCTCCCAGGTCATAAGATAATATAAATCGAAGGAACATCAACGGGATACCCATATTGCAAAAATACTCCAACCGCGACCAGAAAATCTTTTCCGGGATCGTAGGAACGGCTGATTCAAAAACCAGGATCAATGACCAGAATGCCCCAAGGGCCATCATCCATAAAAAAGGGCCGCGTCCCCTGATCGACGGTATCCTATATACGGTAAAAACAACCTGAAGGCTTATGATCGCAGTAGCGAAATGGATCCATGTTATATAAGTAATCTGCCAGTTCATGCTCAAAGAGGTTTATTCCCGCGACGACAAATAAAAATTATCCAAAGATAATTAAAGCACGGCATTTCGGAAATCACCATTTGATTTTAATAAGACAGCGTCAAAACTCCCAATAATTCAGTAATTTTGTTATATCATCTATTTGAATATGGTTGATCCATTACAGCGGTTTATTTCGGAAAATGATTTATTTTCGCCGGATTCACACATCCTTCTTGCTGTTAGCGGGGGAATTGATTCAGTGGTCATGACCGATCTGTTTTATCGGGCTGGATATCATTTTGGCATTGCCCATTGTAATTTTCAGCTAAGGGATAAAGAAAGTCAGGATGATGAACAATTCGTCCGGGATCTGGCGGCCAAACTCAAGGTCCCTTTTTTCGTAAAAAAATTTGACACATCAGGCCTGGCTGCACAGGAAGGCATCTCTATCCAGATGGCCGCCCGGAAACTCCGGTATGAATGGTTCGAAGAGACCCGTTCTGACCACCATTTTGATTTCATTGCAACCGCACATCACCTTGATGATCAGATAGAAACGTTTTTTATCAATCTGATAAGGGGAACCGGTATCCAGGGATTACATGGCATCATGCCGAAAAAGGGCAGGATCATCCGTCCCATGTTGTTTACTTCCCGGAAAGAAATTGAAACTTATGCCTTCAGCCATCCCATTTCATGGCGCGAAGACCGGTCAAACAGCGAAACCAAATATCTCAGGAACAAAATAAGGATTGAAATACTCCCGCTGATGAAATCAATCAATCCTGATTTTTTAAACGGGATTACCGGCGCCATTCATCAAATCCGTAATATTGAAGCAATCTGGAAGGATGAAGTAAACCGGACCAGACAAAAGATAATCCATGAAACCGGCCATGAAATCAGGATCGATATCCCTAAACTTGCCCGTTTAAAACCCTTGCAACCGCTGGCGTGGGAACTGTTATCCCCTTATGGGTTTAACGAAACCGTGATCCATGATCTCCTCTCTTCCCTGCAAAAAGAAAGTGGTAAGGTGTTTTTTTCCAAAACCTATCGTTTGATAAAAAACCGGGATGAATTGATCCTTGAACCCCTGGGAATTTCGGTATCAGATTCACCTTCAGGTCATTCCAGATACGCGGGGCCCGAACAACAATATCTCATAGATTATGGGGATTTCATAACAGAAACACCATTATCCCTGCGTTTTTCCATTAAAACAATTGATCAAAAGTTTGAAATCCCGTTAACGCCTTCCATAGCCAGCCTTAATTTATCCCGATTATCTTTTCCGCTGATCCTGAGAAGATGGCAAACAGGAGATACCTTCTACCCTTTTGGAATGAATAAAAAGAAAAAACTCAGTGATTTTTTTATTGACCATAAATTTTCACTCCCCGATAAAGAAAATTGCTGGCTATTGTGTTCAGGGAAACAAATTGTTTGGGTCATAGGTTACCGCATTGATCACCGCTTCAGGATCACATCACGGACCGAAAAAATCCTCCAGGTGGAATTGATCACATAAAACGCCCATCCATCAAAATCCCTGGTTAATTGTTCGCCAGGCGCCATTTGTTACTGGATATATAACATTTGACATTCTATATCCTTCGGTTTGGTAAAATTTATACTTTTGTACACCGGTCTTTAATTCAATTAATTTTTATCCATCATGAAGAAATATTGGATTTCCCTGCTGATATTCCTTATACTACCATCGATTTTATTCAGCCAGATCCTGGATCCTGTCAAATGGACTTTTAAATCAGAACAAACCACACCGGACCAGGCGACCCTGCTTTTCATTGCAAAAGCTGACCCCAATTGGCATGTGTATTCCCAGGATATTCCACAGGGAGGGCCGATCCCCACTACTTTTACTTTTGAAAAAAGCGCTGGTTATGAGCGGGTCGGGAAGGTTACCGAGCCCAAACCCATCATGGAAAATGATCCCAATTTCGGCATGGTATTGAAATTCTTCGCGGATAAAGTGGTTTTCCGGCAAAAGATAAAGATATTGGGCCAAAAGGATTTTGTCGTAAAAGGGGTTGTAAACTTTATGTGCTGCGATGATAAACAGTGCCTTCCACCGAACGACGTTGATTTTACTTTTAGCATAAAAGGCAATCCAAATGCTGCCGCGAGCGTTGGATCCGTATCCGGAAAAGAAGTCGTCCCAAAGATCGATTCAGGTTCCGGATCAGTCAGGAACGGCGTTAAAATGGCAGCCGCCCCAACAACGAAACCAGGCTCCGGGGCCACAAACAAGGACCAGGCTTTTCTAAGTACTACCGCGGCCGATACGGCAGTTAATCAATCGCTTTTATGGTTCTTCCTGATTTCATTTCTTGCCGGACTCGCGGCGATCATCACTCCCTGCGTCTTCCCCATGATCCCCATGACCGTGACTTTTTTCATGCACGATACGCGCAGCAAGCGAAAAGCCAAGCTTGAAGCGCTTGTTTACGGGCTTTCGATCATTATGATTTACACTGTAATTGGCACCCTTGTAGCTGTGACATTAGGCGCCAATTTTGCCAATTTCCTCAGTACCCATTGGATCCCCAATTTATTTTTCTTCGTTATTTTCATGGTTTTTGCTGCTTCATTTTTAGGAATGTTCGAAATTACACTCCCGGGCTGGCTGGTCAATAAAGCGGATAAACAGGCGGATAAAGGGGGATACTCCGGCGCTTTTTTTATGGCTTTTACCCTGGTATTGGTCTCCTTCTCCTGCACCGGTCCCATTGTCGGGGCGCTTCTTGTAAAAGCAGCCAGTGGGCACATCCTGATGCCCATTGTCGGCATGTTTGGTTTCTCCCTGGCCTTTGCCTTACCTTTTGCCCTATTTGCTTTTTTCCCCACCTGGCTTGCCGGGATTCCAAAATCGGGTGGATGGCTGAATTCGGTAAAAGTGGTCCTTGGATTTCTTGAACTGGCCCTGGGGCTGAAATTTCTGAGTATTGCCGATCAAACTTATCATTGGCACATTTTAGACAGGGAGGTTTATCTCGCTTTCTGGATTGTTATTTTCTTCCTGATGGGATTGTACCTGATTGGGAAACTAAAATTTCACCATGATTCCGAACTGCCCTTTATCAGCGTCCCACGGATTATCATGGCCATCATCGTTTTCACTTTCGTGGTGTATATGATCCCGGGAATGTGGGGCGCGCCCCTGAAAGCCCTTTCGGGTTACCTCCCACCGGAAACCTATCATGATTTCGACCTAAAAGCGATCATTAAAGAAGAAGTGAATGCTGCTGTTTCAGCAAATACGGCCGCTTCTTCAACCACGGCTTTGTGTGAAAAACCAAAATATACTGAATTCCTGAAACTCCCTCATGGACTTGAAGGTTATTTCGATTATAAGCAGGCCCTGGTATGCGCAAAAAAACAGAACAAGCCTTTGTTTGTTGATTTTACCGGTCATGGTTGTGTGAATTGCCGCGAAATGGAAGCCAACGTCTGGTCGGATCCCCGGGTACTTAAAAAACTCAGGGAGAATTTTATCATCGCTGCATTGTATGTTGACGATAAAACAGAATTACCCGAAAAGGAATGGTACGCTTCAACTTACGATGGAAAGGTCAAGAAGACCATCGGAAAACAATTTGCCGATCTTCAGATCACCCGCTTTCATGTAAATTCACAACCCTATTATGTCCTGCTCGATACCTCAGGGAACCTGTTGATCAAGCCCCGCGCTTATGACCTGGATATAGACGGATTTATCACATTCCTGGGAACCGCCCTGGATAACTTCAAGAAACAGGAAAACAAATAAAGAAACCTGCGCTAACGCTACCGCATCATCTCGGCAAAATACTGATAGAAATAAGTAATTGTTTCAATTCCCCGGAAGAAATTTTCAAGTGAATAATTTTCATTGGGGGAATGACAGGCATCGGCTTCAAGACCAAAGCCCAGGAGAATTGATTTTATTCCCAGGATCTCTTCAAACTGGGGGATGATGGGGATACTGCCTCCACTGCGGACCGGAATAGGTTTTTTCCCCAATACGGTTTCAATGGCCTTACTGGCAGCCTGATAACCAACCGTGTCGATGGGAGAAACATAAGCCTGGCCTCCATGCAATGTTTCAACTTTGACCTTAACATATTCAGGGGCGATGGAGGTAAAATACTTATTGAAAAGTTCACCGATTTTGGAATAATTTTGATTGGGGACCAGGCGCATGGAAATTTTAGCATAAGCTTTTGAAGGAAGGACCGTTTTGGTACCTTCGGCAATATAACCGCTCCAAATACCATTTACATCAAGTGTTGGCCGGATACCGGTCCGTTCTTTGGTAGTATAACCAGATTCGCCAAATAAAGCATCCACATGGATGCTGTTCTTGTATTCCGGTTCACTGAAAGGAGCTTTGGCCATTTCATCGCGTTCCTGACGGCTGATTTCAACGACATCGTCATAAAACCCAGGGATCAGGATCCTTCCCTGATCATCGGTGAGGGAGGCAATCATTTTAGCCAATATATTGGCAGGATTGGCGACAGCGCCACCAAAAATCCCTGAGTGAAGGTCGTGATCCGGCCCGGTAACTTCGACCTGCATATAGGTAAGGCCCCTTAAACCAACCGTGATTGAGGGGCAATTGAGCCCGATCATACTCGTATCGGAGACAAGGATAATATCAGCCTTAAGCATATTTTTATGCTCCCTGCAAAAAGCTTCCATGGTCACGGAACCCACTTCTTCCTCACCTTCTATCATGAATTTCGCGTTGCATGGAAGCGTATTGGTGCGGACCATCAGTTCGACGGCTTTGGCATGCATGAAAGATTGACCTTTGTCGTCATCAGCGCCACGGGCAAAGATCTTACCATTCCTGACTTCGGGCCTGAAGGGAGAAGACTCCCATTGTTCAACCGGATCAACCGGCATCACATCATAATGACCATATACGAGAATGGTGGCTAAGGCAGGATCGATAATCTTTTCGCCATAAACGATCGGGTTCCCTTCGGTTGGAAAGATCCCGGCTTTATCACAACCGGCTTCACGTAACGTCTTTCTCCAGTACTCGGCAGCTTTGATCATGTCTTCTTTATGTTCCGCTTCCGAGCTAATTGAGGGGATCCTGATCAGTCCGAATAACTCTTGAAGGAACCTGTCGCGGTTCTCTTCAATATACATTTTAACCTCTTGCATATTCTATTCTACGATAAAGGGTTTTTAAATACGTAAGAAACAATAAAATCTCGCCGTGGTAATTGAGTTGAACCAGAAATTCTGCAAACAACGCGGATCCAACGAGCCATACAGAATGCTGTATAAAATGCAAATTTAATACTTTTTTTCTGAAAGTAAAACGGCAGATGCTGATGATAGTCAGTGGACGCGGTGCATTCAATTTTCGGGATAAAGCTTATATTTGTGATTGAATTGTCAACATAAACCGAATCCACACTCCAAAATCAGGAAGCGCGAGGAGGATCCAATGAAGATGCTGATGGGAAGATAGATCCCATGAAAGTATTACTGGGTTTGCATAAATGAAATCGGAACAGGAAAAAATGTTGAAAATTAACCGGTCTATAAATTCATTGAAATGAGAAAAAATGTTGATTTTTTGATAATTGGTTCGGGCATTGCCGGACTTGCTTTCGCGATCAAGGTAGCGAAATTTGGAAAAGTTTGTATTGTCACCAAATCAACTGTGGATGATACTGCCACCAGTTGGGCGCAGGGTGGGATTGCCGCTGTGATGTACACGCCTGATTCTTATGAAAAACACATCCACGATACCATTGTTGCAGGGGACGGGATTTGCGATGAAAAGATTGTCCGTTTGACCATTGAGGAATCAACCGAACGCATCCGGGAATTGGTCAAATGGGGGATGAAATTTGATAAAACAAAAACAGGGCGCTATGATCTGGCTAAGGAAGGCGGCCATTCCGAGTACCGTGTCCTCCATCATAAAGACAGCACCGGGAAGGAGATTGAGAACACTTTGCTTGAACAGGTAAAAACTCATCCGAATATAGAGATCCTTGAAAATTATTTCACCATCGACATCATCACTCAGCATCATTTGAATATTGAGGTGAACCGGAGGACCACCAATATAACCTGTTTTGGCGCCTATGTATTTAATCCGCGTACCCACCTGGTAGATACCATCCTTTCAAAAGTGACCCTGATCGCGACGGGCGGAGCAGGGAATGTTTATAATAACACAACGAATCCACTGATATCCACAGGCGATGGAATAGCCATGGTATATCGGGCCAAAGGGACTATTGAGAACATGGAATTCATCCAGTTTCATCCAACCTCATTGTATAATCCGGATGAAAAACCGGCATTCCTTATCACGGAAGCGCTCCGCGGTTTTGGCGCTGTCCTGAAAACCCGCGAAGGAAAAGAATTCATGCACAAATACGATTCCAGGCTTTCCCTGGCTCCCCGCGATATTGTTGCCCGCGCTATCGACAATGAGATGAAATTAAGCGGAGATGAATATGTAGGACTTGACTGCCGGCAGCTAAACAAAAATGAACTCATAAACCATTTTCCCACCATCTATGCCAAATGCCTGAGCCTGGGCATTGACATCCATAAGGACATGATCCCTGTTGTGCCTGCCGTACACTATACCTGCGGCGGGATCAAAGTGGACGAATACGGCAGGAGCTCCATCCTGAATTTGTATGCTTCCGGGGAATGCTCATCAACCGGATTGCATGGAGCTAACCGTTTGGCTTCCAATTCACTCCTCGAAGCGTTAGTTTTTTCCCACCGGGCCGCTGTGGATGCAATTCCGAAAGTTAAATCTATTTCGATTTGCGACAGGATTCCCGACTGGAATGCAGAAGGAATGGTACTGAACGAGGAAATGATTTTAATCACACAATCGATGAAAGAAGTCCAGGCCATCATGAGCAATTATGTTGGAATTGTCCGCTCTAACCTGCGGTTGCAACGCGCTTTTGACCGGTTGGATTTATTGTACAAAGAAACAGAAGACCTGTATGATAAATCGATCCTGACAATTCGTTTATGCGAACTCAGGAACCTGATCAATATCGGGTACCTGATCATTAAAGCCGCCCAAAACCGGCATGAAAGCCGTGGCCTTCATTATTCAATTGATTATCCCCGCACTGTACCGAAATAAACCAGATAATATGGCGCTCTTCAAAGCTGTAAAAGGAATTATTCCAAAAATCGGAAGTCATTGTTTCATTGCCGATAACGCCACTCTTACAGGGGATGTGATATTAGGCAATGATTGCAGTGTATGGTTCAATGCCGTGATCCGTGGCGATGTCCATAGCATCCGGATCGGTAATAATGTGAATATCCAGGACGGGGCCATCGTTCATTGTACCTATCAGAAAGCGCCGGTCAATATCGGGAATAATGTCTCCATCGCCCATAACGCCATCATTCACGGTTGCACGATTCACGACAATGTACTCATCGGAATGGGAGCTATCATCATGGACCACGCGGTGATCCACAGTAATTCCATTGTCGGGGCCGGCGCATTGATCACCGAAGGGACAATTGTGGAATCTGGTTCGGTATGGGCCGGACTTCCAGCAAAAAAAGTGAAAGATATTGATCGGGCTTTATTAGAAGGACAGGTGAACCGGATCTCCCGGAATTATAATATGTACGCTGGCTGGTATGACAGTAAACCGGAAGATAAAGATATTTAAAATTCAAATAATCAACATAATAAAGCATTAACCAGTGAGAAAAGAGATTGTAGCTGAAAATGAATATCACACTCCGGATGATGCGCCCCGTTATTTCCTTGATCGCGTTCTCCATTCGCGGGTCGTTTTCGTGAGTAAGTTCGTCCGGATTGTTTTTAGGACCCGCAGGGCTGCACGTAAAGGAATTTACGACACCCAATATTGGGTTGACTCATCCCATGATATTTTCACCCTTATTGAACGCTGCGGGGGCAGGTTCCATATCACGGGCTTGGACAACATACGCAATTGTCATGTCCCTGTTGTCATTCAAAGCAACCACATGAGCACCCTGGAAACGATGATATTTCCCGGGATCATACAACCCCTTAAAGATGTTACATTTATCGTGAAAGATGCACTTATCCGTCATTTTGCCTTTAAAGATGTGATGCTTTCGCGTAATCCGATTGTCCTGAGCCGTTCAAATCCCCGTGAAGATTTCCGGATCGTGATGGACCAGGGATTTGAATTGTTACAGAAGGGCATTTCGATCATTATTTTCCCCCAAAGTACCCGAAGGGTTAAATTTGATCCATCGGAATTTCATTCCCTGGGCACCAAACTAGCCATCAAAGCAGGAGTACCGGTCATTCCTGCAGCCATAAAAACTGATTTCTGGGGAAACGGAAGATATACCGGCTACCTGGGGCCTATCGACCGCGGGAAGCCTATTCATATTACTTTTGGCAGTCCTATTATAGTATCCGGAAATGGCAAAGAAGCGCACCAACAGATAACGGAATTCATCCGGGAGCATCTGGCCGTTTGGAATTCAACAGACTGTGTATGATTCATTTATAACTTTCAGTCTATATTATGTATCCCTGGGAAAAAAATCCGGTGATCTATGAGATCAATACCTGGGTGTGGCTGGAAGAGCTGAGCCAACAATATGGTTATCCAATCAACCTGTCCAACATCCCGGAAACGGTATGGACCCAGTTGGCACATTTGAAAATGGATGCGGTTTGGTTCATGGGGGTCTGGGAACGAAGCTCCCGCGGAATTGAAATCTCCAACAAGAATGCTGGCAATCTGGCCGATTTCCGGCGCGCCCTGCCCGATTTTACTTACTCGGATAACGTGGGTTCACCCTATTGTGTGAAACGATACGTCGCCGATTCTTATTTAGGTGGTCCAACCGGTCTGTCCATTGCAAGAAAAAAATTGGCTGGAAGAGGCATCAAACTGATCCTTGATTTTATACCCAACCATGTTGCCCATGATCATCCATGGGTAGAGGAATTTCCAGAGTATTTTATCCAGGGGAGCGAAGATGATATGAACCGTGACCCGGATACTTACGTTCAGATTGGAAGTAATATCTTTGCCTGCGGAAAAGATCCTTGCTATCCTGCCTGGCAAGACGTTTTGCAGGTCAATGGGTTTCACCCGGGGCTTAGGGAAGAAGTCATCGAAACAGTGACCCGTATCGCCGGTCAATGCGATGGGGTACGCTGCGATATGGCCATGTTGCTCATTAACAGGATTTTTGAACAAACCTGGGGTGGCCGGGCCGGTTCAATGCCAGAAACAGATTACTGGGCAGAATTAATCCCGGCAGTCAGACGGGCCAACAAGGATTTTTTGTTCATTGCCGAAGCATACTGGGACCTTGAATGGGAGCTTCAGCAACAAGGGTTTGATTATTGCTATGATAAACGGCTTTACGACCGTCTTGAAAAAAGCGATCCGGAACCGGTCCGATTGCATCTTATGGCCGATACTGATTACCAGTCAAAACTGGTCCGTTTTATAGAGAATCACGATGAACCAAGGGCTGCCGCCATCTTCAACAGGCAGCAGGAGCGTCTTATGGCCATAGCCATAGCCACCCTCCCGGGCGCAAAACTTTTTTATGAAGGTCAATTCGAAGGACGAAAAGTTAAACTCCCTGTCTTTCTGCGACGCCGTCCGGCTGAAATCCCTGATACCAGCCTGCACGGATTTTATCTGGATCTCCTGAAAATCATCCAGCAGCTAGAATTTCATGAAGGTCAGTGGCGACTCTACGAAACCACAGGGTGGCCAGGAAATACCAGTTATCAAAACCTGCTTTCATGGGGTTGGTCATCTGAATCCGAGGACGAACTGTGGCTTATTGTAGTCAACCTGAATAGTGCCCTTTCTCAGGGCAAGGTTCAAATAAGCTGGGACAGATTGGATGGATTTCTGTGGAAATTGACTGATCCGTTTACGGGGTTGTCATTTGACCGGGATGGAAGTGAGATGAGGAATACCGGTTTATATATCAGTCTTCAGGGATGGGAAACTCATTTTTTCCGGTTTACCCTGTCGTGACGGGCAATTCCCGTTGTTTTTTCCACATTCCCAGTTTAAAGTCGTTAAATTTGTTGAGGATCATCATTTGATTTCCAATGGCAAACGTTACAAGTAGTTGCTATCGCTTTATTGAAATCACGGTGGTTCAATTGTCATTTTATAAAATGACTTATGTTTTTGTTCAAAGGTTAAAAAGTACAAAAAAAGCCGGTAGCTTGAAGGGTACCGGCTTCTTTCAAGAAATAAGGTCCTTACTGAATATTCAGTTTCTTTTTGACTAAAGGCATTACATCGTCAGCCTCATCTTTGTAAATAACCACATCTTCAATGGCATTTAAAATATAGGTGTATTTGTTTTCCTTGGCAACTTCCTTGATGGCGGCCTTTGCTTTTTCAATAAATGGGGCTACCAGCTCCTGTTGTTTTGCCTGAAGGTCCGTGTTGGCTTTTTGCTGAAAAGCATCGATTCTGGCTTGAAGATCTGAAAGTTCTTTTTCCTTGGTCTGTTTGATCAGGTCTGACATCCCCGAAGCCTGAGATTGATAATCCATGTATTTGTTCTCAAATTCGGCTTTCATGGCATCCATCTGATCAGAAAGGGTCTTCTGATAATTCTGGAGCTTTATTTTTACAGAATCAATCCCTGGCATGGCAGCCAGCAAGGTATTGAAATCAACATGTCCGATCTTAACAGGCGTTTGTGCATGCGATGTAAAAGAACAACCAACTATGATTGTAACAACGACAAAAAGCTTTACTATTTTTTTCATTTTCAATGATTAAAAGGTTAATAATACGATTGGCATACAAAAGTACAAAAATAAACTAATTCTGTATATTCTGTAAGAAGGGTCTATTTTTTTATGGGTTTTGTTACGGGTGTACCAGAGGATTCTGAGCCGGAAGTCCCGCCAGCTTTTGTTCCGCCAGTTTTGGCAGGGGCTGTTCCGCCGGTAGCGCCACTTCCGGTTGGGGTTTTAACTTTTGCTTTTCTGCCGCTCAGACTGGCGCCGAGATTATCCAGGACTTCATCGCTGATATCATATTTGGGATTTGCATACATCATGGTCAAGCTGCCCCCTTTATCAAAGATAATGGCATAATTGCTATTAGTAGCAATTTCCTGAATGGCGTTATAGATCTTTTCCTGGATTGGTTTGACCAGCTCCTGACGTTTTTTAAACAAATCCCCATCCTTGCCAAAACGGGTCCTTTGCAGGTTCTTAGCCTCTTTTTCTTTATCCACGATCTCCTGTTCCTTCTTTTTCTTCATATCATCCGGGAGGAGAACTGATTGTACCTGATAATCTTTGTACATTTTATCCACTTCGGTAAATTTTGTATCAATCTCCTTTTGCCATACCGAGGAAATTTCATCCAATTGTGCTTGTGCTTCGGTAAATTCAGGAATATTATCCAGGATATATTCAGTATCCACATAGGCAAATTTTTGTGCCTGCGCCAATGTAACCATGAAAAAAACGGTTACCATTGTAATAATCAGCTTTTTCATATAAACCTCCGGTTATTAAATTATTATCTGTTTCATGGTATAGTCATTTCCTGGCATTTCCTGTCCTGCCTTAATCTATGGATGAATTGATTGAGAAATGGAACTGTCCGCCATTGGCCCCTGAAACGCCACTGACTGCATCCAGTCCATAACCCCAATCCAAACCCAGCAATCCGAACATGGGGAGAAACACACGGATACCAACCCCGACAGAACGGTAAACATTGAAAGGATTAAAGTTACTCCAGTAAAGCCAATCATTACCGGCTTCCACGAAAGTAAGCGCGAAAATAGTAGCGCTCGGGTTCAGTGAAATCGGGTATCTTAATTCCAGGGTATATTTTGTATAAACAGAACCACCAACTGAATTGGGATATCCTGGAGTGAGTGAATTGTTGATGTATCCCCTCATTCCGATCAATTCACGGCCATCCATGTTGTTATACCCTGTTAACCCGTCGCCCCCAAGATAAAACCTTTCAAATGGCGTTACCCCCAGGTTATTGTTATAGGCCCCCAGGTACCCAAACTGGAGCCGGGGAGTAAGTACCAGCTTTTCAATCAGGTTGATATACCAGGATCCTTTGAATTTGATTTTATAATACTCCACCCAACGGTACCGTTCACTGGCGTCCATCGATTTATAATCCACATTGCCCCTGAAAAGTGAATAGGGTGGCGTCAGTTCCAGATTGAGGGAAATTTCAGAACCATTCCGGGCATAAATTGGAGCATCAATCGAATTCCTGCTAAGGGTAATCCCGTAACTGATGGCATTATAAACTCCGTTCCCGCCGCCAAAAGTAAAAATGGAGGTATAATTATAGGTATTGTACCGGTTATAATTAATACTTTGATACAGGGAAAAATAATCATCGGGCCAGCGTAACCGTTGTCCCAGTCCTACTGACACCCCGTCGATCTTGAAGAAAGCATAACTGGCATCGTTGGTTGCTAATCCGTTGGTATATTTGGAATGGAAATATGATAAACTGAGCGCCAATGGCTTACGCCCGCCCAGCCAGGGCTCTGTGAAGGAGAAACTATAACTGAAATATCCCTTTCCATAGGTTTGAAAACGAAGGCTCAGCTTTTGGCCATCGCCCGATGGAACTGGTCTCCATGCTTTCGGGTTCAGGGCGTTTCTCAATGAAAAATTGTTGAATGAGATACCAACAGTACCAACAATACGGCCATAGCCCCATCCCCCTGAAAGTTCAATCTGGTCAGCCGAAGTTTCTGTCACATCGAAACCAATATCCACGGTGCCATCGTCCGGATTGGGATTAACGTTGGGCGTCAGTTTTTCGGCATCAAAATATTTAAGCTGTGCCAATGTCCGCTGGGACCGGATCAAACGGTCGCGGCTAAAAAGCTGTCCGGGCCGGGTATCAGTTTCTCTCAATGCAACATGGTCATTGGTCTTGGTATTTCCTTTGATCGTCACTTTATTGACAGTCGCCTGTTTCCCTTCACGCATCCTGATTTCCAGATCGATAGAATCATTTTCAACCCTGGTTTCAACCGGTATCACATCAAAAAACAGGTATCCGTCGTCCATGTATAATGAACGTATATCGGCTCCGCTCGGATTATAGGTCAAAGCTTGTTCCAGCGCATCCTGGTCATAAATATCCCCTTTCTGGATCTTTAATATTCGGTTAAGAAATTGCGAGGAATATTTTGTATTGCCAAGCCAGGTAATATTCCGGATATAATATTTGTCCCCTTCATCAATCCAGAGATCAATGTTGATGGTATTGTCGGGATTCTTCGAAATAGAATCGCGGAGGATCCTGGCATCGCGATATCCAAGTGAATTATATTTTTTGATGAGGAGAAGTTTATCTTCCTGATAATCTTCATCAATGAATTTTGAGGATTTGAAAATCCGTAACCGGATATTATCTGTCCCTTGCTTCGCGACCACATTGACAATTTCGACGAAGTCCAATTCCGCTGTTGTCTTCACCGTCTCAACCACCATTTCATCCAGGCCATTCATGGGATTAAAAACACTTTTTTCTTTGGTCTTTTTGAAGGCGTTTTTGATCATGTCCGCACCCACCTCTTTATTCCCATGAATGTTGATCGTATAAACCTTAACCTTTTCATTTTTATCAATGTTGAGGTACATGGTCACCTCATTGACAGCGGCAGAATCCCTTTTAAGGATAATGTTTACTTCAGCATTCAGGAATCCCTTGTCATTATAAAATTTCTGAATGATATTTTTTGTTTTAATAATCAGGTTATCTGTAACATAGTCACCTTTGACCAACCTGATCTTTTCACGGATATCATCGGCATCGGATTTCTTGATCCCGTTAAACTGAAACTTGGACAGACGCGGCCGTTCCTGTAAATAAATATCCAGGAATATCTGGTTATCAACGACTTTAGTGACACTTATACGAATATCTTCAAACAATCCCTGTTCCCATAACTTCCTGACTGCCTGTGGGATCTGATCCCCGTTAGGGACCTTGATCTTGTCGCCAACGGTAAGTCCCGATAGCATGATCAGGACGTTACCGTCCAGGTATTTAACACCACTGACAGTAATCCCTCCGATGTATAAATCTTTGGGATTGTTATAATCGTTTAAATCGATTTCACCCAGGCTGATCTGTGCAAAAAGCGATTGGGCAAGGAGGAATGGCAGGAATAAAAAAATCAGGTAACGGGGTCTCATCAAGGTCTATTTTCGTATGGTTCCTTCTAATTCATTGAGTTGTTCGCTGGTAAGACCAAATCTACGCTCCCTGTGTTGAAAATCGAGAATAGCTTTGAAAAAATCTTCTTTACAAAAATCAGGCCAGAGTGTTTTTGTAAAGTACAATTCTGTATAAGCGATCTGCCAGAGTAAAAAATTGCTGATCCGATACTCCCCACTGGTCCTGATAAGTAATTCAGGGTCAGGGATACCGGTCGTAGCCAACGATGAAGTCAGGGTAGATAAATTGATCTGGTCTGGAGTCATTTCCTTGTTCTCCACTTTCCTTGCTATGGCACGGGTTGCTTCTAATAATTCCCACCGTGAGCTGTAACTCAGCGCCAGCACCATAGTAAGTCCGGTATTCTCCGATGTTTCCCCGATAGCATGCATGAGTTCGCCGTAGCTCTTAGGGGGAAGTGTTTTCAGATCGCCGATAGCGGCCAACCGGATATTGTTTTTCATCATGGTTTTCATCTCTCCGCGGAGTGAATCAACCAGAATGTGCATCAATGCGTCAATCTCATATTTAGGGCGATTCCAGTTTTCGGTAGAAAAAGCATAGAGGGTCAGGTATTTAATCCCCAACTCCGCGGCAACCTCCACGGTATTTCTCACGGCGTCCACCCCTTTCTCATGACCTAGTGTCCGGGCAAAACCACGTCTTCGGGCCCAACGCCCGTTTCCATCCATGATGACAGCTACATGTACCGGTACTTTATTTTTATCGATCTGTTCTTTTAGCCCCATGATATATTTCCTGAATCAGTGGTTCAGGTCCTTACATTTTTTACTCCCTGTTAAGTTAAATTTATACGTCAGGGACACCCCAAAAAAGGAAAACCAATCCATATTGTTCGGATCCCCCCGTTGCATACCGGTTTGATGAGTTCCCAAGGGGTCAGAATATTCAACCCCTGAGACAAACGTTGTACTAACATCATCCAGATAATCCGTGAAGGTTTTATGCATTTCCCAAAACACCTGCATTCCTAATCTTTTAGCCAAACTTACCTTAGCGCCTATTCCGAACGGAATAGAAAAACCAACCAGGGAATAAGGCTGACGTCCATTATATCCAATTTTTTGACCTTCTGTCCCAACGGTAACCAAGGAAATTCCATTATTCATCGGTTTAAAGAGAAACACTGAAACGCCGGCGTAAATGTACGGTGATATCCAGTTTCTTTCACTGCCCGTGAAATAAGGAAAAAAATTAAATTCAGCTACGGCAGAAATGTCTGTAATATTGCTAGTAAAACTCAGTCCTAAGGTTTGAATAAAGGGGTTTCCCTGTGATGCATCAGCCGCGACAGCGCCTTTCATGAGGGCTAATTTCACGGCCCATCGGGTATCGATATCATACCGCGCCAGAACGCCAAAGAAAGGTTTGATGTCCGTAAAAGGTGTACCGGGATTAAGGTCGCCAAGGTAATAAGAACCTCCTCCGGTTATCCCGAATTCCATATCCTGACCGGTAACTGTCACTGAAAACAGGATAAAGAAAAACATCCCGAAAACCGGTCGGGGATACGGTTGCAACATACCTCTCAAAAATGGAATTTTGTTTATTTTTCTCAACAACTTTGTATAACGCCCAAATCGCTACTTTATTTGATCTCCAGTAAGTTTTTCCGGATTATTTTGGACTAGTTGCGATTATCCAATCCCCAGTTCAATTTTTCACGAATGGTTTGAAAGAAATCTTTTTCAGGCAAACGCAGCAGATTAATTTTAAAAGGCGCTTTCCGGATGATCAGTCCGGTAGATGTTTGAACTTTTTCGATCCTCGAATCCAGGCTTACTAAAAATTCATTGGCTTTACTTTCCACCCTGATCCTGATCTCAACGTCGTCGCGTAGTACGATGGGCCTTACAGTCAGGTTATGACTGGCGATCGGGGTGATGACAAAATTTTCCGTATCAGGGGTCATAATAGGGCCCGTGCAACTGAGTGAATAAGCAGTGGAACCTGTGGGTGTGGCAACAATTAAACCATCAGCCCAGTATGCATTCAGGAATTCACCGTTGATCCATGTCTTAATGGTAAGCATCGACATCACATTGGGTTTATAAACAGTGAGGTCATTTAAAGCAAAACCAGTCTTTCCAAAGAGATCAGCAGGCTGGATTAATTGAAGCAAAGTTCGTTTTTCGAGCAAATAATTTCCATTTTCAATAGCAGCTAACGCCGGATTAAGTTGCTCGCGAGAGATACCTGATAAAAAACCAAGGCGTCCCATATTGATTCCCGTGACCGGTATCCCTGAATTACCGATGATCCTGACTGCATCCAGGATAGTCCCGTCTCCGCCAATGGAAAACAGAAAATCGACCTTGCCTTTCAGGTCCGTTTGAAGATCAAAGAATTCCGGCTCGCGGTCAAACCTCAGTTTTTCGCGAATGGATTCATAAAAAGGAAGATAAATATAAAAAATCCCATCCCCGGACTGAAAGTGATCAACCAATTCCTGAACACAGGGAATGATCTGATCGGCAACATGTTTTCCAAAAAGGGCAACCTTCATGGCAAAGTGTTTTCTGAAATAAGTGTGCAAAGATACTCGATTTTTATACTCTTTTATCAGTTCATCAGATTGGGGCCATAAAATGCAGGTAAAAACCTGTATCGCCCAATGAATTAACTGAGAATTCCATACGGACGACAAGATCATAATAGGTAGTGAAATCTACTCCGGCGCCATATCCTGCAAGCAGGCTATTCTGCAATGAATTCCCGGTGCAATTTCGGTTCCATGAACTCACTCCATTATAATTATAAACGTAACCCAGATCAACAAAAGCATTCAGGTATAAGGCCAGTGGAACCGTGTTGAATTTACTGGATTTCAGAAAATTCAGCTTGATAACATGCTGAGGCAAAAGAGCAAATTTCAGGTTGTTTTTTAATAATACAAAATGCTGCCCATCAATTACATAGTACTCGTATCCACGGACATAATCCCTTCCATATCCTAGGCCCTGCTGCAAGTAATAGGGTTGCTCCTTTTCAAAGCTTAATTTTCCGGTAAAGCCCGAAGCCCAATACCAACGTTTATACAGTTGCCAGTATTTCCTGAAATTGGCTTTTAGATATGCATTGTGTGCAACCATGTATGGAACCGCGTAATTGAATTCAGCATCGATGTAATGACCTGTCAGAGGATAAAACTGGACATCCCGGTGATCATTTTTAAAAATATAGTTAATGGTTGCAAACTGCTGAATGAGCGATTCCTCGAAAAAGAATCCAGGTACGTTCATCAACTGCTCATCAAAATCATAATAGCTGTATGAAACGCGGATGGTATGAGTAGAATAAAAATTAGGACGGGCAATCATTTCAATATATCCATATCCCAGCTTCTTTAGAAAAATGGAGCCATCTTTTATATAGACCGGTTTGTTATGGAGGCTGGCTACCGGGATTTCGTGGTTCAGATCAACCTCGGCGCCAAATCCCAATCCAAATTTTTGTTTGTGATCTATATACGGTATTTGATAAGTAAATCCATATTTCTGGTTATATCCAAAGTGGGTCAATATCTTTAAGGTTTCATTCCGTCCCCGGACATTCGAAAAAGTAAGGTCAACGCCATAGGTGAGCCGCCCTAAGTCACGGCTTTCCAACCACACATTGAAATTCCGGTCTGAAAATTCAAAAAATGGGATAGGCCAGATATACCAGCGCTCAATTACGGATATTTTGATATCGACTATGTTCAAATCCTGAACGGGGACCGCATCCATGATCACAATATTGAAAAGACGGGTATTAAAGATGTTTTCGCGTGATGCTGTGACTTGTGTTACGAGGTCTTTGATGAACAGGGTGTCCCCTTCCTTGAATGTCATTTCCCTGAGGATGATCGAAGGACGGGTAATTTTATTTCCCGAAATTAAAATTTGCCGGATGACTATCTGGGAGTGGCCTTGATCTGTAAAAAGAAAAACAGGATCCTGAGCCAAAAGACTGGATGGCCCCATGAGGCCAAAAAATTTCCCGAGTATCAGTACAAAGAATATCAGGATCAAACGAAGTCGATTCATGGTCAGATGTTCAGGTAGTTCATCAGCCCGTCAAAACGATCCTGAAGGCCTTGGCTATAAGCATCTTCGTCCGACCATGAAGCTTTTACAAGATAATCATACCTGAAAAAAGTTTGGAGAACAGGACCAATATCAATCCGGTTCAGCTTCAGTGTTACTTCAATTTTTGTTGAATCCGGGAAAGAGGTTACTGATAAACTAAGGATTTTATTATCGTTTGATTCAACGATTTGCGCTATTTCCACAAGGTCATAATCTTTTTCATTCAGTTCCAGTACAATGACCCCTCCCGGATTATGAATGGCAGTTATCGAGGCGAAGTAGTCTATCAGCGCTGGTTGCGTAATCAATCCGAGGTAGTGGCCCTTTTCTGTTAAAACCGGAAGTACAGTAAGTTTTAATGCTGTAAACATCCGGATAACGTCATAAACGTGTTGATTCTCCGAAATGCCGGCCCTGTCCAGCGTCAATCCAAAGTGACTGAGACTGACTTCCGGGTCATTGGCAGAAAGGATATCGGTATCGGAAATCAGGCCAAGATATTCTGATCCTTCCACAACAGGAAGATGTGAAACGCGAAATTCTTCCATCTGCGACAGGGCGTATGCTCCTTTATCTGAAGGTTTCAGGGGCGCAATGGAGCCGGTAATCAATTGTTTAGCGATCATTCAGGATGCTAAGATAGGAATTATACCTTAATTTGCTTACCTTTCCGTTATTTAACCCTTCTTTTACCGCACACCCTGGTTCATGGATATGTGAACAGTTTTTGTATTGGCAAAAAGGCAGCAGACGGTCCATTTCAGGAAAACATCTTGGGATCTCGGATTTTTCAAAATCGATGAGTCCGAATTCTTTTATTCCCGGAGTATCTACAATAGATCCACCACTGGCCAAAACATACATTTCCGCAAAAGTTGTGGTATGCATCCCCTTGCTATGAACACTGGATATCATGCCGGTTTTCGGGTTCAGCGAAGGGTCTATGGTATGAATGAGGGCCGATTTCCCGGCCCCGGAATGACCAGAAAATAAGCTTAATTTATTGTTCAGCTCTGTCCTTAACCCATCAATCCCGGTTCCATCCTTGGCAGATACCGCATAACAGGCATATCCCGCCTCCTGATAAATCGTAAACAACTTTTTCATCGTCTGGTCCTCTTCTTCCGAGTGAAGATCGATTTTATTGAAGATCAGGCCTGCATCAATATAGTATCCTGTTGCAGTTACCAAAAACCGGTCGATAAATCCATTGGATGTTCTGGGATTTGCCAGGGTCACGACCAGGTATGCACAGTCAAGGTTAGCGGCAATGATGTGTGAGACCTTGGATAATTTTGTCGCTTTCCTGATAATATAATTATCCCTTGGCTCAATGGAAATGATCAGTCCATATTTATCCTGATCCGTGAACAGGACCTCCACCCTGTCGCCAATAGACACGGGGTTGGTATGCTTGATATCCCTGATCCTGAACTGACCTTTTAACCGGCAATCAATCATTTTTCCATCCGAAAGCCGGACAGTGGTCAAACTACCGGTCGATTTTGTCACTGTTCCTTGTAAAGTCACGGCAGAATAAGACCTTTAATAATACAAAAAGCATTTTTCTTTGTAAAAGTATAAAAAATAACTACATTTGACTTGGAATTGACCCCTATCGAACCCTTATGAGACCCATTGCTTACATCACGCTTGGATTTGCTCCCATCGTAGCAATTGGCATCTATTTTTACTGTAAAAAACAGTATGATAAATCATTCCTCAACCTGTTGACAATGAGTTTCATTATAGGCGCTTTCAGCATTGCAATTGTCCTGTTTGCAGAAATGTTGTCAACCTGGCTTGGATTGAACAATGTCCATTCTTTGAAAAGGACACTATTCTATTCTTTTGTAACCATTGGGGGCATTTCCGAATTTGCAAAATTCTTCCTCTTCCGATATTTTATTCTGCCCGATAAACTGATTGACCGTCCTATGCATGGGATCACCTTTTCGGTGATGACTGCCCTGGGCTTTTCTTCCCTTTTCCTGTTGTTTTATGCCCTGGATCTGTTTGGGACCCAACAGATTTTTCCTGTCACCTTATATCCCTTTCTTTTTGTTCCTGCCAACATCCTGTTTGCTATCATCATGGGTTTCTTTACCGGTATGGCTAAATTCCTTAAGGCCCGGTTTTTCTTTTATCTTACCGGTTTTTTAGGCCCCGCATTTTTCCATGGGATTTTTAATTTTTGCCTGCTCAGCCATGATTATAAATTGCTCAGCCTTTTTTCATTTGGTTCCATGGTGATCGTATTCATACTTGGGCTCAAGGCTGCCTATACAAAGCCAGGATTATCATAACAGTACATATATTTTACCCGGCTGGCATCTCACTATTCCTTCGAATTCAAGATTAAGTAAGGCCGAAGAAACGGCGCTCATATTCAGTCCTGATTGAATAACGATCGCGTCAATATCCATCTGTCCATGAGTCTGGAGGATATTGACGATTTGTTCTTCATCGGTTGTTAATTCCTGAAAGATTTTCTTTTGGATAACCTGAGGGACGGTATGAGCCTGTTTCCAGCCCATAAGATATTCCAGATCATCAGCTTTCTGGATGAGGGCGGCACGGTTGGTCCTGATCAGAAAATTGGTCCCCTCCGAATAGGGGTCCGTTATCCGACCAGGAACGGCAAATACATCCCGGTTGTATGAATTGGCAATATTGGCAGTGATCAGCGCTCCTCCTTTTTTAGCTGCCTCGATAACCACAACGGCATCACATAACCCCGCGATAACCCGGTTCCTGCGAGGAAAGTTTTCACGGTCCGGCGTTGTTCCACTCAGAAATTCAGTCACCAATCCACCCTGAGTCAACATCTTTTCAGCCAGCGCTTTATGAAAATACGGATAGACCCTGTCAAGCCCATGTCCCAACACCCCGACAGTACTCAATCCATGATCCAGTGCGGAGCGATGGGCGCATCCGTCAATTCCGTATGCCAGACCGCTTATCACCAATATTTGTTGTGAAACAAGATCCTTTATGATATCATTTGTTACAGCTTTCCCATAGGCTGTGGCGCTTCGGGTACCCACTATACCGACAATTCTTGGGCTGTTCAGGTCAGCCGTCCCTTTATAATAAAGAATCACAGGGCTATCGTAACAGTGACGTAATCGCTGCGGATAATCTTTGTTCTGAAAAAACAAAGGGGTTATTCCATACCGGGTGATGAAAGCAATCTCCTGCTCTGCCCGAAGAAGGAGTTCTTTATTTTTTACAGCTATCGCGATTGTTTTTCCAACCCTGCCCATCTTTGTCAGGGCCGGTCGCGTTTCCCTGAAAATCGCTTCAGCGCTGCCAACAATAGATACCAATTTTTTTCCAAGGACTGATCCTACACCCGGCACCAGCGTCAGCGCTACCTGATATAACAACGCATCTTCATTCATAATTCATAATCCATCATCAGTTATCCGTATTCTGCTCTCTTAATCCGCTCCGTTTATAAAAGGTAATACACTGTGAATAACTTTTTTTCCGAAACCTTAGGTTTGAACGTATATTTGATAATTGGTTATATCATGGATATGTTTTTTACCTTTATTTAAAAAAATGGAAGAGGCGCAATCATCAGGAAAAGCGCTTATTTGCCCGCTTAATTGGGGCATTGGGCATGCCACTCGCTGTATCCCCGTGATCAGGGCCTTGCAGGAAGCTGGTTGCCAGGTAATCGCTGCAACTTCGGGCAGGTCGTTTCAATTTTTAAAAAAGGAATGCCCGGAAATCACGATCATTGAATTTCGGGGAATATCAGTTCAATATCCCAGAAATGACAGGATCGCATTGAAATTGATCCGGTCCGCTCCTCTTTTTCTGGCAGCAATATGGTGGGAACACCAGGTTTTAAAAAAATTGGCCCGTGAATTGAAACCGGACCTGATTATTTCCGATAATCGTTATGGATGCTGGCATGCGAAAATTCCATCGGTATTTATAACCCATCAGCTGGCGATACAGCCCCCGGTATTTCTGAAATGGTTGTCAAAACCATTGAACGCCATTAACTATTGGTTTATCGGGAAGTACAGCGAATGCTGGATTCCTGACTTTGAACCGCACAAGGGATTAGCCGGAGCCTTGTCACATCCGGTGCATTTACCGGCTAACGCCATTTATATCGGAATTTTATCCCGTTTTTCTGACTATCCGGATTTACTGAACGATGATAAAGAACTTATTCTGGATGTGGTTGTCATGTTGTCGGGGCCAGAGCCGCAGCGAACTATTTTAGAGAAAAAAATAAGTGAGGATATCAAAAAGATAAACATCAGAGTCGTTCTGGTACAAGGGAAAACCGAAGTCAATGATTCAAGGGATTTAAATGACCGGTTTCACGTTTTTTCGCACCTCGGAAGTGAAAAGCTGGTGAAACTGATCCGTCATTCAGAATTGGTCATCTGCCGGTCGGGTTATTCCAGCATCATGGATATTGTTACCCTTGGGAAACGGGCTATTTTCATCCCCACACCTGGTCAAACGGAACAAGAATACCTGTCGCGGTACCTGATGGACAAGAAAATCTTCTTCTCGATGGATCAAAACAAATTTGACCTGGTCTATGCGCTCGAAATGTCAAAGAATTTCCCTGGAATGGTTATCCGTAATGACTATACTCAGCTCAAAGGACGCATCAGGGAACTTTTAAACCTTCGCTTTTCTTCGCGCCAGGTAAATTAATATAATCCCGGTCAGGATGAATGGAATGGATAATAGCTGGCCCATATTCAAGGACATACCACGTTCAAATCCAACCTGAGGTTCCTTGATAAATTCAATAAAGAAGCGTATTCCAAACACAAGTACGAGGAACATCCCAAACAGAAGCCCCTGGGCCGGTTTTCCATCTTTCTTATAATAATACCATAAAAGGAAGAAAAAGATCAACAGGTAGGATAACCCTTCATAAATCTGGGTGGGATGCCGTGGAACAAGTCCTTCGGAAGGAATTGAAGAACGGATAAAACGAAATCCCCATGGAAGATCCGTGGGCAGACCGTATATTTCCGAATTCATCAGGTTCCCCATGCGGATACAAAATCCGGAAAGCGCAACAACAATGACAATTCTGTCAATGACCCACAAAAATGGTTTCTTCCTGACATAAGAAAAGATCAGCAAGGCCAGGATGATACCGATAGCCGCTCCGTGGCTGGCCAATCCGCCTTCCCAAACAGCAAGGATCTTGACCGGATGGGCAAGATACCAGGAAGGTTCATAGAAAAAAACATGGCCCAGCCTGGCACCCACGATGGTGCCTATGATCATGTATGTGGTCAGTTCATCCAGCAGTTTAATCGGAATATCTTCCTTCTTGAAGAACCGTTGCATGATCAGATATCCGAAAAAAAACGAGCTGGCAAATAACAATCCATACCATCGAATGGCAAAACTACCGATACGAAATATTTCAGGGCTCGGATTCCAGGTAATGAACTGAAAGATCATATGAGGATTATTTAAATATCCCTTATCCTTTTTTATTGGAGCGACTTCAATTTCAGATTGAACAAAGTATCCATTTTAGCGGCCAGCTTCGTTTGTTTGTTCTCTGATGCGACCATCGACATTCTCCGGAGGATACCCAAAGAGGTTTGTATATCCTGGTCGAAATATTGCCGGTAATTTCCAGTGAAGCTATAGTAATAATCCAGGTTTTGACTATAAATAGCGGCTATCCTTTCCATCAGTTTATTGGCTTTTTCGGTGGCGCCAGCCTGATAATACAATTCCGCATAGGGCAGCATATACATATCAAACGACACCTTTGAGTCTGGAAAATATTTGATATAAGTATCCATCACATCAATGGCTTCCTTCTTTTTCCCTTCTGCCAACAAGGTTTTAGCGACTCTCATCATGTTGGTCCTGGGTCGTACCGTATTGTTCAAACTTTCGGGATCGACATAAACATGAGGATCGTTCAGGTTCCCCCATTTACACTTATTCTGGAAAATGTCATAGGAGGTCTGGGCATCCACGCCACCCATACCCTGAATATAATCAGCAGAGTCGGCTTTTACCGGCATAAACTTATAGACCCATCCCTGAACCAGACAGAATGAATCAATAGCTGCACAGTGATTGACACTGGAAGGGGCTGCAAAATACAAGGGACGTTTCCATTGATTCGACGCTAATAAATCAAGCAGCATCAGATCGTTTTTATAGAGCTGGTTTGAACGGATAGTCCAACAGATGGAATCGACCATTTTTCCGCGGAGGTGTTTGGGAACGATCCCATACTTCACGCAGGCAGCAGAGTCAACCGTGATCTTTACCTTTTTTGAAGGGAAGAATTTCATCTTTTCCCCGTTTTGAAGGGTCAGGAAAGTCCTGGGATTATCACTCTTAATAAAATCAATCATATCCTTCAGCTCCACATAACCCTTGATGCCGATATCATAAAAAGGAATGATGTCATTGGTGCCCTGCTGGTATTGTTTCTGTGAAAGAGTGAAAGGTATCGGGTCGGAATCATAAACTTTTTTATAAAGCTGGTCGATATACCAGGGCCCGGATGAAAGCATCAGGTTCACAACCCTGACATTGGTGCCAATTCCTTCTACTTCCTGGTCATACCATAACGGGAAAGTATCGTTATCCCCGTTTGTAAACAGGATACCCTGCGGATCACAGGAGTTGAGATAATCGGCAGCAAAATCGCGGCATGCATATTTTGCTGACCTGTCGTGGTCATCCCAGTTTTCTTTTGCCATGATGCCTGGGACTAAAACCAGGGTCAGTGCGAACACAAGGATCACTGAAAGATTTTCACTTATTTTCTTTTTCAGCCAGTTTACCAGAGGAATGATACCTATTCCGATCCATACGGCAAAAGCATAAAAAGATGCAGCGTAGGCATAATCCCGTTCACGGGGTTCATAAGGCTGTTGGTTAAGATAAACAAGAATGGCCAGGCCGGTCATGATAAACAACAGGCCAAGGATCATGGTTCCTTTAGAATCCTTTTTAAGTTGGAAGAAAAATCCTATCAATCCAAGGATAAGCGGGAGCATGTAATATTTATTGGTCCCCCGGTTTTTTCTGCTGTCGGGAAGATTGGTCTGATCATGGCCCAGTCTCATTTTATCCAGAAACGGGATCCCGGTGATCCAGTTACCATCTTCCGAACTTCCAAAACCCTGGACGTCATTCTGCCTGCCGGAAAAATTCCACATGAAGTACCGGATATACATGTGGCCTATCTGATAGGAGAAAAAATATTTCAGGTTCTCGCCAAAAGTGGGTTTGTTCAAAGTTTGGGGATTGCCATCCTGACCGGTGACCTCAATGGGAATTCCATCGCCACCCCATTTCTTATAAAATTCAGCTGAGCCCTTTCGTTGATTGCTCCACATTCTGGGGAAAAGGGTGGTAAAACGGGGATCAAAGACGGGGATGGTGCCCTTTCGTTCGTCAATAACAACATATTTCCCCGATTTCTGGTCTTTCTGGTAATACGGTTTGCCATCCGCGTAATCCACGATCGGAGCATTATAATACTGGCCATAAAATAGAGGAAAATCACCATATTGTTCGCGGTTAAGGTACGAAAGCAAGCTTACCGCATCCTTGGGGGCATTTTCATTGATCGGGGTATCTGTATTAGCGCGGATAACCAACATGATGAACGAGGAGTAACCGATCAGGATAAATGTAAAGGCAAGCAAGATTGTGTTCAGTAAGGTTTTTCCTTTTTTATGGGTGTATATCAAACCCCAGATGATCAAACCGATCAGCAGGACAAAATAGGTAATGGTGCCTGTATTAAAAGGTAAGCCAAAGCTATTGACAAACAGGATATCAAATTTTCCTGATAGTTCAACCACATAAGGGATGATGATGAACATCACAAAGGCAAGGATCAGGATAGATAATATAAAAGTCAATAACATTCCGGTTTTTGTGGGCTTGTACTTCTTATAGTAGTAAACCATGCAGGTTGCCGGGATTACCAACAAATTCAACAGGTGAACGCCGATCGCCAAACCGATGATGAAGGCTATCAAGACGAGCCATCGATAGGCATGCTTTTCATGGGCAACACTTTCCCATTTCAGAATGGCCCAGAATGAGATGGCCGTAAAACAGGAGGACATGGCATAAACCTCACCTTCTACCGCTGAAAACCAGAAAGTATCGCTGAAAGTATAAACCATTGATCCGATAAAAGCAGCAGCAAAAATGGTATATTCACGGGCAGTTGTCATCCCTTCTGCATCCTGGTAAAACTTCCTGGCAAAAAGGACAATGGTCCAAAAAAGGAATAAGATGGTAAAACTGCTGCAAAGGGCCGACATGATATTCACCATCATCGCGACATGGGTCACATCACCAAAAGCGAAGAGAGAAAAGAAACGTCCGATCATCTGAAACAGGGGGGCTCCCGGTGGATGACCTACCTGAAGTTTAAAAGCAGTAGCAATATATTCTCCGCAGTCCCACCAACTGGCTGTGGGTTCAATGGTCAGCAAGTAAACGACCGATGCTATTGCAAAGGTTATCCACCCAAAAATATTGTTCAGTTTCTGGAAATTCTTCATATAAAATTGATTTATCGGATATCCGGGCACGAAAGTACAAATTTACCCTCAAAGACGAACAGGAATATTTTTTTATCCATTAACCAAGGTCAAAAAGAAAAATTTTCTACTTTTGCAGTCCGGTTTGCGGATTGATAACGGATGGAAGGTACAGGATACACGAAAACAGATTATTAGTCAATCGCAAATAGTATTGACCCATGGTGTAAAGGCAGCACAAGAGATTTTGGTTCTCTCGGTCCAGGTTCGAATCCTGGTGGGTCAACTCAATGATCGTTCAACGGCAAACCCCTCTTTTGGTATTCCAGCCAATTTATATATTCATCCCCTTTCCTCCGCTCCAGCATCGTTATACATCCATTGATCGGACAGACAATTTTACACAGGTTACACCCGACACATTCCTCCTCTTTGATTTTATAAGTATTATAAGGGACACTTTGCTCCATCTCTACGGACTGATGGGAAGTATCCTCACAGGTTATATAGCATAGGCCACAGTGAATGCATCGGTCGTGATTGATGTTTGCAACAATATGGAAGTTGATGTCCAGTTTTTCCCATTTGGTCATTTTTGGAACCGATAAACCGATAATTTCATCAAGCGTTTTATATCCCTTATCATCCATCCAGTTGCCCAGCCCTTCGCATAGGTCATTGATTATTCTGAATCCGTTGAGCATCGCGGCAGTGCAAACCTGGACATTGGAAGCGCCAAGGAGAAAGAATTCCACTGCATCTTTCCAGGTTGTTATACCCCCTATCCCTGAAATGGGAGCGCTTTTGGTGACCTCGTCCTGAACCAGGGTGGTAAGGAATTTCAGTGCGATGGGTTTAACGGCAGGACCACAATAACCTCCAAATGCTGAACTTCCACCAACATTCGGATTAGGCACAAGGGTATCCAGGTCAATTCCGGTAACCGATTGTATCGTGTTGATCAACGAAATGCCATTTGAACCGGCTTCAACGACTGCCCTTCCGACCGGAACCACTGAATGGACATTGGGAGTGAGTTTTGTTATTACCGGAATTTCAGCCACTTCCATGACCCATTCAACGACCATCCTGGCAATTTCGGGATCCTGGCCAACAGCAGCGCCCATACTTCTTTCTACCATGCCATGAGGGCAACTGAAGTTCAGTTCTATGCCATGGGCCCCCGTATCCTGTGTTTTTTTCACCACTTCATGCCAGCTTTCCTTGTTGTTATCGGTCATAAGAGAGACCACCATAGCCCGATCCGGAAAAAGCCTCAACACTTCCCTGATTTCCAGGAGATTCAGTTCAAGAGGCCTGTCGGAGATCAATTCAATGTTATTGAATCCGGCAATTTTTCTTCCGTTGAAATGAAGGCTTGAATAACGGGATGAGACATTTTTGATCTGTGTACCCAATGTTTTCCATACCACGCCACCCCATCCGGCTTCCAATGCGCGGATAACATTTATTTTTTTATCAGTCGGGGGACCTGAAGAAAGCCAGAAAGGATTGGGCGATTTAATTCCCAGGAAATTTGAATGAATATCTGCCATAAACTTGTAAATTAAAAACTTAAATATATGTCAACAAAGAAAAGATATTGGGGTTTGATCAGAAAGAAATGGTCAGTAAAATTTAATTTAGATGATCCTTGATCCTGTAAAAACAATGTAATTCAACAAACAGCTTCATAATATCACCGGAGATAAGCGAGTATCGCTTGGGCGGCATTTTTGCCGGCCTGAACAGCGTTTACGACCTCCTTCCCGCCAGATACGGCATCCCCGCCGGCAAATATTCCCGGGATGGTGGTCATGGCCATGTCGTTGATCGAAATTTTTCCATCCTTATCTTGAACCGACGATTTTCTGATCAACGTTTCATAGGGAACCTGCCCGGTTGCTTTAATGATCAGATCGACATCGATCGTTACGGTTTCACCCATTGGAACTGGCGCCCGCCGGCTTGAATTGTCTGGTTCTCCCAATATCATTTTCTCACAAACAAGCTTTTTCACTTTACCGTTTTCACCCAGGATTTCTTTCGGGCTCATAAGCCACAAGATGGAGCAGCCGTCCAGTAAGGCTACTTTCAACTCGGTATCGGTACATGGTTTTTCACGGACCGATCTTCTGTACACCAGCGTCACTTCCCTGGCGCCAAGTCTTTTTGCCTGGGTGGCTGCATCGATGGCGGTCATTCCCATCCCGATCACAGCTACTTTCTCACCCACCGCAATTTGAGAATGTTCAAGGGTCCTTATTTGTTTGATGAACGTCATGGCATCAATAACACCCTCAAGCGATTCACCGGGAATATTCAATGACCGGGTCATTCCAAGTCCGATTCCAAGAAAAACAGCATCATAATTTTTTCTGAGTTGTTCAAGAGTAAAGTGATTTTCCAACTCCTTTTCAAGTTGTATCTGTATACCTCCTATCGACAGAATATAGTCGATTTCATCCTGACAGAATCCCGAAGTAACCTTATAACCTGCTATGCCATAGGTCATAAGCCCTCCCGGTCTTTTTTCTTTTTCGAAAATCGTGACATCCACTCCGCTCATAGATAAAGCATGGGCACAGGAAAGCCCTGCAGGGCCCGCCCCAACAACCGCGACTTTTTTACCAATCCCGTGTTTGCGGTCAAAGAGTTTCCATTTTTCCCTCAGCGCCTTTTCGGTGGAAAACCGTTGAAGTTTGGCAATGGAAACAGGTTTCTCCTTTAGAAAATGATATACACAAACCCCTTCGCATAGTTTTTCCACGGGACAAACTTTTGAGCATCCGGTCCCCATGATGTTGGAAGAAAAAATAGTTCTGGCTGACCCTTTGATATCACCGGATGCAATCTGCCGGATGAACCTGGGTATGTCAATGGTTGTTGGACATAATTTTGTGCAAGGGGCATCAAAACAGTTAAAACATCGATTGGCCTCTATCACGGCGGTTTCATCAAACCCGAACGGGGGATGGATGTCAGAAAAATTATTTTCGTATTCTTCCTTCGACAAACGGTTGCTTTGAATAGACATATTTTTTGCTTTTAATGCTTGATAATTCTTATGGTTCCCTTTTCTTCCCCTTTCAACACAAAAACGTTGTAGATCCCGGTCGGCTGACCCGATAAGTCAATTATTTTTTGAGCCTGACCTGGAAATTCTTCCATCTTGATCATTTCACCCATCATATTGAATATCATCACCCGTACCGTTCCGGTCGCTCCTTCTGGACCTAAATCAAGTGTAAATGTTCCCATTGTCGGATTAGGATAAGTTTTCAAAAAATCAGAACTAATTTCATCCGGAAATGCTGATTTCATTTCATCAGGATCTGCATCGACCATCGACGGAGGTTGATCTCCGCAATAAGTTCTGTTGGTGGTAATGTAACCATGCAGATATCCCCCCAATTGGACCGTGGTCCCAGGCAGATAGATAATGTTTTTCCCGGCAATCATCGTAACATCACTTCCCGGCAGGATTATGAACCAGTTTCCGTTTCCGGCTACCGTGATTGTATTCCAGGCATTGTAGCACCTGTGATCGTTACAAAGGATGTTGAGCAGGTTAATATTCTCTGTTACCACAGGGTTCACATGAATTAAGAAGTCGGGCGAGGATGGTCCGCTTCCGCATTCCCCAACACCCGATACTTTTAAAATGCCACAATCTGCATTTTCCGAGAAAGTTATCCCGACAGAGTTGGTATTCTCCCCGCTTGTGATAGAGGCTCCCGGAGGGAGTGACCATGTATATCCAGTCACGTTGGCTATGGGAGGTATGCTGTATTCCACATTACGCTCGCCTGGAAATACCGGAGTGGTCCCCTGTATTTCTTCAGCCCGGTCAGGTCTGGGGTGAACATTAACATCATGAACCGTGGCATTAAATGCAACGCATCCCGAAGGATCGGTGTAGTTTATACTGATCCATTGCCGTCCCGGTCCGTCCCATATTGCCATTGCAGTATTATCATTTGGACCTCCTCCGGAAACAAAGATACCTCCAGGGGATAAGTCCCATATATAAAGATGCATACCCGCCTGCGTAGTGAAGGTATCGCCGGAACTGCGCTGACATACCGAATCAGGCCCATCAACGACGGGTTGCGGAGTCGGGTCCACCGTGATCGTGAA
>JALNWE010000003.1 GCA_023231065.1 Bacteroidales bacterium
AAAATTATTTGAAATTTTTGATTATGAAAAAATATTGTAAATTCGCATAAGTTATTCATAATAAATTTTCATCACCATGGCAACAGGTAAAGTTAAATTTTTCAATGAAAGAAAAGGATTTGGTTTCATTATTGATGATGAAGGCCAACAAGAAATTTTTGTTCATGTAAGTGGTCTTGTGGACAAAATCAGGGAAAACGATGAGGTTTCCTTTGACATCACAGAAGACAAAAGGGGTAAGAAAGCCATTAACGTCCGAAAAAACTAGTTACTTTTCTCTTTATGAAAAGTAAAAGAGGCTGTCACCTGAAGGTGCAGCCTCTTTTACTTTACTGTAAGTTGTTTTGTAGGCGATTGATAATTGTTAAAGCGCCTGGATATTCAACTTCAGTTCTGAATCAATATACATTTGCAACCATTGGTAAGGGATTGCACCATTAATTACCCCGTATACGCGAATATAAAATCCCTGTGTCCCAAGATAGGGACGGATATTATCATTGTTCATCGTCAGGACCACGGTTTTAGCAAGGGGATCCGTATTGGTTACATTTCCCACCTGTATCCAGGATGTAAAATTTACATCGGGAGAAACTACCGCGCGTGCTGAGGTAAGCCAACCGAAATTGGCAGTATCAGGAGCCTGAATGGTTATGGAAAAGCTGGAAAAAGAAGTTTCATCAAGGCTTCCCCCTGGCAGATAGATTGCCAGAAGGCTGTCAACGTTCAGATTAACCTGCTGGGTGCATAGGATTGTCTCACCCGATTTCATGGTGGTAGGGTAATAAGTGAAAGGAATACGGGGAACCTTATAGGTTACATTAACTGTAGCCAAATCCTTCACTTTATCACAGGAAAAGAACAGAAAAGGGATGACTGCCAGCGAAATAAAAATCAAAATATTTTTCGTTTTCATGGCTATTGGAATTTGGTTAATACTGTAATGATTAAGAATTATTTATTAAGCATGACCGGCATGACCAGCATCAGGATGTCTTCATCCTTGTTTTCATTGTTTACGGGGGTCAGTATCCCTGCTCTGTTGGAAGCCGACATTTCAAGCATCACTTCATCCGTATCGATATTGCTCAGCATTTCCAACATGAATTTGGAGTTGAACCCGATCTCCATATCATCCCCTTCATAGGAACAGCTTAACCTTTCTTTTGCCTCATTCGAAAAATCGACATCTTCGGCGCTTAACAGCAATTCCTGACCAGAAACCTTGAACCGGATCTGATGGGTGGATTGGTTGGCGAAGATGGCGACCCGACGGATCGTTGAGAGGAGGGCATGACGATCGATGGTAAGTTTATTGGGGTTATCCTTGGGGATCACAGCGTCATAGTTCGGGTATTTGCCGTCGATGAGGCGACAGATCAGATGGATATTGGAAAATGAGAAAAAGGCATTTGTTTTGTTGTATTCAATGGTTACCGGGACTTCTGATCCTGAAAGGATATTTTTCAACAGGTTCATGGGTTTTTTAGGCAAAATAAAAGAAGCCGAATGGGTTGATTTCAGGTCGGTCCGTTTATACCGTACCAGTTTGTGTGCATCCGTGGTAACAAACGTTACATCTTCTGGCGAAAGTTCGCAAAAGATCCCTGAAAGCACGAGCCTGAGTTCATCGTTCCCTGTAGCAAAGATGGTTTTATTGATTGCCTGGGCCATCATATAAGAATCAAGTTTGATGGCCGTTGTATCCTCCAGTGATGGGGTGCGGGGATATTCTTCTGCTTTGTGGCCCGATAATTTATATTTCCCTTCTCCGGCAGAAATTTCCACCATTAAGGATTCAATATTAATGTTAAAGGATACCGGAATTTCAGGAAAGGTCTTTAACGTATCAACCAGGATTTTTGCCGGGATGGCAATACTGCCTGTTTCTTCTGACTTGTCTGGTTTAACGGTCAGGCGCATGGTGGTTTCCAGATCGGAAGAAGTAATGGTCAGCACATCTTCGTTCAGGTCAAAAAGAAAATCATCCAAAATAGGAAGGGTGTTGTTGGTGTTTATGACGCCCTGTATGGCCTGCAAATTTTTGAGTAAAACATTACTAGAGATGATAAATTTCATGGTAGAACTATTTTATAAAATTGAGTCAAATATACAACTTATTATTTCTATTTACAATGTCGGATAAATAATTTCAGGTTTGACTTTGCCCGTCTTTCCTTTTAAATACAATTTTTCGTTCCTCGCCGTGAAGCAACCGTTTTATGTTTTTCCTGTGTGTGACCGGAATAACGATTGCTACTAAAACAGCTAATCCAATCAAGGCAAAATTTCTTTCGCCGGAGATGAATATCACAATGAATGGAAACGACAGGGCTGCCAGTATAGAAGACAGGGAAACATAACGCGTAATAGCAAATATAAGGATAAAAACACCTACAACCACCAGTAATGCCAAGGGATATAAAGCAATGGCAACTCCTGCCAATGTTCCCACTCCCTTTCCACCCCTAAAACCAGCATACAAGGGAAATACATGACCCAGAAAAACCGCGACAGCAACTCCGATTTTTATATAAACCATGGGATCGGGTTGCAGTCCGGGGACCGGGAACCAATTCACAAGTTGAATTGCCAGCCATCCTTTAAAGACATCAAAAGCCAGAACAGGTATTCCCGCTTTGTAACCCAGTACCCTGAATACGTTGGTGGCGCCTGAATTTCCGCTTCCATATTCGCGGACATCGGTGCCGTAAAACAATTTCCCAAACCAGACCGCGGATGGAATGCTGCCAAGAAGATAGGCTATTAAGACTGCGAGGATAATATAGAGAACCATTGACTATTGACTATTGACTATTGACTATTGACTATTGAGTCTGTTCCGAAAAGTCAAATCTTTATTTTTCCACAAAAATGAAATGACATATATAATTCATATTCTATTATTTAATTTTTAGCGTCTGAATGACTTGGCGGGGAAAAGTGGTTTTCGGAGTAGGCTCATGATTTGAGATTAAATTCAAATATTTTATGATTTCCGGGGTTTCGTATTGGTTTGAATGTTTTATAGCTTGTTTGAATTTGCAAAGTAAAGCAAAATATGGATTCTATTCGGATTCAAATTTCCTGAGAAAATCCCGTTTTTTACGGTCGGTTGAAATGGAATAGCGATATCCTTTGATGATCTTATTAACCCGGTCCATTTCTGTTTTTGAGCGGACCGCGGCGGTTAACAGATCATTAAAGTCCAGATCGGAAGAGATTGCCTGCATTATATTACCGCGGAAATTGAAAAAGAACCACTCATCGGCATTGAGTTGAAAGTAAAGTGTAAAATCGTCATCCCTGCGTTTTTTTGAAAGCTCGATGATACCGTTTACATACCTGTTTACGGTTGTTTTGCCAACATTGCCGATACCGATGGGACCGTTTGAGACATAAGACCGGGTTGTGGTATCAAATTTCATCACGACATCAGCGAGGAAAATCGTCCTGTCCATGGCATCCGGAAATTTTTTATACTTTCCGACCAGCTCCATCTCCGACTTCACGCGTGCAAGTTCTCCCGGTTCAAGCAACGTCTCCATGGCCATGGCATAGGGCGTTTGGGCTAAATTTACCCCGGCCAGATTGACCGATTCGAGCAAGGTAATAAAGCGAAGCATAGCCTGGTCAGAGAAAGGGAAAGTCAGGGCGATGGCAACGTGAACGTTCGTGGAATCGGGTATGATATAATAATCGATAGAGCCGAAGGTTTCCATTTTCATCCCACCGGAATTAAGGCCTAAATTGAGTTTTCCCTCTCCCCTGATCCTGCAGTTATAGTTGTTCAGGGATATAAAATTTCCTTTTGTCCCCAGGTTTTTCAGTTTATCTGCATCACCAATGCGAAATTCCCTGGAGATCTGGTTATACTCAACAAATCCGCCGGAAGTGATCATAGTTGAATCGCTGAAAGAACTTTTCCTTTTGAAAAATGCCGGGATGATTTTCCCTTCAGTATTGGAAAACATCAACCCGATACCCGCTGTTTCACTATTCATGGTCTTCAGCGGTGAACGCAACGGTATTTGAACCTGAAGCGGATCGATAAAACCATCGAATTTGATCCATTCGGGCCTGGATGTCAAACAACTTGTAATGGCCCTGAATCCCCCATCAAAGCTGAGCTTTTTATCAGCTGCAAGCAACCCGACCTGACCTTTAAAAGCAAATTCGGGGCTGAGCATAAAGCCAGATGAATCCGGAATTGATCCGGATGCCACGGTTTGTCCTGTGGTATCAACACTGATCCGGTCGAAATGGATTGTTTCCCCCTCCCCGGCCTGATCTTTATACAGATAATCTCCCGAACCGGAATAGTTTTTTCGTGATAAAACCGAGAGACGGGCATTGAGAAAACGATGGTACTGCTTGTCAGTGTTGGCGATCACAGTAGCATTTTCGAGAAGCTGTATCCGGGCATCCTTGAGAATTGTGATCTTGCCAGAATCTGGAAAAATCGCAGCATCAGCCACTTTGATGATCTTCACGTCCTGTGCCTGGATCACCTGGTCCCGGAGATTATACAGGGCAGCCGGGGCGAAAAAACGCAGGGAATCCTGCTTTGGATGAACCGAGATAAATTCCGAACCGGTGTAAGCCTCATCGATCAGGTTGTGATAATCGAGCGTATCGGAAATCCCTACCGGGCTTCTGTCGTTGGAAAGCATTACGGCTCCGCTATCAATGAGCCATTCAAAACGATCAACCGAACAAATATATTGATTGAACGGGAAATCAACTTTTGATGATCCCGAGCTTGATTTAAACTCTCCTTTTCTTTGACCAAGATCAAAATGTGACTCATAATCACGGGTCGATATGGTCAGACTTGATTGATCAACAGATTTGATCCTGAAGCTGTTGATAAAAGCATCGAAAGTACTTGACCTGAACCCGAAATTCTTCGAATCCATTGTGGCGTTGTTGATCTTCAGGGATCCATTACCAGTTAAAGCACGAGGTGTATGCGCGAGTGTCCCTGCATAGGAAGCCCGACCATTATACATGACCATTTCCTTTTTGAAGGTCGTGACCAACAAAGAATCTTTGTAAGGCAACCATACCTGGTTAACCGAATCAGCGCTGACAGCAGGATATTCCACCGGGGATTCCATTTTAGCAATCACAAACTGACCTGCTAAAGTCTTCATGGATTCCGGCAGAAAAACAAAATCCCGGGAGACCGTGGTGGAATTCAGAAATTTCAATATACCATCTCCCCTCAATCCCCGGTCGCTCAAGTCAATCTCTGAATAAAACATGCCTTTTCCGCCATACACGGGCAACCCGGCCGTATCGGTTAGCTTCTCCAGCCCCAATGAATAGTCAGGGCGTACCATCAGCGGTTTTTCAATTTTCGGGAAGATCCCTGCAGAAGTCAGGGAGCCAGTAAATTTCAGGCTGTCGGTTGTGACTATATCAAGGCTTTTCAACGTAAAGGGCTGTAACTCAAAAAAGAAATTTTCTTTTTTATAGGCTCCGTTCTGGACCGAAGATTTGTTCCAGTATACAAATGAGTTATTCCGGTTTATAAATATCGGGTATTCAACCAAGGCTTTCAATCCCGATTTATTGGTTGAATCGTCAATTTGTAACTCCCCGCCCAGTTGGGTGATGACGTCCCGGATCTTGATCAGGGGATAGGTTCCGGTTACAGGATCCCATTTTTTATCACGGACAGCAAAAGCCATAGAATCGATGAAAGGAAGGTTTATTCTGAATTTGTTGTATTCAAAAGACCCGTCGTGAACATAAAACCTAAACAACCCGGCTTCTATCTTCCCGGTAAATTTAAAATCCATATCCTTCTTTAAAACCACTACAGAATCCTGAGGAAAGATATAAACAGCCTGTGAATCACTGAGCGCTATGACCGGCACTCCCTGAATTTTAAGATCGAAGGTTTCGAAATTCAGGATCGCGTTAGGGACCCCTGTTACAGTTGAGTTATACGAAATAACGTCATAATCGGATTTGGCATTCCGGGCATTGACATAATTGAATAATTTATCCTTGATATGGGCAGTCTTAGTGTCAAAATCATAAACCAGAAATCCCTTGTTGGCTAAATTCAGTAGGATCCATTCCACCTGTTCCACCGGCTTATCCATATATCCCGTCAGCCCATCAAGGGTTATTTCCCTTGATTTCTTCCGTAAGGAATACCGGCTTATGACATCCAGCGGGTTGATCTCGTCGATACCCTGAAGTTTCTCATAACGGTATTGTGAATAACAGTTACTCGATTCCAAAATCGCTTTATGTTCCTTTCCCGCACTTCCCATTACTTCGAAGCTAATCTTCTGGTCTCCGACCTTATAGTATAACGCATCGCAGTAAATCTCAATTTTATGAAAGGAATCGAACCAGGGGCTGATCGCCGCTACCCGTTCATCACGTGTGAGTGACAAAGTTTTTTTTTCATCCAGGTATTTGAGCTGTAAGCCAGGATGAAAGATGGAATCGGTGTCATGGTATATTGTTATGGATGCGTTGTTTGAGTTGACCCGATCAGGGTGGATGATGAAAGTCTGTGAACCGGCAGTAACAATATCATGCTCGTTTTTTTTAAAAAACAACCGGGCATCACGCGAATGAGTTCCCGAACCGATCACACGGGAACCTTCCAGGGCAAACCCACCGAGATAATCGATATTTGGAAAAATCCGTTCAATCCCGATCATTTTATCATAGGAATAAAAGCGGGGATAGGAAGCTTTTTCAGGAGTAACGTCAGCCAACACTTTATCTTCCAGCTGTCCCAAAATTGCAGAAGGAAAATAACGGGCATGCCTGAACAGGACCGAATCGGCCATATATTTCGAATATTGCATCTGAACCACATACCGGTCAAGCATGGCATAAATCTTAGCCGGGTCCTCTCCCGCGCGTGCCCATGTCACCTTTCCATCCTGCCCTTTCCAGATGTTGGTCAGGGGGAAATAGATCCCACGGGTTCCGGATATATTCAGGCTGTCCTTATTGGCATAACAAACCAGGTCGGACTTGGAAAATTCAATAAAAGGAACGGAATCATAAAAGAAACGGAATACGGGGTCAGTGATTTTCCATTGCGTGGAAGCCGATTTATAAACCAGCTTTTCAGAAAAAAGATTTTTAGTGGATTCCAAAAAGGAAATAAATTTCCGGCTATTTTTTTCTAAAATAAGTTTCTTCAGGATATCCGACCATGGATTGAAGAGAGCATCAGGTTGTTTTGAGTTGTAAAATATATTCAGGGTATTGATATAATTATAAAAGTCAGGATAAGCGCGGATTTTCTTTTTAACCATTTCATTACAGATAGTGGCAATGATCTTTTTCCGTTCCTGATCAAACTGACCGGTATTCCATTTCCGTGTAAAATCAAGTATTTCCGGGGCAATGATCTTTTTTTCCTGATCTGAGATACCAGAGAATAATAAATTAAGCTCTGTGATGAATTGGGTTGAATCGGCTGAGAAATGAGTTGGTTTTTGTCCATAAACGGATCCGTTCAATGAGAAGAGGACAACGAGAACCAGAACCGGAAGAAAAAAAGTCGTACGGCTTTGTTTCATTTTACAAATTTTGCGCAAACCCAGCTGTTTTTCACCCTTGAAGTGAAATAATGCAAGCCGGCATCTTCGGCCGCAATCCTAAGGAGTGAGAGGTCCATTTCATAAAATCCGCTCATCAGCAAAACGCCGTGGTCCTTCAATGATTTCGCGTAGGCCGGAATATCCCTGAGCAAAACGTTCCGGTTGATATTGGCCATGATCAGATCAAAACCAAGCCGGGGAATATCACCCGCTTCGCCCTGGATTACTGTCACCTTCGCGGCATCATTTTTCTTTATATTATCCAGGGCGTTTTTATATGCCCAATCATCATTATCGATAGCGACCACTTCCCCGGCGCCCATTTTAAAGGCCAGGATCCCTAATACTCCGGTCCCGCACCCCATATCGAGGATTTTTTCTCCGCTGATACTTTCTTCCATCAACAGCTGAATCATCAGAAAAGTTGTTTCATGATGGGCAGTACCGAATGACATCTTTGGTTCGATCACGATATCATATTGCATACCCGCAACAGGCTTATGGAACGGGGCCCTGATCATACACTTCCCATCGATGCTCACCGGATCGTAATTGCTTTCCCAAAGGGCGTTCCAGTTTTGGCTTTTGATGGTTTCATACCGGTAAAAAAACAGTCCCTTTTCAACCATCTCTTCGAGAACCGGAATGATCACTTCAGTGGCAAAGGAATCTTCGCTGATATAGCCCAGGATCATATCATCTGATTCGACGAAACTTTCAAAACCCGATTCCGAAAGGATCGCTATGACAATCCCGGGGTCAGCGCCAGGAAGAAGGTTCAACGTAAATTCAAGATAATCCATAAGTTATAAGGAAGTAACAATGCTTATAAAATCCTCTGCTTTCAGGGAAGCGCCTCCGATAAGTCCACCGTCCACGTCTTTTTGAGAGAAAAGTTCATCGGCATTTTTTGCATTGCAGCTTCCTCCATACAGTATGGTTATATTTTCGGCAGTTCCCGGAGAATATTTTTCCGCGACCAGTTGTCTGATATAAGCATGCATTTCCTGCGCCTGTCCCGGTGTTGCATTAACCCCGGTACCGATGGCCCATACCGGCTCATAAGCGATCACTATGTTACCAATTTCCTCTTCGGAAAGATGGAAAAGGGATTCGGTAAGTTGTTTTTTAACTACATCAAAGTGATTTCCAGCCTCCCTTTCCGGTAAGACTTCCCCACAACAAAAAATCGGACAAATACCATGTTTGAGCAAGGCATCTGTTTTCCGGGCCAAAAATTCATGACTTTCATTGAAATATTTACGTCTTTCGGAGTGGCCTATAATGCAATAATCCACATGAAGCGATTGAAGCATGACCGGGCTTGTTTCGCCGGTGTATGCGCCACAGTCGGCCGGGTAACAATTTTGTGCCCCCACGCTAAAGTTGGCTTCTTCGGCAACATCCGCGGCCATTTCGAGGTACAGGTACGGGGGGCATAAAATCACCTCTTTATTATCCAACGGTATATCATCCAACGCGTCGGCAATTTCGGTTATCAACTTTTCAGCTTCTTTAAAGGTCTTGTTCATTTTCCAGTTTCCGGCAACAATTCGTGTTCTCATTTCTATTGGTATAAAGGGTTAATTAGTAAGTTATTATCAAAATTCATGTTCAATCCAAAAACTACTTTTCACCGCCATGTCGCTAAGCTAATAAGTGTAACTCCTATGATATCCTAACGCGCGGATCAAGCATTCCGTATATAATATCGACAAAGAAATTGATAATGATCAGGATGACGGAGATAAAAAGAACTGCTCCCATGATTACCGGGAAATCGTATTTATCCAAAGCATTAACAATGACCACTCCGATTCCTTTCCAATCGAAGATAAATTCCACAAAAACCGCCCCGGCCAGAAGGGAAGCAAGCCATCCTGAAATAGCCGTTACAACAGGATTCAGCGCGTTTTTCAGGGCGTGTTTAAAAAGGATCCGGAACTTTCCCAGCCCCTTGGCCCTGGCAGTCCGTATATAATCCTGGCTTAGCTCTTCGAGCAAGGAATTCCGCGTAAGCTCTACAATGATCGCCAATGGCCGAATACCCAAAGTGATGGCAGGAAGGATCAGGTTTTTAAGGTCCAGATATTCCCCCCGTCCGAAATCATCCACCGAAAAGAGGCTTCCGGTCATATTCAATCCGGTATATCTGACCAGGACGAACGCGAATATCCAGGCGAACAAAATGGCGACAAAAAAAGAAGGAAGCGACATTCCCAGCACCGAAAAGACCAATGAGAAACGGTCAAAAAAACTGTTTTTCCAGATGGCACAAGCAATTCCGATCGCGATCCCAACAACGATGGCAAAGGTCATGGCAACAACAGCGAGAATAGATGTATTGATAAACCCTTCGATCAGGATTTCAGAAACATTTCTCTTTGATTGATAAGAACGACGCATGTAAGGCTCTTTTATAACCAGGGAATGATCCTTACCAAGCGGGATCAGGGTCAGCGTCCTGCCGTATTTTTCATGCTCAAGATACCAGTAGCTATCGGGATCTTTCGTGTTGTGAAATGAGAGAGGCGATAAATCATTAAGGTAATTAAGGAACTGAAGATATAATGGTTTATCCCGTCCCAGGTCTTTGTTGATGGCTTCGACCGAAGCCATATCTGCCCGCTGTCCCAACATCATCCGGGCAGGATCGCCGGGAAGAATGTTGAACAGAAAAAAAATCATCACCACGACCCCGAAAAGAACCAGGATCCCATATGAAAGACGGTGAAGGATAAAGGATAACAAGAAAAGCTTACGATTTAATTCTTAAATTTCAACATTGATTCCCCATTTCCCATCTCTTATTTTTTATTCCCCATCTTTTTTCCCCAACCTCCCAGGTACATATTCTTAACGGTCGCGTAATCGGGGAAATCCCGCCATGCCCATTTGGCCAATACGACGCCATCTTTGACCAGGACAAGTCCGGGGTTGGATCTGACCATTGTTTTAAGTACCACGTCATCTGAGTTGTAATAATCAAAAGCGGTCCCGTGAACCATTTTGAAATCACGTAATTCCTTTCCCGTAGTATTTGTGAGGCAAACAAAAGAATAGCCATCCCGGACTGCATTTTTATAAAAGGGAAGTATCCGTGTAAAGGCTTCGGGGTTAGATTCCCTTAGGTCATAAGCGACCAGGATGAACTGATAATCGGGGTTGTCCAAAACATTCGATGTAAAATCGTTGCCCTGTTCATCTTCGACCTGAAGGGCAAGCCCTTTGTTAATATTCGGGTCCACCACACGTTGCCTTTTGAAGATCCAGGTTGAAAGCCACACGGAGTCATTCCAGGGATAATTGGGGGCTTTGAATTCCCGCTCCTCACCAGTGTTTTTATTCTTATAGGTCACATAAAACTGAACCGGCATGGTGTCGGTTTTATTGACCCGGTTACCCACCTTCCATCCCATGAAATCAATGAGGGGCAGATGGGAATAACAATAAACAGACACCATGGCAAAGGACATTGCAATGATCAATAAAACTGTGATATCGACCGTAGAAGAAAAGAGGCTCCTGTATTTTTTTCGCCAGGTAAAAATCGGAATTACAAAAGCCATCAATATCAGGTTTTTAATAAAAGTTTGAATATTGGTCAGCTTTAAGGCATCACCAAAACAACCGCAATCGGGGACCAGGTTGTAAAGGGCATCGAAAAAAGTAAGAATGGTGAAGAAAAGCATCAGGGGGAGCAGAAACCACGACGTTTTACGGATCCAGAGGTTGAAAAGCAGGCTTATGCCAAGACTAAATTCGAGGGCACAAAGGCAGATGGTCAGATAAGGGCTGAAATGGGTTGCCCACGGCAGGTCGAAAACAATGAAGTAGTCATTCATCCGGAAAACAGTACCCATGGGATCAATCCCTTTGACAAATCCGGAAAAAATAAAGACTATTCCGACAATGACCCGGAAAATGTTTCTAAGGAGTTTCATATTCCATTTTTATCAATGCAAAGACAGCATAATTGATAATATCATAGTAGTTGGCATCAACCCCTTCGGAGATGAATGTTTTGCCCTTATTATCTTCAATTTGTTTGATGCGCATCAGTTTCATGAGAATGATGTCGGTCAGTGAACTGAGCCGCATATTCCTCCAGGCTTCACCATAATCATGGTTTTTTTTCATCATCAGGTCGAGCGAGGCAGTCGTATATTTTTGATATAACCGGGATGCATATTCCGGATCCAGCGTGAGGTTTTCCTCAGTACCAAGCTCAAGTTGGATCAACGCGATGACAGAATAATTGACGATTCCGATAAATTCAGGTTTGATCCCTTCTCCGATTTTTTGAACGCCTTTATCATGGATACTACGGATTCGCTGGGCCTTGATGTAAATCTGATCGGTGATGGAAGGGGCCCGGAGAATGCGCCAGGACGTCCCGTAATCCTTCAGCTTGGTCAGAAATATTTCGCGGCACTGACTAATGACCGTTTCGAATTGTTGTTCGGTATGATGCAGGGAATCCATAGAATCAGCTTCAACAGTTTTTAGACGTTAAAAGTAGCAAGAATTTGGATTTTGACGTAATTTTGAAAACGGAAAGTTAAGAAAAGAAGTGAACAGGCATATATTCTGTACAGGGGGCCGCATTCTGGATCTGACCACTCCGGTGGTGATGGGAATTTTGAATGTTACCCCTGATTCGTTTTTCGACGGAGGTCGATATCTTTCGCCGGATGCCCAGGTAAACAGGGTTGAAAAAATGTTAAATGACGGGGCGGCGATCATTGACATCGGGGCGGTTTCAACACGGCCCGGTTCTGAAGAAGTCCATCAAAAAGGAGAATTAGAGCGATTGCTTCCATCGTTAAAAGCCATCCGTCATCATTTCCCTGAATGTATTATATCGGTTGACACTTATCGGCCTTATGTCGCCCGCGCCATGATTGAAAACGGGGCTGATATGATCAATGACATCTACGGAGGGCGTTACGGGGAAGAGATGCTGAAAACCATTGCCAACCTCAATGTACCTTATATCATGATGCACATGAAAGGGACCCCGGGGAATATGCAGGTCAATCCCGTTTATTCCGATGTGGTTGCTGAAGTCACATATTTTTTTGAGCAGCAGCTTATTCACTGTCGTCAGGAAGGGATCAGGCAGGTGATCATCGATCCAGGGTTTGGTTTTGGAAAAACGGTTGAACATAACTTCTCGCTACTGGAACATCTTGATTCTTTTCAATCCTTTTGTGTCCCACTCCTGGCAGGACTTTCCCGAAAATCAATGATCAATAAAGCATTGGGCATCAAGCCCTCTGAAGCGCTGAATGGCACTACTGTCCTGAATACCATCGCCATATTAAAAGGAGCCAATATCCTCCGGGTACATGATGTCAAAGAGGCAATAGAAGCAATCAGGCTTGTGAAAATGATGAAAAATGAAGAAACCGGCGAATGAAGTCAGAGGTTACTCTGAACCACTTCCACCGCCATTGGTGGTCCTTATGATGGTTCCCTTGGTACCCGCAACATATCCGGTAGCATTATCCCTGAAATAGACCGTCAGCAATCCATTGGAAGTATTTGAAACTTGTTTGATCCAGTATTTACCCCCATCGGTAGTTTTCAATATTACTCCCGGCCAGCTTACCGCATAGCCTGTGTTCTGGCTGGGGAAATATATTGAGTACAAATCATTTGAAGTAAGTGTATTATAACTTGTCCATGTTGTTCCTCCATTCGTTGTCTTTAAAATAGAACCACCGCCACAGGCGATATATCCCGTATTGGCAGAAGGGAAATGAATGCAAAGCAGATCTTTGGTGGTCCCGGAAGTCAGAGCGGTCCATTGTACCCCGGCATCAACAGTCTTTAAAATGATGCCCAAATTCCCCACAATATAACCGGTATTGGCATCTGTAAAGTAAATCGACCATAACCATTCCGCGGTTCCGGAATCCACGCTTGTCCATAATTCCCCTCCGTTATCGGTAGTGAGTATCGTGCCTTTGTAACCCACCGCATAACCCTTGTTGTAATCCGTAAAAAAAATGGAAAACAGTTCATTCGTATTTCCGGAAACCTGAAGCGCCCAACTGGAGCCCCCATTGGTGGTTTTCAAAATAACGCCTCCTGCTCCAACAGCATATCCTGTATTCGCGTCAATAAAATAAACCGCATTTAAAGTAGTTTTAACCCCCGAATTTTGAGCAGTCCAACTGGTCCCTTCATCGGTTGTTTTCAGAATAGTACCACTTTCCCCGACAACATATCCGGTTCCGGAAGTTGGAAAAACAATAGAATTTAAAGCATTAGAAGTGCCAGAAGACATTACCGTCCAATCTGTTATGATCTCCTTTTTACAACTAATGGTTAAAAGGACCAGTATTAAAAAAGTCAACGTTTTTTTCATGGAATCAAAAAAGTTATTGTTTTACCAAATATTTTCATTTTCGGAAACCATAGCCTCCAGGAAACGGGTACAAGATACGGAAAATTAGGGTGGAATGATTATTTTTTCCCAGCCAGGTATTTCAGGTTTAACAGATCATAATCGCTTATCAATACGGTAGTTGCGCCTTTCCTATCAAAGAGCCCGCTCCAGGGGCTCAGAGGTTCCCAGATACAGGCTCCTTTTCCTTTATCATCGGGAAGGCTGAAAATGATATCATGGACTTCTTTTTTAAAATCGCCATATTCCACTATATCCAATGGTTTGTTATACCTTTTACAAAGGTCAGAAAGGTTATATTTCAGGTCTTCAAGAGTGCCATGCCAACGGGGATAATAAGAAAGTCCGATGATGTCGAACGTTACTCCGCGAGCGATCATATTGTCGAGCCAGAAAACAGCTTCATCATTCTGACCGCCCAGCGCAATATGCAGCATAACAGGGATGGAAGGATCAGCCGCTTCGACTCCAGCAATTCCCGCTTTAAGCAGTGATGCAAGCTGATCAGGATTGCTGATATGACCATCCGGCCACAGGATCCCGTGGTTGATCTCATTGCCCACCTGCACTATGGCCGGAGGTGTCCCCTGCATCTTCAGCGCCCGAATAACACGGGTGGTATATGATTTTATCGAGTCGGTAAGCGCATTAAAAGAAAGATCAGCCCAGGCCTTAGGCTTATTCTGCTGTTGTGGATCGGCCCAGTAATCACTATAATGGAAATCAAGCAGGAGCTTCATCCCTGCTTCCCTAATCCTTCGGGCCATCTCGAGTGTATAAGGTAGTCCACAGTATCCTTCACCCGGTGCGTATCCGTCCTTATTTTCGGGATTGACAAAAATCCGTAAGCGGATATAATTAAATCCGTGGTCGCGCAACAGGGTGATGGCATCTTTTTGTATGCCCTGATCAAAAAATTTGTTGCCACGGGTTTCAACCTGGGGAAGAAAGGAAATGTCAGCCCCGATCATCCGGTCAATGTTTTTTGTAGTCGCGGTGAGTTGCATGGGTTTCGGCTTCATCATAACAAAGTCTGCCGGGACCGTATGGATCTCTTGTAATCCGGGCCAAAGCTTACCCGATCTTGCCTCAACCTTGACTTTTCCGGGAGTGGAACCGGCAACGAACAACAACTGGCAGGTACCGTTTAGAAGACGGGTAGCCAGGTAGGTTTTTCCTGCCGTGTCGATACGTGTGACAAGTGTTTTCCGGTCGAAGCCCATCACCTTCCCGTCACCGGTCATATATATCCTGATAGAATCATTGGCTCCGGGGATCTCACGGGCAATGCTGTCGATGAGGGCAATTCGTAACCGCGTCTGTTCCCTGCCATTGGCTAAAAGCGTAGTGTTGTAAATGGTAAGCATCACTGAGAAAGGTTTTCCTGTTTCACCAGGGCCCGGAGTACAGGATATGGATGCCCTTAAGCCCGGAACATGACAGAGCAATAACGCCGTAAAGCATGGGATAGCAATACATTTAAATAGTTTCATGTGTCAATTATTTTGATTTCAGCGGTTAAATGGCATGAATTTGTAACAAAAATACTCAGAATTTCAATGACCCTGTTTGCGCTTTAGCGATTTGGCGGTGAAAAATAGTTTTCGGAGTCGGCTTTGAAAAAACTTACACTGTCCCCGATGAAATGAACGGGTATCATGTAACGCAGGCCCCGGGCGATGGTTTCCTGGTTTGTGGGGCACTCCGTACGGGGGATATCCTTAGGGGGATACTTGTACAAACCAACGCTGTAGGCGATACCGTCTGGATGAAGTATTACCCGTCTTTACGACAATGCTAACCAGGCGCTATGGTTAATCCGGACCAATGACCAGGGTGATACATTGTGGACAAAAACGTTCGATACCATTGCCTGGGGATCTTCAACCATTCCGATAATCCGGATTGATTCCGGAGGGTTTGCACTTGCCGGAGTGGTGTATGATGCAATCTCTGCAACCAACAACATCCTCCTGAAAAGGTTTGACGAAGATGGCAATTTTATTTAATTTCGCGGCATGTTACTGATAGAACCTTTCGGTATTCGGATCGTCGATGTCATCGACATCATCCTTTTTGCCATCCTTCTTTATGAAATGTATAACCTCGTGAAAGGGACGGCTGCCATCCGGATATTTATCGGTTTCATTGCCATATACATCATCTGGAAAGTGGTGAAAACACTGCAGATGCAGTTGCTCACAGAGATTTTGGGCCAATTCATCAGCGTGGGCGTTATCGCCCTGATTGTTGTTTTTCAGCCTGAAATACGACAATTCCTGTTGATGATAGGAAATACAAAGATCATCAAGAATCCGAGAAAGCGTTTTTTATTCTGGAAATTCAAGGTCAACAATCCGGTGAACCTCGACATCGACAAGATCGTAAAAGCATGTCAGAAGATGTCTGAAACCAAGACCGGGGCGCTCATTGTCATAACACAGAGAAACGAGCTCGGTCAGTATGTTGAGACGGGACAACCCGTTGATGCAAGGATCTCTGAAGTTTTGCTTGAAACTATTTTCTTTAAGAACAGTCCCCTTCACGACGGGGCTGTAATCATCATCGGGAGCAATATTCATGCTGCCCGTTGTATTTTGCCGGTTTCCAACGATCCCGCTATTCCTCCTTTTTATGGATTGCGCCATCGGGCTGCGGTTGGCATTACTGAAAAATCCGATGCCATTGCCATCGTTGTGTCAGAAGAGCGCGGAGATATTGCATACAGCTATGAAGGTAAACTCTTTTCGGAAATCACACCGGCAAAGCTGGCGAGCTTCCTGGAGAACCTGCTACAGTAAAGGATCAGAATTTATTTCCGGACAATTGACGATTATAAAATTATTTTTTGTGCTTTCCCTGTTTTTTAGCAAGAGCTAATGAATCGGCAACCCGGATGCTGTCGGCCCGATGTTGCACTTCAAATTCACGGATCATCTGATCGGGCGTTTTTCCCAGGTTCTTCAATGCCATCCGGGCATCATCATTGAATTCATCATTGGGATATTTTTCGATGAATTGAAGGTATGTCTCCTTGGCGTAATCCAGGTTTCGCAGCAGATTCTCATACACGAATCCCTTGAAAAATAAAGACATTGCAGCCTGGGGATGATTTGGATAATCCTTCAGGAACTGGTCGTAAAGATTCAATGCAATGGTGCCATCCCCCGAATTCATGGCAATCCCGGCTGCCCTGAATAAAAAATCAGGGGAGAGTGAATCCTGGGGGTAAGCCTTAACAAATTTCGTGTACAATGTCATCAAGCTGTCAGCTTTTGCCTTATCAAAACTAACCGCTTCGGGGGCAAAAAGCCTTTTTTCCATACTCCGGATCTGGGCAACCGATTTGTCCCGTGAAGGGCCACAGGAAGAGAGGATCAGAAGGACAGGGAATAATAACAACGTAGATCTTTTCATATACAATTTACAATTAACAATTGAGGAATGATGGTTGATGGTTCAGGGAAATTATTTTCTTCCTTTTTTGATAGCCGGAAAGAGCATTTTATAGGTTACTTCAACATTTCCTTTTGAGATATCGGTCAGTTTCCGTTTCAGCAGCATCTTTTTCAGGGACGGGATACGATCCACAAAAACGATTCCTTCAATATGGTCATATTCATGTTGTACGATCCGGGCAGGTACACCTTCAAAACGTTCGTCATGTTCCTGGAAGTTTTCATCATAATACTTCATATAGACCACCGGCTTGCGTAAAATATCCTCGTGCAAACCTGGAAAGCTGAGGCAGCCTTCGTTGAATGAAAACTCCTCCCCCTCATTTTTATAGATCTTCGCGTTAATGAAAACCCTTTTAAAACCCTTAGCTTCCGGATATTTTTCCGCAAAAGGAGAGGCATCAATAACGATGACCCGGATGGAACAGTTCACTTGCGGCGCAGCAAGACCAACTCCGTCTGATTGATACATGGTATTCCACATATCGGCAATAAAATCCTTTAAACCGGGATAATCAGGAGAAATATCTTCTGCTACTTTTTTTAAGATAGGATGGCCATAAGCAACAACGGGAAAAATCATGAAATTTACGCTTTAAGATTGAAGTCGGGGTAACGAGAACCAACAGTTTCGAGATAGGATTGGAGAATAATGGTCGCGCTGACAGTGTCGATCAGCGCTTTATCCTGACGGACCTTCTTTCTGGCGCCTGAATCGCGGATGGCCCTTGATGCCAGGAGCGAAGTAAACCGTTCGTCGATCCGTTCAACCGGGATGGAGGGAAAAGCAAGCGCCAGTTTTCGTACGAAAGGTTCGATGTAAACCGACGATTCTGAAGGAGTATTGTTCATCTGCCGTGGTTCCCCTACAACAAAACAATCCACTGTGTTCTCCTTGATATAGCGCAGTAAAAAATCTATCACATCCATTGAACGAACGGTTGTTAACCCCGTGGCAATAATCCGGAGTTCATCCGTAACTGCAATACCGGCCCTCTTTTGTCCGTAATCAATGGCAACAATCCTACCCATATATTCATTTTCGATACAAAGGTAAGAAGATTTGAAAATTTAACTAATTTTGAAAGGGAGAAAAGATGGGAGATGGGAGATAAGCGCTTTGGTTCTCTGTTATGCTGTATTATATCATTAGCAATCAATGAAACAATCCTATAGAGAGATTATTGAGTCTGCCTGGGAAGAACGGCAATTGTTGACTCGACCACAAACAAGGGAAGCGATCAATGAGGTCATCCATCAATTGGATGAAGGTTTGGTCAGGGTGGCAGAGCAACAAAGTGATGGATGGATCGTGAATGAATGGATAAAAAAAGCGGTGATCCTTTATTTTCCGGTACGTCAAATGGAAGTGACCGAAGTGGGCCCCTTCCTGTTTTATGATAAAATCCCATTGAAAAGAAATCATGAAAAGCAGGGAGTCAGGGTCGTTCCGCATGCCATTGCCCGTTATGGTTCTTACCTCGCAAAAGGCGTGATCATGATGCCCTCCTATGTCAACATCGGCGCTTATGTGGATTCCGGAACGATGATCGATACCTGGGCCACGGTGGGATCCTGCGCGCAGATTGGAAAAAATGTACATCTCAGCGGCGGGGTAGGGATCGGGGGCGTACTAGAGCCCGTACAGGCCGCACCAGTGATCATTGAAGATGACTGTTTTTTAGGATCACGGTGCATCGTTGTCGAAGGCGCTCACATTGGCCGTGAATCGGTGTTGGGCGCCAATGTTGTCATTACCGCATCGACCAGGATCATTGATGTCTCCGGTGAAAAACCCATTGACTTCAAAGCCTACGTCCCACCACAGTCTGTCGTTATTCCCGGTTCCTTTACCAAAACTTTCACTGCCGGTACGTATGCTGTTCCCTGTGCTTTGATCATTGGTAAACGCAAGCCATCCACCGATCTTAAAACCTCTCTCAACCAAGCCTTGAGGGAATTCGATGTCCCGGTATAATGAAGAAGGTCCTGATCATCCAAACCGCTTCGATCGGGGATGTGATACTGGCAACCCCGATTCTCGAAAAGCTCCATCATGTTTTTCCGGATGCCAACATTGATTTTCTTGTTAAAAAAGGAAATGAAAGTCTCTTGAAAGATCATCCGTTCCTGCATGAAGTACTGATTTGGAATAAAAACTCACAATCCTACCTTCATTTTGACCAGTTGATGCACCGGGTCTGGTCAATCCGGTATGACCTGGTTGTTAATGTTCAACGGTTTTTTATGACCGGTCTGATGACTGCTTTTTCACGGGCGGGTATAAAGACGGGTTTCGACAAAAATCCATTATCATTCCTATATACCAGAAAGATCAAACATAAAATTGGCGATGGCGTCCATGAAATCGACCGTAACCTTTCTCTGGTTGAGGAATTCCCCGATCCTAAGCGGTATTTACCCAGGTTATATCCATCTCCTGATGATGAAAACGAGGTACAATGTTATAAAACCGGAATCTATTATACCATCTCTCCTGCTTCCCTTTGGTTCACCAAACAATATCCGGTTGAACTTTGGACAGAACTGGTACAAAAAATCCCTGCCGATGATTTTGTATATCTGCTGGGATCCCCCGTCGATCGGGAACTTTGTGATAAAATTTGTTTTGATTCGGGTCACCCGCACATCGCCAATCTCAGTGGGCAGCTGACATTCCTTCAGTCGGCAGCCCTGATGAAAGGGTCCAGGATGAATTTCACCAACGATTCAGCGCCTATGCACCTGGCTTCGGCAGTAAATGCGCGTGTCACCGTCGTATATTGTTCTACCGTTCCGGAATTTGGTTTCGGCCCCTTATCAGAAAATTCTTCCATTGTTCAGGTACCAGAGAAACTTGCCTGCCGTCCCTGTGGGCTTCACGGGTACCAGGCATGCCCCGAAAAACATTTTCGTTGTGCTTATGCAATCCCTCAGGAATCTTTATTGAAACACCTTTAATCGTTATATTTTTAATGAAGCATCAAATATTAAACAAAATCATCGTTACTTCATTACCGATCTTGTTATAAATGCTTTGTTTTTTTAACCAACTGAACTCATTATTTTAACTCATGCAACTCGAGATTGAACATTGTCTGACTGCCCTCATTTCAGGGGGGACCATCCTCTACCCCACCGATACTATCTGGGGTATTGGATGTGATGCGACAAATTTTGCCGCCGTGGAAAAGGTCTATCATTTAAAAAAGCGGATGGAAGGCAAAAACCTTATCATTTTAATTGACGACGTTGGCCGGCTAAGTGATTATATCGTTGAAGTTCCGGAGATTGCATACGATCTCATCCAGCATGTCGATACTCCGTTAACCATCATCTATTCCCATGCAAAAAACCTGGCTGACAATGTTATAGCAGCTGATCAATCGATAGCGGTCCGGATCGTTAAAAACGAATTTTGCCGCCGGTTGATCCGCGAGTTCGGGAAACCCATTGTTTCCACCTCTGCCAACATATCCGGGGAACATCCCCCCCTGACCTTCAAAAACATCAGTAAGGAGATCAAACAGGGAGTCGATTATATTGTGGACCCATCGCTTGACGAACTGCATGAAGTCAAACCGTCGAGGATCATCAAACTCAACGAAAATGGTGAATTCCGTATAATCCGTAAATAGTATCCATTGAGCCACTGCCAATGATAAAAGCAAACTATATACTGTTACTTTTTTTTTCTTTGTTTGTCTTTTCAGTTTTTGGCTGTCCTGCCGGAGGGGGAAAACGATATACCATTTCCGGAAAGATCACGGATAAAAATAACGGTGAGGCGCTCGTGGGCGCCACTATTTTTATCCGTGAGCTCAAAACGGGCGGTGTCAGCGATTTGTATGGAAATTACTCGCTCACTTTGAGCGAGGGGGATTACACCCTGGTTTTTTCATATATCGGATACGCTACCCGTGAAATATCCATTGTCCTTACTTCAAGCATAAGCCTGCCGGTTGAGCTTTCACCCCATCAACAACAATTGAATGAAATAGAAGTCACCAGTGAAAAAAACGACCGTAACGTTGTCAAACCTGAAATGAGCGCCTTCAGGATGGACATTAAAACGATCCAGAAAATTCCCGCTTTGATGGGCGAAGTAGATATTATCAAAGCAATCCAGCTTCTGCCAGGCGTTCAATCGGTAGGGGAAGGATCGAGCGGGTTCAGTGTCCGGGGCGGGGCCCCTGACCAGAATCTTATCCTGTTGGATGAAGCAACGGTATACAATGCTTCTCATCTGATGGGTTTCTTCTCTGTCTTCAATAATGATGCGATCAGGGACGTCAAACTTTATAAGGGGGATATTCCGGCCAACTATGGAGGAAGGCTGGCATCGGTGCTCGATATCCGGATGAATGAGGGGAATTCGAAAAAATATGAGATTAATGGAGGGATAGGCATCATTGCCAGCCGTTTAACCATAGAAGGGCCAATCGTGAAAGGCCGGAGTTCTTTTATTGTTTCGGGCCGCCGCACCTACGCAGATCTTTTCCTTCCGTTATCTTCCAATAAAGCTTTACAAAATAACAAACTCTATTTTTACGATTTCAATGCCAAGATCAATTACCGGATCAATGACAACAACCAGATTTTTTTATCGGGATATTTTGGCCGCGATGTTTTCCGGAATAATTTTGCCAGGATGAACTGGGGAAATGAAACAGCCACTTTCCGGTGGAACCACTTATTCACCAAACAGCTGTTTTCGACTTTTTCATTCATTTATGGCAATTACAGGTACTTTATCGGCACTCCCACAGGAAACAACAATTCATTCGAATGGTCTTCCAATTTAAGGGACCTGGGGATCAAAGGTGATTTCAGCTATTACCTGAATACCAACAACACCGTTAGGTTCGGCGCTGCCGCGACCTATCATATGTTTTATCCAGGAAAGGCGCAGGGTATTGGTGATCAGACCGTTGTAACGGAGGTAAAGGTTCCCAACAATTATGCTTTTGAATCGGGGATCTATGGGAATAATGAACAAAGGATTGGGGATCACGTTACCCTGAAATATGGCTTACGGTTATCCATGTTCCAGAGTGTCGGGCCAGGAACGATATTTCATTTCGACAGTTCCTACACAGCTATAGATTCATCGGTTTATCGTGCCGGGATAGTGTATAATACTTACCTGGGATGGGAGCCAAGACTGGGGCTGCTTTATGATTTCAACACCCATCATTCGGTGAAAGCAAGCTATTCGCGTACTTACCAGTATCTTCAGCTGGCTCAGAATTCCACGGTTGGCACTCCCCTCGATATTTGGTTTGCTGCCAGCCCAAATGTCAAGCCACAGATCGCTGATCAGGTTGCGATGGGCTATTTCCGTAATTTCCGTCACAATACCATTGAAACTTCCGTTGAGGTATATTATAAATGGATGAATCATGTGATCGACTTCAAGGATTTTGCCAACCTGATCCTTAACAATAAGCTGGAAGGCGAGATCCGCAGTGGGAAAGGCTGGTCTTACGGAATTGAATTTCTGATCCGGCTGAATGAAGAAAAGATCAATGGTTGGGTCAGTTATACCTGGTCAAGGGCCTTCCGGCAAATCAATGAAATAAACAATGGGGATCCCTACCCAGCTCCCTTCGATAAACCCAATAATATTTCGGTCGTTCTGAATTACATTATCAGTCCACGTTGGTCCATCGGGGCAACCTGGGTCTATGCCACAGGAGCGCCGGTGACTTTTCCGACCGGGCGGGCGGAGATCGGGGGGAAGATTGTCCCCATCTATTCTGACCGTAACCAGTACCGGTACCAGGATTATCACCGTCTTGACCTGTCCGTTACCTTTTCGGGGAAACAGAAGCCCGGCAGGAAATTCAACTGGGATCTGAATTTTTCTGTATATAATGTTTATAACCGGCATAATACATGGTCCATCAACTTTATGCAGGACAATGAAAATCCCAATGTGACCTATGCTGAAAAAATTTATTTGTTCGGGATTGTTCCATCTGTAACCTTTAATTTTCATTTTAACAATGAATAAGAAAACAGCCTATATCCTCTTTTTTTTCTTGTTGATGAACTCCTGTACCGAGAAAGTCGATGTCGCCCTGGATAATACTTACACACGCCTTGTGGTGGATGGGGACATTTCCCCGGATACGGCTGAGTATTGTATCAAACTGACAAAGACAGCCGATTATTTTTTCAATGAGCCTGTCCCACCCGTGACCAATGCAAGGGTATTCCTGTCGGACGGAGAAACCATCATTCCTTTAAGTGAAACAGATTCCGGTATTTCAGGGATCTATGCCACAAAACCTACTTTTGCCGGGAAACCGGATAGGGACTATACCCTTCACATCAATCTTTCAGAAGAAATTTCCGGAAAATCGAATTTTGATGCAACCTGCAAACTGAATCACGTCACCCCACTCGATTCGATCAGGGCTGTTTTCGAACCGGACTGGGGCAGCGAAGGAATCTGGAAGATCCAACTATGGGCCCAGGAGCCGGGTGATGAAGTCAATTATTATTTGTTCAACCTTTACAGGAACGGAAACCTGATTACCGATACCATTACAAAGAAGGTGGTAGCTGATGATAAATTTTATAATGGCAGTTACATGAATGGGATTGATGTACTTTACCTGAACAATGCGCACAAGTGGGAAACGATTTACCCGGGCGACACCATTACTTTGCAGATGTCGGGTATCACAGAAGAATATTATAATTTTATCATGCAGGTACAACAATCTGGTTTCAGTATCCCGTTCTTCAGCGGTCCCCCCGCCAATGTTAAGGGTAATATCAGTAACGGAGGGGTTGGTTTTTTCGCGGCATATTCCAATACCTTTGCAAAGGCGCTTGTGAGATAAATACTATTTTTCTAACTAAAAGTATAAAGCAGCTACGATGTACATAAAAAGATTTCTTCATATCCCGCGATTGGTGGCATTGCTAATCGTTGTCCTGCCTTTCACAAACCAGGGACAAAATAATACCGGCCTGAAAAAACTGGAAGGATCCTGGGTCGGGCCATTAAAAGTGCGTGGGACCGAAATCAGGTTGGTCCTGAACTTATCCTTTAATCAGGCAGACAGCGCCATTGTGACTTTTGATAGTCCGGATCAGGGCGCCAAAAACATTCCATCCAGTAAAGTGGTATATACCGGCGATTCGCTGATCGTTGAAGCAGACAGGCTCCGTGGAAAATTCAGCGGCGCCATTGACCCGGGGTTCCAATCCATCTCAGGGATATGGAAACAACTTACGATTAAACTTCCACTGACACTGACAAGACAGGAGAAAAAAATAACGGTAAACCGTCCTCAGGAGCCCAAACCGCCTTTCCCCTACCATCAGGAGGAGGTGTTTTTCCACAACCCTGTCGCTGGAATTGATTTAGCCGGTACGCTGACCCTACCTGAAGGCCCAGGCCCTTTTCCGGCTGTGATCCTCATCACGGGATCAGGGGCGCAGAACAGGGATGAAGAATTATTAGGGCATAAACCATTCCTGGTAATAGCCGATTACCTTACACGGCAGGGAATAGTCGTCCTGCGTTATGACGATCGCGGAATTGGCAAATCCAAGGGAGATTTTGGTATGGCTACAACCCTTGATTTTACGACAGACGCTGAAGCCGCGCTTGATTTTATAAAAAAACGTCCGGAGACAGATACCGCGAGGATCGGGGTGATCGGCCACAGCGAAGGAGGAATAATCGCTTCCATCATGGCTTCCCGGCGCACGGATGTGGACTTTATAGTCATGATGGCAGGTCCCGGCTTGAATGGAGAACAGATCCTCTTACTCCAATCATCACTTATCGCAAGAAATAGTGGGGAACGCGAAGAAGTGATCGAAGCTAATCAAAAACTCAGCAAAGGCCTATATGAAATACTGAAAAAATATCCCGATACCGCGAAAGCATCCGTAAAAATCCGTTCGCTGATCGCCCGTTTCGATAAAAAGTATGCCAGTGATACAAGTTATCACAAACTTTCGGGTGAAGAACTTGCTTTGCAGCTTCGTATCCTTAATTCACCCTGGTTCCGTTGCTTCCTGGTCCTTGATCCAGAGGATTACCTCTCGAAAGTACACTGCAATGTACTGGCTATGATCGGAAGCCTCGATCTGCAGGTCCCCAGCTCTGAAAATCTCGAGGCGATTGAAAAAGCATTGATTTTCGGAGGTAATCCAAATTATACAATTATTGAAATGCCTGGGCTCAATCACTTATTCCAGACCGCGAAAACCGGTGGGCCGGAAGAATATTCAAAAATTGAAGAAACCATATCCCCCAAAGCCCTGGAAACAATGGGAGAATGGATCAGTAAAACCATTCACCCTAACCGGGAATAAATTCATATTTTTGTATCATATCATTCTTTTCAATAGTCAATAGTCAATAGTCAATAGTCAATAGTCAATAGTCAATATTATGGATTCTTCCCTTTTCTCTATTTCTCCGGTTGATGGGCGTTACCGTAAGATCACAGAATCGCTGACGGCCTTTTTTTCGGAGCATGCCATTATCCGGTACCGCATCCTGGTTGAAGTTGAATATTTTATTGCTCTCTGCAAGCTACCGCTCCCTCAGTTAAAAACCGTCGATAAAAAAGTCTTCGCCCGGTTGCGGTCACTTTATTTAAAATTCGATCCGGAATACGCGGTAAGGGTCAAGGAAATTGAAAAAGAGACCAACCACGATGTCAAGGCCATTGAATATTTCCTCAAGGAACAGTTCGACCTTTTGGGGATGGGCAATTACAAAGAATTCATTCATTTCGGGCTGACTTCGCAGGACATCAACAATACTGCTTTCCCGCTCGCTTTGCGCGATGCCTGGCAGGACATCATGGAACCCATGCTGGAAAACATCTACCAGGTTTTATACGAAAAAAGCACAACATGGAAAAGGATCCCGATGTTGGCACATACCCATGGACAGCCTGCTTCGCCAACTACAGTGGGAAAGGAGCTTTATGTTTTTGTCGAACGCCTTGGCATGCAGTTAGCCTTGTTGGAAACCATTCCCCATTCAGCCAAGTTCGGCGGTGCAACCGGCAATTTCAATGCCCATCATGCAGCCTTTCCGGAAATTGACTGGATTAAATTTGCCAACCGGTTTGTGAACGATACCCTGGGGCTGGAGCGATGTCAAACCACTACCCAGATCGAGCATTACGATAATCTGGCAGCATTTTTTGATAACCTGAAAAGGATCAACAATATCCTGATCGATCTGGACCGGGATTTATGGACTTATATTTCGATGGACTATTTCAGGCAAAAGGTGAAGGATACTGAAACGGGTTCTTCGACCATGCCACACAAAGTCAACCCCATCGATTTCGAAAATTCAGAGGGAAACCTTGGGATGGCCAACGCGATCAGTGAACACCTGGCCGCTAAGCTTCCCATTTCCAGAATGCAACGCGACCTTACCGACTCAACGGTCATCCGGAATATTGGAATGCCTTTGGCCCATTCCCTCATTGCTTATAAATCCTTGCTGAAAGGGATGGATAAACTGATCCTTAACGAAGACAAGATCATGGGGGACCTGGACCGGAACTGGGCTGTTGTTTCCGAAGCCATCCAAACCATTCTCCGGCGTGAAAATTATCCGGCGCCATACGAAGCATTGAAAGCGCTGACAAGAGGGAAGGAAGGTATCAGCCGCGAAAGCCTGGCACAGTTTATCGACTCCCTTAAAATTCCGGCAAAAGTAAAGAAGGAATTAAAAGCCATCACACCTGAAAACTATATCGGACTGATCGATTTTTAACCCTTAAAAAGGCATGAAAGTATCCGGTTTTACTTTTGTTCGGAATGCCATCCGGTACGACTATCCGGTCGTCGAATCGATCTGCTCGATTCTGCCCCTTTGTGACGAATTCATTGTAGCGGTAGGGAATTCCGAAGATAATACCCGTGCATTGATTGAGGGGATAAACTCTTCCAAGATCAGGATCCTTGATACGGTCTGGGATGATTCTGTAAGAACAGGCGGTCAGGTCCTTGCTACAGAGACCAATAAAGCGATGGACGCCATCGACCCAAGCCACAATTGGGGTTTTTATCTTCAGGCTGATGAAGTGATCCATGAAAAGTATCATGCCGGCATCAGGGATGCCATGCTCAAATGGGTTGATCATCCGGAGATCCAGGGGCTCCTGTTCGATTATCTTCATTTCTGGGGATCTTACGATTTTGTTGGCGATTCGCGTAAATGGTACCGGAAGGAGGTCAGGATCATCAAAAATGATAAGAAAATCCGTTCTTACCTCGACGCACAGGGTTTCCGCAGGGAAGGTCAAAAGTTAAAAGTGGCTTCCGCCCATGCCACTGTTTATCATTATGGTTGGGTTAAACCACCGGAATTACAGCAGGCAAAACAGGAATCATTCCACCGGTATTGGCACAGCGATCGCTGGATGGAAAAAATGGTTCCAAAGGAAAAGGAATATGATTATTCAGGGATGGGATATCTTGTCCCTTTCCGGGATGGACATCCGGAGGTCATGAAAAACCGTATCGCACGTAAAAACTGGGATTTCAATTATGATCCCAAACAGGCGAAGCATTCCCCAAAAGCGGATATCCTGCATTTCCTCGAACAAAAAACAGGTTTGCGGATCGGGGAATATAAAAATTACAAATTATAGACTTTTTTTTACTTTTGCATCAAACTTACAGACAATGGATTTAAGTAAGATATTATCAATCTCTGGGAAACCCGGATTATACAAAGTGGTCTCGCAGGCTAAAAGCGCCGTGATCGTGGAGTCGTTAATAGATAACAAGCGGTTCCCGGCATTCGGGCACGAAAAGATCAGCTCACTGGAAGAGATCAGCATTTTTACCACTGGTGAAGATAAGTCCCTGAAAGAAGTTTTTAAATCTTTTCATCAGAAACTCGAAGGCAAACCGGCCCCTGATCCGAAAGTTGACAATAATACCCTGAAGAAGTTTTTCCTCGAAATGGTACCCGACTTTGATACCGAAAGGGTCTATGTTTCTGACATCCGTAAAATGGTGAGCTGGTACAATATGCTTCTGGAAAAGGACATGCTTGATTTCACCGGGCCCGAGGAACCTCAGAAAGAGGAAACTGTTGATACAGAGACCAAAGCAGAAGGAGAAACAACAGAACCTACTGTTTCAGATCCCAACCACGGGAAATAATAGGCTCGGCTAAAAGCGGAAAGTAAGCCTAAGACAAAAAAATCATCCCCCGGAGCAGAATAATCCGGCTATCGATTTCTTTATTTTAACGTATCCTTCTCAACCCCACTGCCTTTCGACTTTGCTTCTTTGATTTTTGCGTCCGTTTTCTGGATTTCATTCTCCAGTTCATTCATCACATTTTCGTTGTCCAGATATTCGGTTTTCCACTCCTTATCTCCATATACAAAATGAAAACGGGGTTCATTATCTGCCGGTTTCTGGTTCGTGCTGACCAACCAGAAATAGATGGTTTCAGGTTTGAACAAAGTGGAAGATATAGAAACGGTGGTATCGGAAATTTTTTTTGAATAGATTTCACGGGCCCCATTTTCATAGATCAGGATGTATTTGGAATCAATGCCTGGAGAGCGATGCCAGACAAAATCCAATAAATCGGAAGAGATAACCGATGAATCGGCAGGAAGGACCATATCGGTTTTTTCGTACACCGTCCGTGCCCTGTAAACCGCCCCTTTGATCACCATGGCAGTCTTAGGTTCTTCTTTTTCAATGATGGATTGTGCCACATAATTCATATATTCCTTGGTGAGGGAGGTCTGGTTTTTCCGGCACATCGATTGAAGATCGGAATAAGAAAAAGTCCCGGGCGAAGTCAGGCGCAGGGCTTTATCGCTACCGCTGATCAGGATTGCATAGGAATTGGCGCCCACTTTAAGCTGGCAATTTGATCCTGCTTTCATGTTTTTTTGGGCGGGTTGGACAACGCTCCCTTTTATCATCTTCACATCTCCTTTGGTGCGGAAAACCATGAATTCATCACATTGGGAATAGGTATTAAATGAGATCGCCCCCATGAGCACAATTATAAGAACCAGATGTTTCATTTTTTAATGTTTAGGTAAAAAGATACTGTTGATTTTTACGCGCCGGTCGATAACGAGAAGGAGCCGTTCGTAATAGGTCAGAAAAGTTCTGTAAAGAAGGATTGGCGCCAGAAAGTAACCTGAGTTAATGCTGCAATTAAAATATTTATAGATCAAAAAGAAAACATAAATGATCAGGACATTGAGGAGCAGTAAAAATACAGGATAGACCACGTTAAAAAGCAACGGGTTCCTTGTATTCAGCCAGGTAATAAAAATAACATAAAAATAACAGAGGATAAAAGAGAAAAGGATACACTGCCAGGTTGGCATGACGTTGATATAATCCCCTGCCAGGATCATACTTACAATGTTGGCATGGATTACCACACCATACATATCGGGCCGGGACCTGCCCGAAAGTTCCTGGTTCATTGGTGTGTAATAGATATCCTCCAGATCGGGAGGGCCCTGGAACGATTCACCCATATAACCCATCAGGACAATTTTATCCCGGATGACCGAAAGATCGGAGGCAGAGTCGAAAATCTCATCAATATCAAAGGCAACATAAGCATCTTTATTTCCGCGATAGTTGATCACCTCCCGTTTATTATCCCGTTCCAGAAGCGTCCGGAATGCTTCCGGCGCAAAGCGCCGGACCGCGGATCCGCTTAACGGGAACAGGGTTTCGCCCCTGAAAACCTCACGGGGGCTGAAAGTCCTCACCGTCGATATCATAGGATCGGCTCCACCCAGGTTAACAAATCCATGGCGACCGTTATCAAAATAGGGATCAGATGTTTCAAGGGAATCGAACTTCCCGGTAAGTTCATTTTTTCCTGTCAGGAAACAAGCCATGATCATGTTATCTCCTTCGTTGAACCGGATCCGGAGGGCAGAATCCACAACCGGATCACGTCGGGAAGAGAAGAAACCATCAAAACCGATGATCCTGGGATTATTTTTTCGGACCAGGGCGATTTCATCCGCGATCTGTGACCGGTTAAGATGACCGATATTCACCAGAACAATGTTGGTGTCGATCGTTCCTTTGCTCGCACTAAGCCTGGAATAGAGCAAATCTGAAAAATTAAAATCGGAGAGCGCTTTTTTGATCGGGTCGAACATCGTTATATTGAAAGTAATGAGCCCAAGAGCAGAAACAGTGATGAATAAACTGAGTGTGATAATAAAATAATCAGCTTTTAACCAGAAAAACAGTATGTTCCATCTTTTTTTCATTAAAACGAGATCATTTTCAATCAGGATCGAAATTAATAAAACATTTGAAATTAACTGACTTTTGGTTTTAGGTTTGGAATATTATACATTTGTATATAGAAAATTTCAGCATCCATCAATTCATTTACTTTAACTTTAACATTCATGTATTTAAAACCGGACGTTATGAAAAAATTCTACATTCTCACACTGGTCACTGTGTTTTTCAGCATGGCAGTTTTTGCCCAAAATACAGAGAAAGAACAAAAGAAAGAGCTGACCGATAAAGCGATTAAATCAGCCCGCCAGGAAGCCAAAAAATATTCAAAAGAAGGTTGGAAAACCATGCCGGGATCCATTCCTATGGATAAACTTCTTGAAAACGCCTGGATGAAACAAGTTGCCACCGACGAAAACGGGCAGCCCATGTATCTCACTGCTGATGGGAACGGTGTTGCTGAAAGTAAATCGGTCGCCGAAGCGCAGGCAATTGAATTTGCCAAGCTTCAGTTAGCAGGAACGATTGAATCGAACATTGCCTCCATTATCAAGGGCAATCTGGCCAACAGTCAGGAATCAACAACAGAAGCCACATCTGTTACGGAGATCATCCAATCCTCAAAGAATATTATAGCGCAGCAGATGGGATATATCAACCCTGCTTTCAAACTTTACCGTGACCTCAAGGATAAAAAAGTCGAAGTTCAGGTTCGGATCTTTTATGAAACCAAACAAAGTCTGATCATCGCAAAAAAAGCTATCCGCAAGGAACTAAAAGAAAAATTGCAAAAGACCGACGAACAGGTCGACAAGCTCCTGCTTGATAACCCGAAATAAGGAAATCCCATGTCAGCCAGGCTGTCCTTACTGATTTTGCTGTGTTTCGCGGCAGTCAGTAGTTTTGCACAGGTCGATTCCACTTTTGAGGAGACGCAGAAAGCGTTGCAAAGGGAAATCGAATCATTCACACAGGAGAACCAGGGTGAGTTCAATCAATATGTGGATGAAATCGACAAGGAGTTCTCCGATTACCTGAGAACTGCCTGGGAGGAATTTAACCTCTTTGCCGGTATTAAGCCAGACACAACCCCAAAACCTAAAGTCTTACCGAAATACAATCCGGCTGTAAACAAAATCAAACCAGGAGAAATTCCAAGAGAGATAAAACTTGAACAAAATAGCGGCCAGGGAATACAAGGCTTAGCGCCTATACCTAACATACCGATGGAACAGAAACCGGAAGCCGCAGAGGCGCCAGCCGGAACGATTATTCCTGTCAGTTTCTATGGAACGGCCATGGAATTCATTGCCGATCCCAATCTTGCCGGCGCCTTGCCCCCGGAGATTCATAATACGACCATCGCCGATGTCTGGGACCGGCTCAACAAGACCAATTACCAGTCACTGATCAAACTTTTTACCGAAAACAGGATACGGACGAACATGAATGACTGGGGGTACTACCTGATGGTAAAGAAAACAGCAGAACAGATCTCCCCGTCAAAAAACTATTCCCGGTTATTGACCTGGTTCCTTTTGACCAAATCGGGTTACAGGGTTCGGGTAGCTTATGCCGAGGACCAGATTGCCTTGATGTTCCCTTCGACTTGTACTATATACGGTTTGCGGTATTTCATGATCGATCAGACCAAATTTTATGCTCCGGATTTTCCTTACAACCAGATTTTTACATACGAGAAAGATTTTCCGGGGGCATCGAAAGTTTTTGATCTGAATTTCTATACGGCCATGAACCTTGGGGATCAATATTCCGAACGGCCATTCCAATTCACTTTTCAGAATAAAGAATACAATTTCAAGATAAAATATAATACCAACTCGGTGGAATTTTTCAAGGATTTTCCACTGTGCGAGCTGAAACTTTATTTCGATGCAGCCATCAGTCCCACAGCCAAAGAATCTCTCCTCGAAGCCCTGAAACCTTACCTTACAGGACGTTCGGTTGCCGAATCGGTAGATTTTCTGCTGAATTTCGTTCAAAATGGGTTCCCGTATAAAACCGATCAGGATCAATTTAAAGGAGAAGAAAAATTCTTCTTTCCTGAAGAAGATTTTTATTACCCCTTTACCGATTGTGATGATCGGGCCGTTTTGTTTTCGTATCTCGTCAAGGAGCTTTTGAAACTTAAGGTGGTAGGGGTGGTTTACCCTGGTCACGTTGCTACGGCGATCCGTTTCCCGAATGATGAACCAGGCGATTTTGTAATATATAAAGGGGAAAAATACCTGATCGCCGACCCTACCTATATCAATGCGCCTTTTGGACTAACCATGCCGGGGATGGTGAATGCCAAAGCCGAGATCATTGAGTTGCTGAATGAGCAAAACCAGGATGAAAAAGTTGCTTCGATCTGGGAAAAGACAGAATCCGGAGGCGGGCTGAAAGGGGATAACAAGCAGAATATCTGCACTGATGCCGAAGGAAATTTCTATCTCACCGGCTATTTCAAGGAAAATGTGACCGTTGGCGGGACCACCCTAAAAAACTCCAATGGAAAGATGGATGCGTTTTTCGCCAAATTCAATCCTGCCGGAAATCCCGTCTGGGCCGTACCGGGTGGCAGTGAGGGAACATCCATGGGATATAATATAACGGCAGATCCCAAAGGGAATGTCTATATATGTGGAACTTTCGAGAATACCATCTCCTTCGGGAAAATCATGACCATGGCAAAACCGGGGACAACCGTATTTGTCGCTAAATTTTCAACCGACGGCAAATTACTGTGGCTGAACCAGTTTAAACCCGATACCACGGAACATCCGGGCGATTTTATCTATGCCTCGTCCTGGAACAATGCCGGACGGTTCATTGAAACAAAATACTTCCCGCCCGATGCAAACTACAGCGGATTCGGACTGAGTTTTGATGCCAACGATAATGTATACTATACTACTGCATACAGCAGCGCTACAGGCATGAAGATCGACCGGATCGCGATGAATTCGGGAAGCGGGTTCAGCATCATTACATCCCTGAAATCAGAAAGCGACAAGGAGATCGAAAATAATTGTGAAAAAACCATCGCCGGATTGTTTGCCGCGGTAAACCTGGTAAAACTGAACAACATTGCCATTTCAGGGAAAGAAATTCAGCAAGCCTTTAACCAATACAACCCCGGCTTTAAGAATACTGCGCCCACCGTTTACGATCGTCTGGGCAAACTTCAATTGATCAAAAACGAAGGAGGCATTATTACGGTTAAAACCGAAGAAGAAAAGCCTGTGATGATCGACAAGATGAAAATCGCCAACAATACCAGGTTAAAAGTGGTTCCGTTACCGAACGGCGATGCACGGTTTGAAGTGCTGGAAGGTGTAAAGGTTGGGAAAGCCTTCGTGTGGTTCCGGTTGAATTTTGTCCGCCTTTTCAGACACAACGGGAATATTCTCTTTGATTATGATTCAGACCATACCCAGACGACGATGAACATGAAAAAGGATCTTTTGTTCTAATCCTTTCCAAAATCGATGGCATTGGTTTGATCCTTAATGATAATTATTTCTTTTTGGATATTTTTAGATCCGCTGAAGTGGAGGATATGCTTTCCGGCGGAAACATTGAAAAACAGAACTGTTGATTTTTCGACGATGGTCTGATAAAAAATATCGTCAATGAACAGGTCGCCGGTAACTTCCGAATAAACTTTTAATTCCCCGGTCCCCTTCGCCGGGGATTCATTTTTTGTTTCATCCTGCCGGACTGTCGGAGGAGTTGTCGGAGCGGTAACCAGCGAAATGCCTGGCGAAGCGGAAGGGGGCATCGCGGCCGGTCCGGGGGTGGGGATAACAAAAACAAAATCCCCTTTGTCAAGGTTGGGATTCCTTATCTTTCCGAATTGCGGATGCTGGGTCTCATAAGAATAGTTGATGACCGATTGCTGGATAAAGGCGCCTAACTCGGTTCCGGTCACATAGCCATCATGGTCCATATCAGCTTCCCCTTTAAGCGCTAACAAAAACTGGGAACAAAAAATACTTTTATCAGGCACTTGCTCATCGGCGGTTCCGCTGGTAATAAATTCCCTGACAGGTTGGAGTGTTTTCTGACTCAAGGGCTGAGGCAATGTCATACTGGTAGCAAACAGGGAACCTGAGAAACAAGCATCAAAAAGGAATAAGGCATGTTTTGATTTGATCCTTTTGGTATAAACTTCTATCTGCGACATTTCCATTGCATTGTTCTGAAAGCCAACCTGATCCCGTGTTGGATTCGGGGCATTTGCCGGGACAATATACCCCAACTCTTCGCCAAGTTTTGTTTTAATGGTATAACCATGTCCGGCGAAATAAAAAAGTAAGCGGGCATCGGGGAACAAGCCATAGGTAGTAATAAAACCAGAAAAAGCCCGGTCAAGTTCGGTTAAATCCGGGTCTAGTATTAAAGTAACCTTAAAACCTTGTTCTTCCAATGCCTGCTTCACATCCGACATATCGAGGCTGACACCCGGCAGAGGCGGAAGCCCGTTCTGGTAATTGGTAACGCCGATCACCAGGGCGAAACTCTGTTTGTAGGCAGTTACCTCCCCTCCCCTGATCCTGATTGGTACTGTTTGGAACCCGAGCTGTGCAAACCCGCTGAGATCCAAAATAATTATAAGAAAAATAAAGAGGGTAAACCGTTTTGGCAACATCGGTTTTTATTTATCAGCATAGGTAGTCAGCACAAGTCGTTTTTCCCCGATCAGTACTGTTTCACCGATGGTCTTCATCCCCCTGACGTTGGCCAGGATGGCAGGTGTATCATCCTCGATCATCTGATAGCCTCCTTCTAAACGAGTGGACAGAGGTTTAAAAGGGCTTGTTTGCGCGATCAGTTGAATGGTTTCCACTCCAAAAGGAGCATCACAGACAAATTTATCGGGTAACAAGAGAGGTTTGCCTGACTGGTCTTCATTAATATACCTGCTATCAGCCAACAAGGTTTTCCTGCCATCTGAAAGATAGTATATCAGCCGGATATAACAGGGTTGGTCAACCTTCACATAAACGCGCATGGTATCATTACGGGTAAAAACCGGGTTATCCTTCCCCCGGTTTGTCCACAGATCAACGAATAGGCCTCCTCCGGTAATTTCATTTTCCGAAAATTGTTTCTGTTGGACTACTGCCTGGTTATAATTATCAGCAATGTATTTGATGGCATTATCATTACACCACTTCTCCGGCAGGAATTCCTGTACGCTGGCGATATTCCGTCCGGTTTTTGCATGACGTAAATTGACAATGATCTTGATATTTTCTCCCTCTTTCCAATAGGTTCCCGATAAAACATAACCGGTGGTGTCAGGTTCCATCAGTCCCCGGTAAACCACTTCATGTGATTTCAGGGTAATTCCCTGGCGGACAATTTTTTGTTCCAGATTAGCGGCGAAACGAACTGAAAATTCGCTGCCCATGCGTGTATTCTGAAAGGTGAAAGATCCGATCTGGATTCCCCCGGGAAGGTCTTTTACCGTAAGCTGTTGTTTTAATCCATCCGCTATCAGCAGGCAAAGATCATCCAATGAATTAACTCTTTCTTTTCTCAGGTTTTGCAACCGTTGATTGATGAGCAGCCCATAATCATCGCCACCTTCCGGTAAAGGTTCTTTACCGATGGCAACCAGCACTGCCTCATCGTTTTCAATCTCCCGGACCATGGGATAACAATCATTAAAAGTTTTCAAGGCTGATTCGATGTCGCCGGATTTGACATAAGTATCACCGGCATCCAGTTTGCTTTTTAGTTGTTTTCGCTTTTCCGCCAGATCAGATGTACATCCTTTTATCAGGTCTGCAATTTTGATATAGGCAAAGGCATAAACTGTTTTTTTCTTCGTGTCGTAACATGTCTCTGTCTTCAACCCGTATAACTGTGCCTCCGATGTTGAGACACTGGCCTGTTTGAAATGCTCGTACGATTGGGTATTCAGGTTTTCCAGGTTCAGGGTGGCAGAACTTGATATATTTGTCTGGATGGTCTCCACCAGTTGGGATTTAGCAAATCCCAGGTGTTTTTGACGAAGTTCATCGGGATTGCCGGTTTTTTTAATGGATTCTGAAGAGAAACCGGTCAGGTACAACGTTTCAGGGTACTGCAATTTTCGCTGGACAGGGTCGGTCCAGGCAGGGTTTTGTGTTAATCCTTCCATGCCCAGCATCAGAAGGACAGTGCAGAAAATCAAGTTTTTCATAGGTTTTATTCTTCTCTGACAATGCGGAAACCAACATCGGGATATTTATCATCGGGTTTAAGTCCTTTCCGGAAGGTGATTTTCAATTCACCAGACCTGTTTTTATATCCGCCGCCGCGGATAACGCGGTGGTTACCTTTGTCTGGTCCTTGGGGATCAAATGTTGACTTAGGGTAATAATAAGTGGCGCTAAACCAATCGTTACACCATTCAAAGACATTTCCGCTCATGTCGTAAATTCCCAGTTCATTGGGCTGTTTTTGACCGACCGCATGGGTACACCTGCCTGCATTCTTTTCATACCAGCCCACATCATCAGCATCTTTTCCACCGGCAAAACTATAATCTTTGCTATTGTTTCCACCTTGTGCGGCATATTCCCATTCGGCCTCGGTGGGCAAGCGGTATTTTTTCCCGGTCTTCTGGTTTAAAGCATTCAGGAATACTTGTATATCCACATAACTAACTTGTTCCACGGGGCATTCATCGCAATTTTGAGTATAGGAGGGATTGCTTCCTGTGATTTCCCTCCATTGTTTCTGGGTGACTTCAAATTTTCCGATATAGAAACTTTTCATAGTAACCAGACGGGATTTTGAGATGGAGGAGGCTCCTGGCTTGGGAAAACCCGGAGAGGGCGGGCGCGGAAGATTACCACCGATATCGAAGGGGCCACCGTCAACATGGATCATAGGAATAAAGTCGTTGGCAACATGGAAGGCATCATTGGTGGTGGTTTCCGGCGTTATTTCAACTGGTGGGGGAACTTCGTTTTTTTTCCCCGCATCTTTTTCTTTACCCCGCTTTTTTGAAGGTTTTGCCGCGGGGGGAGCAGAAGCCACTGTGGCAGCCTCTTGTTTTTCTGCAGGTCTCACAGCAGCAGTCCCGGCTGGTTGGGTTGTTATGGCAGCAGCGGCTGGTTGGACGTTAGTTGTCGTAGCAGGGGCAGCGCCCAATGTGCCTGTAGATTCTCCCGTAATCGGAAACACAAAATCTCCTTTATCAAGATTTGGGCTCCGTATTTTACCATACTGTGGATGTTGAGAGTTCCTGGAATAATTGACAACGGTGGATTGCAGAAAATCGCCCAATTCACTTCCTGTAACATAACCATCTTTATCCACGTCAGCTTCGCCTTTTAATGCCCTGACAAATTGTTCGCCAAATACGCTTTTATCCGGAACCATTTCTTCAGCGCTTCCACTGGTAATAAATTGCCTTACCGGTAAGGTGGTTTTATAGCTGATGATAGCCGGGACTGCCCGTGTGCTTGTGAATAAAGATCCGGAAAAACAGGCGTCAAAAATAAAAAGGGCATGCTTGGCCTGAAGCCTCCGGGCATAAATCTCAATTTGGGCCATCTCCATGGCCTGGCTTTGGAATTTAGCCAGGTCATAATTGGGATTAGGCGCATCAACCGGGACAATGTAACCCAGTTCCTCGCCATAGTTAGTCTTCACGGTATAGCCATGGCCGGCGAAGTAAAACAACAACCTGTTATCAACTACCTGGCCATTCCTGGAAATAAAATCTGTAAAAGCCTTGTCAAGCTCTGACTTGGTGGGATCCATTACTACTTCAACCTTGAAACCATTTTTTTCAAGCGCCTGTTTTACTTCCGCAATTTCATCTTTAACCCCCGGCAATTGCGACCATCCATTGGAATATTGAGTAACCCCTATGACCAGCGCAAAACTACCCTGATACAGGGTTGTCGGTTTGCCCTCGACCGGGATCTCAACCGCTTTCATCCCACGATCCTGAGCTGATAAAGCCAGACCGGAAAGAATAAAAACAATCAGAAAAAAGATACTTTTTTTCATGTTCAATGCGGATTAATGGTATTCAAAGATAATGAAAAATATTCCGGAAACCATATCCTATTCGCTTTTTTTACAGCATCATCCGGGAATCATATACCTCCTCATCTCCCCTTACCTGAAACCAGGCCATATTCTGCAAACAGGAACCGTCCGACTGGTTAATTATCATTTGCGGATGTTCCCGATTATATCTATTTTTGTTGAAAGGTCCATCTACCCTCTATGGTTTTCAAAAAGAATATCGGGGATCTGACTGTGATCAGGAATCTCCGGTTAAACCAACGTCATTTTCTGCTTGAATTGCAATCGGAAAAGCCATTTCCCGTCATGCTTCCCGGTCAATTTGTCCAGGCTTTTGTAAAAGATGCTCCGGTTACTTTTCTTCGCCGGCCTTTTTCCATACATGCGGTTAATTTTACTCAAAACATTTTAAAACTGCTGATTCAGATCAAAGGGGAAGGCACAAGGCATTTATCGACCCTCAGGGAAGGAGAAAAACTGAACCTGATCTTTCCATTGGGTAACTCTTTTACAATACCCCATACAAAAGAGGTCCTCTTGATAGGTGGTGGCTGTGGCGTTGCTCCTTTACTGTTCCTTGCCCAATTTCTCAACCAGCAACAAATAAAACCTTCTATTCTACTGGGGTTCAGGACAAAAGATGATATTTTTGAAATCGAGGAATATTCAAGGTATGGAAAAGTATTTATATCCACCGATGATGGCAGCGAAGGTGAAAAAGGGTTGGTGGTTGACCATTCTCTTTTTCAAAAAGAGCGCCTTCCTTTCAAGAAAATATATTGCTGCGGCCCTGAGGCCATGATGAAATTCGTTGACCGTATTGCAAAATTTCACCATATTGACTGCGAAGTCTCGCTCGAAAACACCATGGCCTGTGGTTTTGGCGTATGCCTGTGCTGCATCGCCCCTACCGATAAAGGCAATGAACGGGTTTGCACGGAAGGGCCGGTGTTCAATACGAAAAGGCTGGCAGGATGGTAGCATTGAATAGAGTAACAACTCTGATTTTCTTATCAGTTCATTTACAAATCGTCAACAGTCAATCCTAATAAATGGCAGAGTTAGCAATAAACATTGCAGGATTAAATTTCAGGAATCCTGTCACCACAGCCTCAGGAACTTTTGGCTATGGGGAAGAATTTCTCGATTTTCTTGATCCGGATCAGTTAGGAGGCATTTTTGTCAAAGCCGTGACCGGGAAAAACCGCGATGGGAACGCGTATCCGCGGATGGCTGAAACGACAGGAGGCATGCTGAATTCAGTTGGTCTGCAAAATAAAGGAATCGATCATTTCTGCCGGGAGATCTATCCTAAGATCAGGAACTTCAACACGAATATCATGGTGAATGTTTCCGGATCGACTATCGAAGAGTACATGACAGTAGCAGAAAGGATCAATGAGCTGGATGACATACCAGCCATTGAACTCAATATCTCCTGCCCCAATGTGAAACTTGGCGGGATGGCCTTTGGCACAGTCCCCGCTATGGCACGGGAAGTCACCGCGGCGGTCCGGAAAGTTTATCACAAAGTAATGATGGTAAAACTTTCTCCCAATGTAACAAACATTACCGAGATCGCACGGGCCGTTACTGATGGCGGAGCCGACGTGATTACCCTGATCAATACCCTCCTTGGGATGGCAATCGATGCTGAAACCCAGCGTCCGGTCTTATCTACCATCACCGGCGGATTATCCGGTCCGGCCATCAAACCTGTAGCGCTTCGAATGGTATGGCAGGTACATAAAGCTGTGCCTGTCCCTGTTATTGGCCTTGGAGGGATCATGAACGCCACGGACGCCATTGAATTCATCCTGGCAGGAGCCTCGGCAGTTCAGGTTGGGACAGCCAATTTTATTGACCCACAGGCCAGTATTAAAATCATCCGGGGCATTGAAGAATATTTGACACGACACAACATAAGCTCTATCAGGGAATTGATCGGAGCATTAAGGACTGATGTTTAATCATAAAACAAAACCCATGAAAAAATGCACTATCTTATTGCTCTGTATCACCCTGCTTGCTTCTGTTGCATGCCGGAAGAAAAATCCTGATCCCCCCGCTCCCGTGCGCTGGGCCTCCTTCACCCTGAACGGTGTATCAAAAAATTATACGCAGGCATCCAAATTTTCCAAAGATTTGTGTTCTTCTTCAACCTATTGCTGCAGGTTTACCACTGATATAAACAATGAAGTGGCAGAACAACTGAAAATCGGGATTCCGGGAGACCCCATCGTGGGCCATATATATCAGACCGGCGAATATCGTTTTTCCTGCTTCTATGTTGATAAGTCAGGAACACGATATGATCTGGCAACGGCTCCGTTCAGGGTCATATTTTCACTTTGGGAAGGACAGGGTGGATGGGCCAAAGGAACGTTTTCGGGATGGATGATTTCCACGATGGGAGATTCCATCCATTTTGATAACGGCTTTTTCCAGAATGAGATCTGGACACTTGTTCCCTGAAAGAGGTAATGCCAACCCTGGTTTATTACGGGATGTTAACCATGCTATAATATATTGACTTCAGGTTCCAGTGTTATCCCAAAGCGGGAATAGACAGAAGAGATGATCCTGTTCATGAGGTCGAGGATCTGCATTCCTGTCGCGTTACCATAGTTGACCAGCACCAATGATTGATGAGGATGGACCCCCGCATCGCCGTCGCGATATCCTTTCCACCCGCATTGCTCAATCAGCCAGGCTGCCGGAACCTTTACGCGACCCTTGTTTTCTGTATCCTCTCCCGGTTGTTGTTTGTCTTTCTGCTCCGGATACCAGGGCATCATCGGATATAGCTCCAGCAGGTGATCTTTCCTTTCATTCTGTACGAGCGGATTTTTAAAAAAACTGCCGGCATTTCCTATTTCAACCGGATCGGGAAGCTTGCGGCGACGGATTGAACAAACTGCTTCGCGGACTTCCGCCATTCCCGGATGTCCGATATTTTTTAACCGTAGTTCTTCACGGATCTGGCCATAATCAAGTTTAAGTGAATAGGTACCGCTTATTCCGCCAGGAAGGGCTTTGTGAAGATGGAAAGTCACATCTAAAATGATGACCTTCCCCTTCAGGGAATTCTTGAAAATGCTGTCGCGATATCCAAAACAACATTGTTCCCGGTTAAAACGACGCTCAATCCCTGTATCAATCTCGACGAAGTGAACCGATTCAACCAGATCCTTCACCTCCACCCCATAAGCGCCGATGTCCTGGACCGGTGCAGCGCCGACAGTCCCCGGTATCAACGAAAGATTCTCCAATCCGGCCCATCCTTGTGCCACACAATACTGAACAAATTCGTCCCAGTTCTCCCCCGCTTCAGCTGTGACTTTGACCGTACCGTCATCCTGTTCCTTATATTCAATACCCTTCGAATTTATTCTGATAACCAGTCCGTTAAAATTCTTTGTGAAAAGAATATTACTTCCACAACCGAGAATGAGAAAAGGCATGCGGATCATGGACCGGTAATTAAGCAAGGTAAGGATCTCCTCCCTGGTATGGGGTTCAACAAAATACCGGGCCTGAACCTCCATTCCGAAGGTATGAAAGGGTTTTAGCGAGACTTTCTGATCAAGGTGCATGGGAAAAAGTAAAAGCCAAAAATAATCCATTTGATCATAACATCGGCGGAAAAGGACTATTTTTGTACATACAGAATACCAGATATTGAACCGGACAGGTAACATTTCACGGCAACGTAAAAAAGCCATTGTTTCTGTAACCAATGATCTGACTACTGATCAACGGGTTAACAGAACCTGTCACGCCCTGTTGAAGGCCGGTTTTGAAGTCCTGCTTGTCGGAAGGGTACGCCCCACGAGCAAACCATTAGCTCCCCGTGTTTATGGTACGCACCGGATGCGACTTTTTTTCGATAAAGGAGCCTTGTTTTATGCAGAATATAATTTCCGGCTTCTTTGTTACCTCTTGTTCCATCGTTTCACCTTGCTGGTTTCCAATGATACAGATGCACTTCCGGCCAATTTTACAGCACACCGCCTGAAGACATTTTTTCACCCGCGATCCGCCCTCCGGCGCCCCCCGGTCCACCTTCACGATTGCCACGAGTATTTCAGGGGAGTACCGGAATTAAACGGACGTAAAAAAGTAACATGGACCTGGAAGTGGATCGAAGACCGGATTTTTCCCCGGCTTCACTATGTTTTCGCCGTCAACCAGTCTGTCGCCGATCTCTATATGTCAGAGTACAAGGTCGGGATCAAAGTAGTGCGGAATGTTCCTTTCCATAAAGTAGAAACAGTAAATAAAGACAAAACTGATCTGGGCATCCGGGAAGATCAGAAAATCATCTTGTACCAGGGCGCTGTGAATGTTGACCGGGGGTTGGAGGAAGCAATCCTCTCCATGAAGTATCTGGAAACTGATGCGGTACTTCTCATAGCCGGAACCGGCGATATCATACAAAATCTTTCTGAGCTTATCAGGAAGAATGGATTGTCAGATAAAGTCATGCTTTTGGGGCAGATCCCTTTTCAGGAGTTGCATTGCCTAACCCAATTGGCCGATCTTGGACTTTCGATTGAAAAAGATGTCAGCATCAATTATCATTATTGCCTGCCCAATAAATTCCTGGATTATATCCAGGCCCGTGTGCCGGTACTCGTTTCACCTTTCCCGGAAATGAAAGCAATCGTTGACCGGTATCAGATCGGGGAATATATCCAGGGCCATGAACCGGAAAAACTGGCCCTGCAGTTGGATAATTTGCTTCATGATCAGGATAAACTGACCTTGTACCGCAATAACATGGTCCCCGCGGCCGCAGACCTTTGCTGGGAGCATGAAGAAACGATACTTCTCGACCTGATCCACGAAGCCTTGGAAAATTGAATTGAAGATCACAACTAATTATCATTAAGTTATTTATAAAACAATAATAACCAATTAATTTTTCATTATTGAGCTTTACCCTGCATATCATCTCATTCGATATTCCCTATCCCGCGAACTATGGAGGGGTTATCGATGTGTTTTATAAGATCAGGGCCCTTCATGAGGCCGGTGTACGGATATATCTTCATTGTTTCACATATCGCCGGCAGCCGGTCAAGGAATTAGATACTTATTGCGATAAAATCTTTTACTATCCAAGGAAAAACGGGATCATATCAAACCTGTCATTGATTCCATACATTGTTAAAAGCAGGATGCCGGAGGAATTGATGGGTAATCTGCTCCGCGATCATCACCCGATATTGTTCGAAGGGCTTCATACCTGTGGTTTCATCGCTGATAAACGGTTACAGGGCCGGTTTTTGATCTATCGGGAAAGCAATATCGAACACCAATATTATTACCATCTTTTCAAGTCAGAAAAAAGCCTTTGGAAAAAGCTATATTTTCTCGTTGAAAGCATCCGTTTAAAATCGTTTCAGAAAGCGTTGCAACATGTTTCCCTGATGCTTACGGTATCGCTGCAGGACATGGAGTACCTGCAATCGAAGTTCCCTGCAAAAAAGATTGTTTATCTTCCGAGTTTTCACCGTGATGACCAGGTCCACATCCTCACGGGGAGAGGAAAATATGCCTTATACCAGGGAAAACTGTCGGTGCCTGAAAATTATATGGCTGCCCGGTTTCTGATCCGCAAAGTTTGGGAGCCATCATTTCCCGAACTGATCATTGCCGGTTTTGATCCTCCTGAATGGTTGGTAAAATCGGTCAGGAATATACCCAACATCCGGATCGTAAAGAATCCAAATGATGACGGGATGGCCCGCCTGATCTCCGATGCGCAGGTGAATATTCTGGTCACTTTTCAACCGACAGGGCTTAAATTGAAACTCCTGAATGCCTTATATAACGGGCGTTTTTGTCTGGTCAACCCTGCCATGGTCACCGGTACTTCATTAGCCGCTCTGTGCATCCTGGCAAAAACCCCTCTGGACTTCAAAGAAAAAATCCCTGCTATTTTCAATCAGGAATTCTCAAGGGAAGATATTCAGAACCGTCAGCATATTATTGAGACGATCCATTCCAATCAAAAGAATTGTGAATTCTTGTTGGAAATGTTAACTTTGTCTTCCGGATCAGATTAACTCAAACCTTTAATATCATACTCCATGAAAAAGATACTTGTCCCTGTTGATTTCTCGGGTCACACCGAAATAACCTGTCATTATGCCCTTGAAATAGGAAGGGTATATGGAGCAGAAATCAAGCTTTTTCATACCTATTTTGATCAAATCATTATTGCCGACACCAGCTTTCCCGACACACTTGACATGAGTACCATTTACAATGAAGAACTCATGAAAGAGATACATCATCAAGCTGTCAGGAGTATGGAGGAATTATTCAATAAGGTCAGTGATCAGATCAAAAAGGAAAATTTGACCAATGTGGCCCTTACTTCCGGCGTTACAGGTGGGGAAATTGAAAATGAGCTCAAAGAAATATGCCATGAATTTCACCCGGATATCGTAGTCATGGGAACAACCGGAAAAGGGAACAATGTCAATGTCTGGGGTAAAGTTTCCACCTTTATCATTGATCACGCCAAGGTCCCCGTGCTTACCGTTCCGGAAATCAAGAGTTACCGGGGATTTAAAACCATCATGTTTGCTGCTGATCTTTCAGAAACCAATGCGGTCTCTATCGCGGAAATCCTCGATTTATTTACCCCGTTCAATTTTAAATTGAAGGTTGTTCATTTCGTTACAAAAACTAAAAATTCCGATGCATTTGGACGGATGAAGTCACTTCAGATAAAATTCGGGAAAGAGGAAAAACAAGGGCTGGCCTCTTTTGAAGTCATTGAAAGCCCCGAAGACAATCAAAAAGTAATCGATCAGTATATAAAAGACAATTTGGTTGACATGATCGCCTTTCAGCCTCATAAAAGAAGCTTGTTATACATGGTCTTCACAAAAAATATCACCAAGAAAAACCTGTTTGCCACAAACATTCCGCTGTTGGCAGTTCCGGTAAGAAGGTAACCTTTAGTTCGCTTTGACCAGTTTATAATTCCCATACTTATAGATCTCCCAATGTTGGCTCTCGGAACCATTTCCCGGGATCCGAAGGAAATCAAACGTAGTATGGAGCAAATGCAATTTTGGTAAATCCTGGTCGCGGGACGGTAAATCCGGTCCACATTCTTTTAACGCGGTAAGAAAATACATGGCCACATCATAGCCCTCGAAAGCCAAAGGTAAAGGATCGGAGAAAAAAACAGACTGATACCGGGCAACAAATCTTTTTACAGCCAGGTCATCATAATCGATAAAATGGTCGGATACCACATGAGCCTTTAAACCTACCAGGTATTCCGTTTCCAATCCTTCCAGATCGGCCCAGAAGGGCAGTCCGATCAATGAGACGGAATAATCGTTCCTGGCCTGGAACAGACGGCGGGTGATATCGAGCGCATAGGCTGAATTGCTGCAAAACACAACAACCCAATTTTCTTTTTCTTTTGACATCTTTGCCATCAATTTATCTTGTCCTTCTACAACCTGAACATCCAGATTTTTTTCAAGACAAATTTTATTGAGTTGATCCGCGGCGCCCGGGTCATCGTATTTTGCATTACGCACGATCAGTATCTTTCCGTCAGCGACCGTACCGGCAAGATATTCCGAAACCTGGCCGGCCAACCGTTTCTTTGCCGGTTTGATTTTAAAGACCATGGGATTATCCGTGAGCAAATCGCTACGTTCAGTAATGGGATTTACAATGGCGATGTTGTTTTTTTTGGCAAAATCAGCGGCCATTACAAAATTTTTATGATACAGCAGGCCAATGATCAGATCCATTTGCTTCATTTCGGGATTATCGAGCGTTTGCCTTGTTTTTATCGTATCCTTGCCAACATCATATACCCACAGTATGATTTTGATCCCCGATCGATCTAAGGAATCAAGCGCCAGGCGGAAACCTTCGTAGAACGGCAGGAACTGGAGCGATTTAGCAGTTTCATTGATATCAGCTTCCGGATTTTCGGTCTGTAATTCATCCACGGAATTCAGGTACAACGGAAGCATCAGTGCAACATTATAAACACTTTTTTTCCGGTTGTCTTTATTAACCAGCTTATTTTCCGGTATGACAGGAGTTGGAACTAAAACTTTTTCTTTGGGTACTTCTTTTTTCTCCATGGATGCAGAATCCAGGGCCTTGTTAACAGTGACAGGTTTCTCTTTGGGCTTAGTCAGATCTTCCGGTTTGGGGATCCGGATCTTCTGGTCTGCTTTGATACCCTCTTTCACTTCCGGATTTTCACGGATGATGTCGTTCACCTGCACCCCATACGCCTTTGATATCATGTAAAGGGTCTGCCCCCTGCGGATAGTGTGAATGTAAAAAGTTTTACCATCAACAGTTTCGGTGATTGTTGACCGTACATCTTTTAGTTGATCCTGGGATGTTTGGGAAAAACAGAGGGGCGGCAGGAAAAACAGCACAACAATCCCGGTAAAACACAACCAACGCTTCATCTCCATTTTATTCCAACTATGTTTAATCATTTTCACTTCGCTGATATTTACTATTCCCATTCAATGGTAGCCGGGGGTTTTGAACTAATATCATAAACCACCCTGTTGACGCCTTTCACTTTATTGATGATGTCGTTACTCACCTTTGCCAGAAAGTCATAGGGAAGTTGGGCCCAATCGGCTGTCATGCCATCGGTAGAAGTCACAGCGCGTAAAGCCACCACATTCTCATAGGTACGCTCATCCCCCATGACGCCTACTGTCTGTACCGGTAAAAGGACTGCAAAAGCCTGCCAGATATCATGATAGAGATCATGGGACCGGAGCAAAGAGATAAAAATATCATCGACATCCTGTAGCAATCGCACCTTATCACGGTCAACATCACTCAGTATCCTGACCGCTAATCCCGGACCCGGGAATGGGTGCCGGGCCAGAAAATCATCATCAAGGCCCAGGGTCCTTCCTACTTTTCTCACCTCATCCTTGAAAAGGGCGTTCATGGGTTCGACAATTTTCAGTTTCAAATGTTCAGGCAGGCCACCGACATTATGATGGGATTTTATGGTTGCAGAAGGACCTTTCACAGAATGGGATTCTATCACATCCGGATAAATGGTCCCCTGTGCCAGCCAGCTGATATTCTTTATTTTATGGGCTTCGGCATCAAAAACATCAATAAAGCACTTCCCGATGATCTTCCGTTTTTTCTCCGGATCAGAAATGCCCTTCAGGGCATCCAGGAACAGATCCGCGGCATCCACACCGGTTACATTTAAATCAAGCCGTTTATATCTTTCAAGTACATCCCGGAACTCGTTTTTACGAAGCAACCCGTTATCCACAAAAATACAATAGAGGTTTTTCCCTATGGCTTTATGAAGCAAAATGGCTGTTACGGAAGAATCAACACCACCGGATAACCCGAGCACCACCTTATCCTCACCCAGTTTTTCCCTCAATGCAGCGATGGTCGATTCAACAAAGGATTCGGGTGTCCAGCTTTGGGAACACCCGCAGATATCCACGACAAAATTCCGCAGCAAGGTCAATCCTTCCGTTGTATGGTAAACTTCCGGGTGAAACTGGATACCATAGGTATCTTCACCGGAGATATGGTAACCCGCATACCTCACATCGGTTGTCCCTGCTATGGTCTGGAACCCTGGCGGAACTTCAAGGATGGTATCGGCGTGCGACATCCATACCTGGGTCCCGGGGCCCATGCCTTTAAGTAAACTGCTTTGGATATCAAGAAAAGAAAGATTTGCCCGTCCATATTCCCGGATCCGGGAAGGAGCGACTACTCCGCCTGATGATTGAGCAAGATACTGGGCCCCGTAACAGATACCCAAAACAGGTAATTTGCCCCGGATTTCTGTCAGATCAGGGACAGGGGCATCCTGGTCCCTCACTGAAAAAGGACTTCCTGAAAGAATAACCCCTTTGTACTGTCCATTATTAAACGGAACATGATGGTATGGGAAAATTTCACAATATACATTCAGCTCTCTGACGCGCCGAGCTATCAATTGCGTGTATTGCGAACCGAAATCCAGAATTAAAATGGCTTCTTGCATTGTACAAAGATAAAAAAGAAAAGTTACCGGATAAGGAGAGCCTCATAACGCGAAGAATTTCCCACTGCATCGGTGACAACCAGGACAAACCGGTTCTTTCCGCTTATGATCCGGTCGTCGAAGGTATAAACGAGCAAATTATTCTTTGCGTCAAATTCCATCAGGATCCATTTGCCATTGAGTGTTCCCTTGTAGGTTTGGATCCCGGAAAGGTTATCGGAAATTTTGATTTGTATCGACTTTTGTTTACCGACTTTTTTATTGTTGAAGATATTGATCGGCCGTATCACAGGAGAGATGGTATCGGCCGCAACCGTATAATTTCCAAAATCACGGATACGGGCAGTAACCCATCCATTCTCGAATTTTCCGCCCATGCTCACAAACCGTCCCGCTCCTTCTACCGATACTATAATTGCTTTGGATTGCAAAGCTTTCGGCATATTTCCCGTCTTTATAGAAAGGGTACAATACGTATGTAAAGGAGTCAGGGGATCATGAATATGATGTACATCAGCAAAAGAACCATGCAACGGGGAAGTATTGTACCAGGTAAATGGAAGGTCCTCATAAAGCGCTTCCCCGGGGACATCCAGTTTGATCCCTGCACGTTCAAAATGATTATCCTTACGCCAGGTGAAGTTCTGGGCGACCCGACCAGAATTCATTCCTGAAACAGGGGCGCTTTTGGAGGGAAGGCTCCTGACCAGGAAGATGAGTGTGGATGAATGGCCAAAATCATCGGTTACCCGGTATCGGATGGTATGGACCTTAGAATCCGTAAACTGGGCCACTCCCTGATTTTTGACTCCCTGGTAAACACCCAGCTTATTATTTGGGGCGACGAACGACCGCTGGATCTTGTGTTTGGTACGAATAAAAGCCGGATAATCCATCAAACTATTGGCAAACCGGGTCTCCGAAAAAGCAAAACGATCGATATTCTGGGAAAAGACCGGAGCTTCATCCACGGTAAGGTTAATGGCATTTATCCCTGTTTTAAATCCTCCTTCAGCCTGATCGGAAGTTTCTATACCAAAATAAATCTTCCCGGAAACCTTGATGGTGTCCGGATTTTTTAACCTGTAGTTATTGCCCGTACCCGTTACCGGCGCCAACAAGGGTTCTCTCTTCCCGTTTACCAGCGCTTCTTCATCGCCCGGATATATCTTGATAGAAGCAATTTTCGGAAAAGTACCATCGGGCTTCATCAAACCGAAGAGCAGCGGGTCAATTGCCTCCTGGGTTTTTGAATCACGGACCTCGAAATGAAGATGGGGGCCAGCCGAAGAACCGGCATTGCCCGAATAGGCAATGATATCGCCTTTTTTAACTTTTATCAAGCCCGCGGGCACTTCCGCATCCAGTGCAAATGATTCGTCCTTGTATTGCTGTGCCCTTACCCAGGATGAAAGCTTACCGTTAAAAGACCTGAGATGACCATAAACGGTAGTGTAACCGTTGGGATGAGCTACGTAAATGGCCCTGCCAAATCCCCATGGAGAGACTAAAACCCTGGCCACATATCCATCGGCGACCGCATAGACGGGCTTTCCCTGGACCCCTTGGGTACGGATATCAATGCCTGAATGAAAATGGTTTTTTCGGATCTCGCCAAATGAACCGGAAAGTGAAACAGAAAAATCGATCGGCGACCTGAAATAATTCGCAGGATAGCGGTTCTGTCCCACCAGGTTCTGCAAAGGCAAAGCGAAGATCAGGATCAGGGTTGCAAATGAAAGGCACCTCATGATTTTAACGGGCTGGCAGGAAAGAGTAGTTTTTCGAATAAAACAACATCTGCCTGGTATAATCATCAGGATAAGAAACCGTGATATCCGATATGGTATCACCTTTGATGACGGTGGTAAAATCAGGATTTAAAAATCCGGCATAAGGAGCAATTTTCAGTTTTTCATAACGTTCCAGGACCTCTTTATGAAGTACAGGATCAACCTTTACCGCATAGTTTTCAACCAGGTTTTTGGCAGCCTGATAATCTCCTTCGGAGGTGATCTGTTGGATCAGTCTCAGCAACTCCCCAAACTTTGTGCGAAGCTTTTCATAATCATTGATCCTGAAATAGGTTTTTCCGTTTTTTGTAACTTTCTCAATAATTTTTTCCGGCGCTCCTTTTTCATAGATCCAGTGAGCGATCAGGGAACGGTCGCGCATGTGGGCCTGTTCAATGTCCTTCCCCGGTTTGATGCGCACCAGCTGGGTGAGAAGACCATTCCGGATATACCCGTCATATTCGGATTTAGCCACATCGGGATCAGATATAAGCCCATATTTGATCATCACAGGATCACTCAGATAATATAAAGCAAAAAGGTCAGCCCGCGCCTCTTCAATAGCCGAATGGTAATTTTTCAATGATTCCGCTGAAACTCCTGGTTTCAGTTGTCCCGAACCATGTCCCAGACATTCATGCAGGTCCGTCATCAGGTTTCCTGCCAGATAGCTGCATTTCTTCGCGCGGTCGATTTCTTCCTGGCTATAGGCAAACTCTTCTAAAAACCCACTGCCTAAGGAGGATTGATCATAAGCATAGGTAATATTATCCATCGTGACCGATTTGGATCCGAAATCTTTCCTGATCCAGTTGGCATTGGGGAGATTGATCCCGATCGGTGTAGTGGGGTAACAATCGCCACCCAATTGTGCCACCGTGATCACCTTGGCGGTTACACCTTTCACCTGCTTTTTTCGAAATTCAGGAGCAACCGGTGAGTGATCCTCGAAATACTGTGCATTTTTACTCAGGACCTCAGTGCGCCGGGTTGCAGCTATATCTTTAAAATTGACCACCGACTCCCAGGTTGCTTTCATCGCCATGGGATCTCCGTATACTTCAATAAAACCATTTACAAAATCAACCCGTGAATCATCCTTCACCCAGGCAATGTTGTATTCGTCCCAGGTAACAAGGTCACCGGTTTTGTAATAGTCGATCAGTTTTTCAATGGAAACTTTCTGATCGGGTGATTCCGCAACTGTCAGGGCTTTTTCAAGCCACGATACAATCTGTTCAATGGCCGGGGAATATAAACCACCCACTTTCCAGGTTAACTCCGCTATTTTTCCGTTCTCACGGATCAGTTTTGAATTTAATCCATACGACACCCTTAAATCCTTTTTCAGCCTGGAATCTTCTTTTTTAACCGTGGTATAATATTGTTCAACATCTTTCTGATTGACCCCGTCATAAAAATTAGCGGCGGAATTCAGAATGAGATCGCCGGAAGCATCCAATGAAATCCGTTTAGGAGCAACCGATGGATCAAAGATCAGCGGTGTAACTTCCTGGATGAACTGTTCGGTCGATTGTCCTGATTTCAGTGGCAGATCCTCCTTCTTAGTTCCATCGACGAGGGTTTTAAAATAGGCTTCCGGGAAACCGGGGACCAGCTTATCCGTGGAATAATGATGATGGATCCCGTTACAGAACCATACTTCTTTGAGGTAAATCACGAAGTTTTTAAACTCTTCATTATCCCTGTTCCCCGAATAATCATTATAAATAGCTTCCAGCGTTTTCCTGATCAACAAATTATATTTATAATTCTGATCGAAGGTAATATCGCGACCACATAAGGCTGCCTGGCTAAGATAGAAGATAAGTTTTTTTTGCTTCAGGGTTAAACTGTCAAAACCCGGAACCTGATACCGCAATATCTTAGCATCGGCAAATTGTTCTGTCTGAAACTTAAATGCTTGTTCTTCTGTTTTTTCCTTCTTATTTCCACCCGAGGTGCAAGAAGCAACAGTTAGCGTCGTGGCCATAATCAATAATGTGCTGAATTTGTTCATATAAACTATCTGAATTATGATGTACGATTTATGATCTCAATCCCCATTCCTCATTGAATTAAGCCCTGCCTCCCGTATTTCTTTCCCATTATAAACCGGGACCACCTGAGTGGAATCAGGAGTAAATGAATACGGGATCACATCATCCAACCCCAGCTTTTTCAACCGGTGGCGATGTGCCGCTTTCTCAAGATACGTTAAAACATCTTGACGGGCGATGTTCCAGAGGTCGATAGCCGCAACCCCGGCATCACAATGCATTTCAAATTCACCGGTTTCCAGTAATTTTTCAGCAAGGGCCCCGGCAAAAAGGGAATCTTCAATACAGAATTTATTTTTCCAACCCGAACAGAGGATCACCACATTTTGATTTTGCCCGACAAGCCATTGTGTAAGGGCAGTGATGTTGATAAAAGCCCCCATGGCAATTTTTTTGGCATTCTGCGCAATGGTTAAGGCGCGGGTGCCATTGGTCGTACAATAGACCAAGGTCCGGCCTTCGATGGCTTCACGGGTAAAATTGAAAGCAGAATTCCCGAAATCGGCAAAGTCAAGTTTTTTACCATCCTGTTCCGAAGCGACCAGGTAGCCTTTCCCCTTCAGTAGTTTGGCCTCCTCCAGGGTAGCGACAGGCAGGATCTTTTCAATCCCGTTCTCAAATGCGGTACAGATCGAAGTGGTGGCGCGGAGGATGTCAACAAGGACGACAATAAAATCATTCTTCGTCAGGATCTCCGGGTAAAGTTTTGGCGAAAAACAGACCTCAACACTACGTTTATCAGAGTTTTTTTGCATCATGATCAATAAAAAACAATCTCACAACCTGGGAACATGGCTTTCAGTTTATCTACTTTCTTGGCCGAGACCTTGGTATTGAACATTTTAACCGATTTGAGCTTATTCATATTTTCAAGGACATCGATACTGCTCACCTTGGTATTATAAAACTCAAGGACAGTGAGGTTTATGAGTTTCTGGATATATTTCAGGTTCTTGACCGGAGTGCCGCTGAATTTCAGGATTTCTAATTGCATCATATTCTGAAGGGCAAGAAGATCTTCAACCTGTGTATTGGAAAAATCAAGCTCTTTCAGGTTGGGTAATCCCATGACCGGGCCCAGGTCGCTGATGGGATTTTTCGGACACCTTAAAGCCACGAGGCTGGGCATTTGTTTTACCGGGTCCAGTTGGCTTACTTCTGTTCCCGAGAACTGGAGCTCCCTTAACCTTGAAAGGCGCCCAAGCGGGGTAAGATCCTTGATTTGAAAATTTTCTGTTATCACCACCTTATCGAGGTTAGCGATCTGTTGTAGCTGAATTTTATCGGGATTTCCTGTCAGGTTTACCTGCTGGAGTAAAACATCTTTCCAGGATTGGTCCAGATTCTTCCACCAGGATGTATTATCGAATGTTTGAAAAATCAACATAGCGCCCACGTTTTTATCCAGAAACCGGTTGGCCTCCACCAGATTTACCTGGCTGTTATCTGCAAACACCATACGCAGGGATGTCAGGCCCCAGAGGGGACTAAGATCACCGACTGATGTATTGTCGATTAACAGTATCTCCAGATTATGGAGCCCGGAAAGAGGTTTGATCCCGGAAATTTTTGTATTGGAAGCGTTTAGGACATGTAAATCGGCCAGCTCTGCAACCGGGGCAAGGTCATCAACCCCGGTACTCTGACATTGGAGATTGCGTAACATGATAAGCCGGTTTAGCGGTTCAAGTGAAGCGACGGTGACCCTTCCACTGATATTGATGCTGTCGGTTAAAGCCAGTTTATGCAACTGCTCCGTGGTTGGGGGGGTAGATATATCAACATAGTTATTAAATATTTTCTGCCATTCAGGAGAAAGCGCAGACCACCATTTTGTAAGCGCAACGGATTGATAAACCAGGGAAGTACCCGGATGTTTCTTTAAAAAATCCCTGACTTCAGCATCGGATACCCTTGATTGGTCGCAATATACTTTTTGTAAACCGGCGAGGCCATCCAGGGGCGCCAGGCTGGTCACCGCGGTACTATCAAAAAAGAGGATCCGAAGGCTAACCATGTTTGTAAGCGGTTCCAGGTTATCAACCTGGGTTTTGGAAAGATTCAGCAATTCAAGGTTGGTCAGCCCTGCAACCGGGGATAAGTCACTGATGGAAGTATGTCGGAAACGCAAGTCCTTCAGGGTTTTAATATCTTTTACTGGTTCAAGGCTTGTTGCTTTTGTAGCGCTGATATCCAGCATTTCAAGAGCCGGGAAAACAGGCAGGATGCTCAGGTCGGTAACCTCAGTCCCTCTCAACTTCAGGTTATGCAGGTTGGTACAGAACCGGAGAGGTTCGAGCGTATTTACGGAAGTATTGGAGATGTCGAGCGACTCCAGCTTGTTCAGGTTGCGGAGTGGCATCAGGTCACTGACGGGGGTCCCGGAAATATTGACAGAAACCAGATCCGAAAGTTTACTAAGCGGGTCAAGATCCGAAATCAACGTGTTACCCGAAATATCGAGAGAGGTAATACGGGTGATCTGTCCCAGAAACGCGTAAAATTGAGTACCGTCTATGGGTGTAGGGATCCCTTTGATGAATGCCACCGTATCATTGTATCGCTCAATATCGGCCAACCGGAGATTATCATCGAACACAAGATCCTTTGCAAGAATGTCCTTCCACCCTTGCGACAAACTGTTCCACCAGCGCCGGAGATCGTCCTTTTCATTGAGTTTTGTTGTATAAACACTGACAATTTTAAGCTCCCGTTTAACGGAATCATAGTTCAGCTCAATGTATCTGACTTTATTGGAATTGATGGAGTCGTCATTCAGGTTAACTCCCCTCAGGTTCCGGTTTGCCGTAACTTTAAAATAAGTAAGTCCTTCCTGGTTGGACAGTAGGCTTACATCCTGTATTGCATACTGAAATTTCGCCCCTTTGAAAAAGAAATCAACATCACTCAGGTAGGCAGGCATATCTTTATAGAGCGGCACCAACCGGTTATCGTCAAGGTCATCTTCCACCTGGACTTCCTCATCCCATGTAAATTTCAGGTAGCTTTTGGCGATGATGGTTTGTTTTTCATTGACAGAGTTCCTGCGGTCAGCTAAAAAATTGAGGGTGCTTTCATAAAATTTCACCAATGGGACTACCTGCAATTTAAAAGTATCTACTTTATTGGCAGGAATTCTCCCGGCTTTGAACTTCAGCTGTTGCGCGCCAGATGCCCCACCTTTCTTTTTCACCGTTGTCGCGGGTTTCTGCTTAGAAGTGGTTTTCTTTTGGGCCGTAACCTGCCCAATGCCAACAAATGCCAGGATGACCAGCAGGATATAGAATTTTCGCATGCGCTATTAATTTGAACGTGAATAATGTTGTAACAGTTCCTTTTTCTCCTGTTCCGTTACCCGCAGGATGTTGGAGATCAGCCAACCCGAATTCATCTCGTTACGGTTAAAATAAGAGACCTCAAAATACCAGCCCGGAACCTGGAAAATATGAAATTTAACGTTGTCAACAGATACAAAGCTCAGGTTGTTGTTTTTCATTTCCATGACAAACAATGCCATCATATCAGGATTATAATCCTTTTTAAGATAATAATCAAGGGTTGAAGGATCGCGGAAAACCTTGTGAAGGTTCATGAAATCGAGCTCATGGCTCATCGGGTGGATAAAGAATTTCAGGTTTGCCGTATCGTTAACATGCGTAAACCATGATTCGAACCGGTCAAAGTAAACATTTGAGAACATCCATTTATATCCCCCGTTCTGCTTCTCTAATTCCAGGTAAAGGATAATGGTGACCTTCTCTTTTTTGTATAAAAAGGTTGTTGAAACTTCCGCGAACCAGGAACCACCGTGAAAATCAAGAAATATGGGATTCTTTTTATTGAGTGCCTGTTCGATAAAAACAAATTTTGTATCATCGCTGATACTGGTGTTGGATTGATCGAAAAGCATTTTCACATAACCCTTCCGGGCCTTGAGGTCACGAAAACCGGGATCCCCCGGATACAACCTGTTTCCCTGAATATCCTCTTCCCCGTTGAACCGTAAAAAAAACTGGTTCATCTGTTTGGTCTGGGCATAAAACACCGTTTCATCCGGTGAGAAACTACCGATCGAGCCCTGCGAAATAGCAAACAAGGGCAGAAGAAAAAACAGTAAAAAATAGTTAACTCTCAACAATTCCTAAATCCTAATTCCTCAATTCAAATTTATTTCGAGGTTTCTTTCACCCGGATATCGCCTAACATAACATCCCAGAAACCAATGGTCCTGCCACCGATCTGGGTCTCTTTACGTTTTACATAAACAGTGATATCTTTTTTGGTAGTATCTTCATAAACCAGTCCTTTTTCCTTGTCATAACCCTGGAAACGCTGGTAAACGGTGATCACCCCCACATAGGTGCCATCTGGCTGGCGTTCAAGATCACTCACATACTGTATTTTATACCAGTCGATGGCCACCTTGCTATAGTTAAGTTGCATGAGACGGTCAAAATACTCACGCACTTTATAATAATTTACATCCTGCCTGTTCAGCGAAGAAACTCCGATTTCGCTGCTTTCCATGAACAACTCCACGGCCCTTTCAATGACCCGCTGGGCATCAGACCACTGGGTTTCTTTATCTCCGATGATGCTGATGTACTTGCTCAGGTCACGGACTTTTTCAAGGGCAAGACTGTCGATTGCCTGTTTACGCTGGGGGGAAAGATTATCCTGGGCAGAAGCCCTGAAGGTCACAGTTGAAAAGGTAACTGCTATGATCAAAAAAAGAAGCTTTCTCATGGTTTTACTTTTTGATTAAATCGAGTTCTTTGATTTTTCCGTTGGCATCGAGTTGCATGGCATCGATCATGTTCTTATTGGCCTTCTGATCCCTGATAAAGTTGAGGTACCGGCTGATCGTCGTGGGTTTATCATAATCAACGATTGAACCTTCGCGGCTGATAATGATCAGGACCGGTGCATCATCCGATGAAAAGAACTGCAGGGCGCTTTTGATTGAAGCATCAGCCTGGGTCAGGTTGCCTGACCGGGCAGAATTTGCAATCGTGGTAAAGGCGTTTTCAAGTTGTGTTTTTACCGGGAGATTGGCTTCTGAATTGAAAGAACGCATGTCCCTGATCTTTTTCTCCAGACGCGAAATTAATTCACCAATTTCGGGATCCTTCAGGTTCTGGGATTTGATCGCATCAAGCTCACCCTCAAGCTGGTCAGCGGTTTTATTATCCTTGTTCAGGATCAGGTCAAGCAGCTTCGCCCGCGCCGCATCCACCTTCAGGGCATTGGCCTTGGCCTGATCGGCATAGGATTGTTTCAACTTCTGCGAAGCTTCCAGCAACAACTGGTTCAGCGTGGGATCTTTGTAATTTTTATTGGTGATATCCGAAATCAGGCGGTCCTGATCTTCGAGGGAAAGGGTTGAAGAACCATCGACAATCGATTGAAGCTGCTTTTTTGCCGTTTCTATCTGCGCTTTCCGTTCTTTTTTCGAGATTTTACCGGTCGATTTGCAGCCGTCGGTACCAATGGCTATTAAGGCGATCAGCAAAATATACATAAAATGCCGCCACCTGATTGTCCTGCATTTATCCAATATTTCAGTCATAGTATCCAATTTTGATTAATATACACTCATTTATCATTTATCATTTATCATTTATCATTTATCGCCCATCACTTATCAATTGTTACTTGTCACTTGCTTTCCCCTTTATAAAACGGAAATTTCACCACTTTTGCCCGCAGGATCTTTTCCCTGATCCTGATATGGATCCCGCTGCCTTCTTTAGAAAGCGCCGTTGGCACATAACCCATTCCAATGGGGATCTTTACCGAAGGTCCCATGGTCCCTGAGGTTACCTCCCCGATCTTGTTACCCTGGGCATCCACAATTTCATATTCATGGCGTGGAATTCCTTTATCCACCATTTCAAAACCCACAAGGCGGTGTTTGACGCCTTCCTGTTTTTGTTTCAGCAGGTAAGGTTTATTGATAAACGTCTTATAGTCAGTGAATTTCGTGATCCATCCCAATCCGGCTTCGATGGGCGAAGTAGTGTCATTGATGTCATTGCCATAGAGGCAATAACCCATTTCAAGGCGGAGGGTATCACGGGCGCCAAGTCCGATTGGTTTAATTCCAAATTCCTGTCCGGCTTCAAATACCGCTTTCCAGATTTTTGGGGCGTCTTCGTTCGCCATATAGATTTCGCATCCTCCTGAACCGGTGTAACCGGTGGTAGCAAAAATAACACCCGGAACACCTGCAAAAGTCAGCTTTTTGAAGGTATAATATTCCATATCGGTCACCGGTGTACCTGTAAGTTTCTGCATGGCCTTCAGCGCCAAAGGGCCCTGAATGGCCAACTGGGCAAATTCATCGGAAGCGTTGTAAAGGGTAGCCCCCATTTTATTTTGTTTATTACACCAGTTCCAGTCTTTTTCAATGTTTGCAGCATTGACCACAAGCATATAAATATCATCGGCTACTTTATAGACCAGCAGGTCATCCACAATGCCACCGGTTTCGTTCGGGAAACAGGAATATTGTACTTTTCCGGGAACCAGCTTGGAGGCGTCGTTGGAGGTGACCCATTGGACAAAGTCAAGGGCTTTGGGCCCCTTTACCCAAAATTCTCCCATGTGGGATACATCGAAAACGCCCACAGATTTGCGAACGGTTTCATGTTCGGCGTTAACACCTTCATACTGCAGCGGCATATAATAGCCGGCGAATGGCACCATTTTGGCGCCCAGGGCTTCGTGAAATTTAGTAAATGCTGTATTTTTCATTGGTTTGAAATATATAAATAAACGGTACAAATTTAGGAAAAATTGTCCCGGCAACGCCCCAATGTTTATATATTAAAGGAAATGTTAATATGTTCGGCATTATTTTTTTTACTTTTGAACCATGTTAATAACAAAGGAAAATACCCCGCGGTGGTTTATCTTTCTCATTGATATTGCCATCGTTATATCATCGGTTATATTAGCTTATTTATTGCGGTTCAACTTTGCGATACCGATGTCTGAGTTGGCCCCCCTCCCCCAGATCCTCCTCTATATTATTCTGGTACGGACCGTGAGTTTCCTGATCGCCCGCTCCTATGCCAGCATCATCCGCTATACCAGTACCGGAGATGCGCTAAGGGTTTTTGCCACGATCCTGAGCGGTAGTATTATTTTTGCATTGACGAATTTGGCCACCTACCTTTTCGACCGGTTTTTCTTCATTCCTTTTTCGATCATTATCATCGATTTCCTGGCGACTTCCTTTGGCATGATTTCGTTCCGCCTTTTAGTCAAACTGGCTTTTCTGGAATTCCTGCACCCCGAACGCGAGAAGGCAAATGTAGTGATCTACGGGGCCGGCGAAGCAGGGATCTCGGCCAAACGGACCCTTGATCGCGATGCCGGCACCAAATATACCGTACTGGCTTTCCTTGATGATAACGTAAATAAACAAGGGAAAAAGCTGGAGGGGGTTACCATCCTTGATCCTGGAAAACTGGACCATCTCCTTACATCCAACACAATCTCACAGGTGATCCTGGCGACCGAACATTTCGATCTTGCAAAAAAACAGGTGTTGGTGGATAAATGCCTTACCTTCAACACCCGTGTCCTGACCGTTCCTCCCATGATCAGGTGGATCCATGGAGAATTGAGTTTCAACCAGATCCGCAACATCAATATTGAAGAACTACTTGAACGTGAAGAGATCAAATTAGATGAACAGAAAATATCAAAAGATCTCACGGGAAAAGTGATCCTGATCACCGGCGCCTCCGGATCAATCGGAAGTGAGCTTGTCAGACAGATATCTGATTTTGCGCCCAAGAAATTGATCCTGATTGATCAATCCGAAACGCCCCTTCACGCGCTTACCCTCGAATCGGAAGAATTCAACAGGGGGGCTTCCATCGAATTTATCCTCTGCGATATTTGTAATGAACCGAGGATGCGCAGTATCTTTGAAACTTTTAAACCCGATATCGTTTACCATGCAGCGGCCTATAAACATGTTCCCATGATGGAGTCCAACCCCGTGGAAGCAGTCCTCACCAACGTGCAGGGGACCTGTATTGTCGCTGACCTTTCACTGGAATCCGGGGTACGGAAATTCATCATGATCTCCACCGATAAAGCGGTAAACCCAACCAATGTGATGGGCGCTTCCAAGCGGATTGCCGAAATTTATACCCAGGCCATGAACGCGAAGGATAAAACCCGGTTCATCACTACCCGATTTGGGAATGTGCTGGGATCCAGCGGCTCGGTAATCCCTCTTTTCAGAAGTCAGATTGAAAAAGGAGGCCCCGTTACCATTACCCACCCCGAAGTCACCCGTTTCTTCATGACCATCCCCGAAGCATGTCAGCTGGTCCTGGAAGCAGGTACGATTGGTAAGGGGGGCGAGATCTTCATCTTCGACATGGGGAAACCTGTCAGGATCCTTGATCTTGCAAAAAAAATGATCCAACTGTCAGGGTTCACGCCTGATAAGGAAATACCCATTAAATTTACCGGTTTACGGCCCGGGGAAAAGCTTTATGAAGAGCTGCTCAACATCGAGGAAAATTCCTTGCCCACCTACCATCCGCTCATCATGATCGCGAAAGTAAGGGAATACCAACCCGACGAAGTCACACGGGAGGTCACTGAGCTCATCCGGATGACCCCCCTGAAATCCAATTTCGACATCGTCAGGAAAATGAAAGAAATTGTCCCGGAATACAAAAGCCAGAACTCTATCTACGAACAATTAGACTAATATCCGCCATGCTGACAATTCTCGGTCCGACTGCAACCGGTAAAACAGCGCTTGCTGCCCGCGTGGCTTACGAGCTGAACGGAGAGGTTATTTCTGCCGATTCGAGACAGGTTTACAGAAGAATGGACATTGGGACCGGGAAAGACTTTGCAGATTATATCATTGAAGGGGCCCCGGTACCTTATCATCTCATTGATATCGCGGAACCAGGCACGGAATATAATATTTTCCGTTATCAACAGGATTTTCTGAGAGTATATGGCGATATCAAAGATAGAGGAAAATTACCCGTCCTGTGCGGGGGTTCCGGAATGTATCTTGAATCCGTGCTTAAGGGGTACCATTTACCGGAAGTGCAGCGCGATCCTATTTATACTGAATCACTGTTGAATAAAACAGAGGAAGGGTTGACAGATATTCTCCGGTCTTTAAAAACCCTCCATAATAAGACCGATCTTGAAGACCGCGACCGGTTGATAAGGGCTATAGAAATAGAGATGAAAGCGCGTGGGAACAATTCAGGACCTGCGTTTCCCAAAATATCATCCACGGTTTTCGGGATCTGGTTTCCCCGTGGCTTACTGAAGAAGAGGATCACCGACCGTCTTCAGGGCAGACTTGAAAATGGTATGATCGCCGAAATCGAGCAATTGCTTAAAAGCGGGATCACTCCCGAAAGGTTAATGCGGTATGGTTTGGAATATAAATCCGGAACGCGGTTTGTTACCGGGGAGATATCCTTTGACGAATTGTTCAATTCCCTTAACACCGCCATTCACCAGTTCTCAAAACGGCAAATGACATGGTTCAGAAGGATGGAAAGGCAGGGACTTAAAATTCACTGGATCGACGGCAGATGGGCCCTCCGGGAAAAGATGGCCTTTATCATCGACCATCTTCCTGATTAAAAAAACACACACATCATGTATGGTTTCAGGATAATTTCAGCGCTTCTTTAATCGCCGAGATCAGCATTTCCCTTTCAAATGGTTTCGGGATAAAATGCGAGAATCCATTGCTCATGATTTCTTCCTTTTCACGCGGTGTGGCATAGCCTGTTATGGCAATAAACGGAACATCATGATAGTTGTCAAGGATACGGATAGCGCGGGCGGCTTCAATTCCATTCATTTCGGAACTGAGATTGATGTCCATCAGGATAAGGTCATACTGTTTCGCGATCGACTTGCTGATGGCCGAATACCCATCGTAAGCTTTATCGACGGAGCAGAATGGACCAATGAAAAATTCAATCAGGTCCGCGTTGGCTTTATTATCTTCGACGATCAACACGGACGGTTTATTGTTTTTCCATCGTTCATCGATAGGATGCTTTGATCCCGGAAGAACATCTTCTTTACTTACCTGTTTTTCAACCACGTTAGCCATAATTCTTGGGAACCTGACGGTAAACACAGACCCTTCTGACGGTTTGCTGTTCAACTCAATAGCGCCCCCCATCAGATCCACAAATTTTTTGCACAGGGTCAGTCCCAGTCCGGTCCCCTCATAGGTTCTTGCAAGCCCTTCACTCCCCTGACGGAAAGCTTCAAAAATATACTTCGTTTGCTCAGGCATAATACCAATACCGGTATCTATGACTTTAACCGTTGCGAATTCAGATTTTCCTGATTTTTCAGCTTCAACTTTTACGGTAACTGAACCGCAGCTGGTGAATTTAATAGCATTATCGACCAGGTGCAGGATAATGTTATTGAAAAGGTTCCTGTCAACTTCGGCAAAAATCGCTTCCCGCGTCAGATCTGTTAACCCTATATTTTTCTTTTTTGCCAGATCTTCATAATTGGAGATAACTTTCTGAACCTCTTCATCAAGATTGAAAATTTCGGGGTTAACATGAGTTTGGTCAGATTCAATATGGGCCAGGTCCAGGATGGAATTCAAGGTTGCCATCAGCCGTTTTCCCGAAGTAAGGATGGTGTCGGCCATTTCAATATTCTCAGGCTTTGTATGAGCCTCTTTCAATATCCTGGCAAAACCCAGGATCCCGTTCATCGGGGTCCGCAATTCATGGTTGATATTCAACAGCAGTGATGATTTAAGACGGCTTGATTCCTCTGCCTTTTCTTTCGCTTTTATCAACTCCTCTTTGATCCTGATCCTTTCTGTTATATCGCGAAGGAGTCCGACAGCACACCATTTCCCTTTGGTTTTGACGGGTGATAAAGAAAGTTCAACAGGAAAAAGAAGGCCTTTTTTGTTCACGGCATTCAGTTCCATGGTCCTGTTGATCGCGTGACCTTCTCCGGAAGACCGGAACCCGGCAAATGCAGTCTTGAAATGATCATAGTATTCAGCGGGGACGATCAGTTTATGAAGGTTTTTACCCATGGCCTCCTCACGCTTGTAACCTAGCATGACAGTAGCAGCTTCATTCCAAAATGAGATATTTCCATCGTTATCGATCATGATAATGGCATCCCTCACCGAGGAAGCGATGGCGCCGATGACCCCTTCCTGGTCTTTATAAGCATCTTCAGCCTGTTTATGCTTGCGACGAATGGAGAATTCACGCAATTCACGTTCTATGGCCGGGACCAACCGCTGAAGGTTCCCTTTCATGACATAGTCCGCGGCTCCCATCTTCATGGCCATAACCGCGGTTGCCTCGCCCATTACGCCGGAAACAAAAATAAAGGGGATATCGGGAGCTTTCTCGTGGACGATAGACAGGGCGATCAGCCCTCCAAACCCTGGCATTTCATAATCGGAAAGGATGAGGTCCCAGGTGTTTTCATCCAACGCCGACTTTAAGGTATCCTGCTGATCCACGCGACGCCAATAAAGTTCATACTGACCCTTATTCAACTCCTTTATAAGGATTCCGGTATCTTCTTCGGAATCTTCAATAATAAGTACCCGGATTTGTTTTGGCATCATGATGACTTACTAATTCAACCGCGAAAGTCTAACAAAGATATATCAATTTTTCGCATAATTATTCATCCACAAAAAAAAAGAAAAAAGATCAATAATGAAAAAAAAAGGGGCTTACCGCGGTAAGCCCCTTTTAAACTATTAATCAGAAAACTAATATTTCAGGAATTTCAAAGTGTAGGGAGCTCCTGTTTCTGCATAGAAGGTGATAAAATACATTCCATTGGAAAGTTCCTCAAGGTTGATGGTCCTTTTACCAACGCCAACATTGTTCAGCAAATATACCTGCTGTCCAACCGTATTGGTAATGGTCACTTTATTCAGGTCAATGGAGGTATTGATATTCAGAACATCTTTCACGGGATTGGGATAGGTTTGGATTTTTCCGGCCAGGGAGATATCTCTGATTCCTTCAGGATATACAAGGCCCCATTTCAGGTTGAAAGTCGTATCCTGACGTATCGTATAGATCCTGTTGGGATTGCCGGTCCATTCGCCGCCATCCCATCCGGCGCCTTTGAAGAATTTAAGCTGGTAAATCCCGATGGAATCAAGCGCCATATCAATGCTGTAAATGGAATCGGTTAAGGGTTCCAACGCGGTCAACAGATTATTCAGGTTGTCTCCCGGTGTATTCCAGGTACCATAAATCCCGCCAAAATCTCCGGCAACATAGATATCTTCACCGGCAAGTCCTGAACCCTTCATGTTAACGTTAAAGGTTACAAAAGCAGGTTTTACGCCCCATTTGTAAGTAAAATCTTGTTCAGCGGTAACGGTTAACGGACGGTTAGGATCGCCTGCCCATTCGCCATTACTCCAGCCAGCGCCTTTGAAGAACTTGAAATTGTAGTCTCCCGGGTCAACGGCCATCTGGAGAGAATAAATTGAATCGCCATCCTGATCGGTCAGCTCATTGTTTGGATTGTCCCCCGGGGTGCTCCAGGTACCATAGATCAAACCGAAATCACCGGAAAGATAAACCGGCTGGTCAACAGCAAGGCCTGAACCATGCATATCAACATTAATCGTGATCGGAACAGTTGAAATAACCGGGTTTGGATCGTTGTTCAGGATGATATCATCAAAATACATCACCATATCCTCGGTCAGGGTGAGGGGATCTTCAAAATCAGGCATGAAAGAGATGGTGGGGTAAACGCCTGTTTTGGAGGTAAGGTCAAAAACCATGTCTTCCCAATACCCTGTGTAAATCTGAGGAGTAATGGAAGGGGCTTCCAGATTACCGGCAGCGCCGCCTTCGATCTTGAATTTAAGAGGGCTGATACGGGGTTTCCATACTTTTACGTGCATATACTGGTTGGTGGTAACGTCAACAGCGGTGGGTGACCAGAAACCGCCCCAAATAACGCCGTCCTTGTCGCGTAAAAATTTAACGACATAGTTGCTGGTGTTGATGCCAGCGGGATCAGGGTTGGGGACAATGTTCATGTAACTTAAATCAGTTGTGGGGTTATTTAACATCAGGTTCAGCGGCATCAGTTCATAATCTTCGATGACATAAGCGGGGGCGCTGTTGGGTGTGGGATCGTTGTTGACCATGATATCATCAAAATAGATGACGATATCTTCGGTAAGGTTAAGGGGATCTTCAAAATCGGGCATGAAAGCGATGGTGGGATAAGTCCCCGTTTTCGACGAAAAGTCAAATACGAGATCTTCCCATGCGCCGATGGTAGTCTGAGGGGTCATCGATGGGGTTTCCAATGTGCCGGCAGCGCCGCCTTCCAGTTTAAATCTCACCACGGAAATACGGGGTTTCCAAACTTTCACATGGACGTACTTGTTAACGGTCACATCAACCTGTTCAGCCAAAGCTGACCAAAAGCCTCCATATGCAACACCATCTTTATCGCGGACGAACTTAACGACCCAGGTACTTGTGTTAATACCGGTTTTATCAGGATTTGGAACTACTGTCATGGAGCTGGAATCCGTTGCCCCACCAACCATTAAATTCATCTTGATTACCTCAAAATCAGAAACAACCTGAGCGCGCATGAGGCCGACACACGTCAGCATCATGATAAAAATGAGTAGATTTCTTTTCATAGTTTTACGATTTTTTGTGATTAAACTTTTTAATTATTCAAAGGTAATAGAAATATTTTTATATGATGTTAATTCTTTGTTAAATTTATTTTTCTTTCTTTCATTCATTCCAGGCCGGGAACGCGAAAATAAAACGCGCTGCCTTTCCCGGGAACGCTCTCAACATGAAATGTTCCCCCATTTTTTTCAATGAATTCCTTGCATATAACCAGTCCAAGCCCGCTTCCATTTTCATTATCGGTGCCGGATGTATTGGTTTTACATTCAATGGTAAAAAGGTTGTCCAGTTTGCATGAAGGGATCCCGACACCGTTATCGGTAACGCGTACCTCCACGTACTGTGGAAGGACTTTAGCGGAAACGCTCACTTTCCCGTCATGCGGGGTAAATTTAAGGGCGTTTGACAGAAGGTTACGGATCACGGTATCGATCATGTTTTTATCCGCGATGACCAAACAGGGAATGTGGATATCGCAAATCATCTGAATGTTCTTTTTTTTGGACATATCAGCCAACAGCCGGAAATTATCTTCCACGAGTTGATGAATATCCATGACCTCCGGACGGAATTCAAGACTCCCGGTTTGTGACCTGGCCCAAAGCAAAAGGTTTTCCAACAAGGTAAATACCTGTTTGGAGGCAGTATGCAAAGCACACACGCTTTTTTCAACTGAGGTTGCATCCATCTCCTTATAATTTTCCATCAACAACTCTGAAAAACCCAGGATGGAATTGAAAGGGCTTCGCAGGTCATGGGCTATAATGGAGAAAAATTTATCTTTGGTGGCATTCAGCTCTTTCAGCTCTTCTGTTTGTTTAAGGATCTGTATTTCTGATTTTTTCCGCTCGGTAATATCAGTAATGGAGGTGATGATCCTGGTATTGGATTGGATTGTGGCTACTGACATCAGGCCATACCTGATCTCCCCGTTTTTATGATAAAATGAAAATTCATATTTATCCGGTACATCGGAAGAGCCTTGAAATCTCTTCCGGTTGTATTCTTTTAACTTTTCCAGCTCTTCCGCAGATATATTGCCAGTCCAGCTTGTTCCTATAACCTCATCACGGTCGAAACCGGTCATCTGGCAGAAGGCATCATTGACCAAAGAGAAGGTCGTATCCTGGTTGATAATGGCAGTTGCCACTGAATTATTTTCGAAAATGGAACGGAAAATTTCGTCTGATTCCATTTGCCGTAATCTCAACAAACCCAGTCTGGAAACCAGAAGGGCCAGTTTGCTCAGGAAAGAAAGGGCAGAGCGGAATTTTTCTTCCGTGAACACGGAGACATCCCTGAAAGCAGTTAAATATTCCTCTTCATCAAGACCAAACTTCCGGGCCTGTTCCCTGAAAAATATTTCTGTATCATTTACGGGCGCTTCAAGGAAAACCTGTCCGGAAAAAATATTGGCCACGTGTTCCCCATCGATGTATATCGGGACACAGGCATCCACCAATCCCCGCGGACAATGATAAATAATAAAAGTTTCTCCTGCCTCGCTCCTCCGGTGAAGGAACAAATCGCTATGAATACAATCTTTTTCCAAAACCGGATGTTTCCGGTGGAAATCCTTACAGATCTTTTGCCATCCCGAACCGGTCAGTATCTCTCCGTCTTTTGATATAATCGATGAAGGGATACCGGTAGCCCGGTACAGCTCATCAGTCAGTTCCTGGAGTTTTGGAATTTCGATCAGTTCGTGGAAAGGATACTTCATGACCGGTAAAATCACTTGTTCAAATGTACAATAAAAACGACCGTGATGCAAACATTTTATCCGGATGAAGAAAACCATAAAAAAAGGGGAACAAGTCCCCTTTTTCTTTTGATCATGGTCTATTTCGTTTTATCCGGAAATGGCGGCATGCCCGGTAATTCCTTGGGCCAGCTTTTCAGTTCCTCTTTCATCAGTTCAATTGCTTTATCCAGTTGTTGGTCTTCCCCCACATATTCTTTCGCCGGATCGTTGTCAACTTCTATATCCGGATCCACTCCATGGCCTTCGATGATCCAATTTTTGCCCTCTGTATCATAGGGGGCGAATTCCGGGCGCATCATCGAACCGCCGTCAATAAAAGGCAATGTGCCACGGATCCCGACTACGCCTCCCCAGGTACGCTTTCCGATTGCCTTTCCGATCTTCAGCTTTTTGAACTGGTATGGGAATAAATCGCCATCGGAAGCAGAGTAACCATCGATCAGTATGCACTTTGGCCCCCATTGCATTTCCAGACGGCCAGGCGTTCCTTTTGTATTCCTGCTCATGTTGATCATGGTCATTTCCCTGTTCAACCTTTCAATGATCATGGGAGAGACATTGCCTCCGCCGTTGCCACGGTCGTCGATGATCAACGCCCTTTTATTCAGTTGAGGATAAAAATGTTTTACGAACTCATTCAGCCCTTCCACTCCCATATCCGGGATATGGATATAACCAACTTCTCCATTGGTGGCATCGCTCACTTTTTTAATATTGTTTTGTACCCAGTTATAATAAATTAACCCGGCTTCATCGTAGGTGGGGACAACGAGTACTTTTCGTGCACCCGCATCCGTTGGGGTTCCATTAACAGTAATTTCCACCTGTATTCCGGCTTTATTTACCAATGCTTCATAGATATCGTTCATCTCCTTGGTGGATTTCCCGTTTATTGCAATGATAAAATCGCCCTCTTTGACATCCACACCAAGTTCAGTGAGCGGGGAACGCGTCCCCTGTGTCCAGTTCTCACCTTTCATGATATTTTCAATTTTGTAATATCCCGAAGCATCCCGTGTGATCCTGGCGCCCAACAATCCCATTTTAATGCGTTTGGGTTCCGGCTTATCACCTCCGCCCACATAAGAATGCCCAATGCTGATTTCACCGATCATCTCCCCGATCACATAGTTCAGGTCGTTGCGGTTGTTGATATACGGTAAAAGAACTTCATATTTCTTTTGGATAGCAGACCAATCGAGGCCTTGCATGTTCGGCGCATATAAAAAATACTTCATTTGCCGCCAGGATTCATGATATATCTGCGACCATTCTGCTTTCAGGTCCACCATAAGTTTCATGTTCGAAAGATCGGTCCAATCCTTCACATCGATCTTTCCACCTTTGGGCAGATCGATGACGCCAAATTTTCCCCGGTCAGAAACAACCATTTTCTTTTTATCGGCCGAAATTGCATAATTGCTGAAATTGCCAAGGTTGGTTTCTTTCTTATCTTTCAAATTAAACATCATCAATCCACCGGTCCCCGGTTCACCGCGTTTTCCTGATTTGACATAGTAAACATTTTCGCCAACTGCATTGATCCCATAGTAGGATCCAGCTTCAATGGGCAGTACAACAATCCGGTCCATAATACCGTCAAGATCGATCTTGACAGTTATATCTTTCTTTTCTTCCCCGGATTTCTTTGAATCGCCATCTTTCTTGTCTTTTTTCTGTTCATCTTTTTTGGCTTCCCCCTTATCGTCGCCTTCCGGTTTAGTATTCTTAACAGAAACCACATCGTTTTCGGGAGCAAAAGGATTGGGGGTGTCTTTTGCAAGGGTCAGGAAATAGACATTGATCATATCGGTATATGCATGGTTCCATTCTGTCCAGCTATAGGTTGGATTAAAATCGCGGTTGGAAGTAAAAAACAGATATTTCCCATCGTCGCTGAAGGAAGGGTTGGAACAGTCGTACCAGGTACTGGTCACCGGGGTTTTTGTTTTGGAATCCAGATTGTAAAGGAAAATCTGCGTGGGGGCCTGGCGCTCGGGGTAAACATAGGCGATCCATTTGCTGTCGGGAGAAAAATCAAAATCGCTGAATTCCCAGCCTTTCGCCTGATCCACAACAGTCACAGCCTTGGTATCGATGTCAACATACTGGAGGCGCAACATCTTATCGGGCCAGAGAATTTTTTTGCTGTCGGGCGACCATATCATATCATATTTGTAAGTGTCGGCATTTTTTGTCAGCTGGACCGGTTCGGAACTTCCATCCTGTTTCAGGATATAAATTTCATCCTCCCCTGTTTTATCAGAGATGTAGGCGATATATTGTCCGTCGGGCGACCAGGCCACATCGCGGTCATTAACGCCGGGGGTCTCGGTCAGGTTTTTGGTGATCCCGCTTTTGGCAGGTACCGTCCAGATGTCGCCGCGGGCCCCAAAGGCAAGTCGTTTGCCATCGGGAGACAGGGAGAAGGTATTGATAAACTTGCTGGCATCTTTCATCTGATTACGGCCGGTAATAAAATCATCGGCAATACGTACCACCACCTTCGAGGTTTTTTGGGTAGCCAGGTCAAAACAATAGATGAACCCTCCATTTTCAAAAACAATGGCCTGATCTCCCAGGGATGGGAATTTTATGTCAAACTCCTTAAAATCGGTGACTTTTTTTGTCTCCTTCGATTTCAGGTCATAACAGTAAAGGTTAACCGGACGTTCGCGTTCGGAAACGAAATAGATTTTATCGCCTGTCCACATGGGGAATATATCCTGGGTAGGGCTATTGGTGATATTTTCGGTTTGTTTGGTTTTAAAATCATAGATCCAGATATCATCGGCCATCCCACCTTTATAGTATTTCCAGGTTCTGAATTCACGAAAAACGCGGTTATAGGCCAACTTTGATAAATCCGGAGAATAGGAACAAAATCCACCACAGGGAAGGGGTAGCTCTTCTGGTAAACCGCCATTGATATTGGCTAAAAAGAGCTGGCCTTTGAAATCGTTAAAGGTCTGTTTCCTCGACCGGAACACGATGTTGTTGTTATCTTTCCAGGTCATTACAATGTTATTCGGCCCCATACGGTCTGAAATATCATCGCGGCCCAGGGTGGCCGTATAGGTCAGCCGTTTGGGCGCTCCCCCATTGGCAGGCATGAGGTACACTTCGGTATTTCCATCATACTGGGCAGTAAAAGCAATCTGCTTCCCGTCTGGCGAAAAGCGGGCAAACATCTCATAGCCGTTTTCATCATTGGTGAGCTTTCGCGCGATCCCACCGGTTTTGTCAACCGTATAAAGATCGCCTGCATAAGTAAATACCACCTGATTTCCATGAATGGCAGGAAACCGCATCAGCCGCGCTTCATCCTGGGCGCTAAGAGCGACCGTGAAAAGCAGCAGGGTAATTGTGAACAGTAATGTTTTTAAGTTTTTCATGATTTAAGCGTTAAGTTAATATAATGAATAGATTGACCGATCGGAAAATGGATGGAATTGAGGAATGTTTGAGGGTGGCAAATTTATTCATAAAAATTAAAGTTGTCATTCTTTTTCGACCTCACCGGTATTTTTCTCGATGAAATGACCTGACAGATGGAAATCTATGGTATCAGGAAACCTTATCCTGGAAAATTGTAACTTTGCAAAAAATAGGCTGGAGGCTGGATAATATAAATGATGAAAAATGTCTATAGAAATTACGTTTCCCGGAAATAAGAAGGTCGATGCCTTGTTTGATGGCTACACCGTTCATACCGATCAGCCCGTAAGGGATGGCGGCGATGGTTCATCTCCCGCCCCGTTTTCGCTTTTCCTGGCCTCCCTGGGGACCTGTGCGGGGATCTATGTAAAGGATTTCTGCGATCACCGCGGGATCGATACAAAAGGGATAAGCTTAACGTTGGATTATCACTACGATCAGGTACAAAAAATGATCGCGAAATTCATCATCCGGATCCATGTCCCGGCCGATTTCCCGGAACAATATGATAGCGCCGTGATCAGGTCGGCTGCCCTTTGTGCCGTGAAACGGCATCTGAACCCGGCCATTGGGAACGAGATCACGGTTGTCAGGACACAAGCAAACCAATAAACTTAAGATATGACTCATAAACCTTCAGGCTTTAACTCAAAACTCGTACACGGAGCCGGTGCGAAAGACCCATTAGGCAGCGTGATCATGCCCATTTATCAAACTTCGACCTTTGCCTTTGAAAGCGCTGACCATGGCGCAGCCTGCTTTGCAGGAGAAAGTGACGGATACATTTACACCCGGATTGCCAACCCTACCGTTCGCGATCTGGAAAAGACCGTAGCCCTTCTTGAAAACGGGTATGACGGGGTTGGCTGTTCTTCAGGAATGGCCGCGGTAACCACTGTCTATATGTCTTATCTGGGCGCCGGTAAACACATCGTCAGTCACAATGCGGTTTACGGTCCATCCCGCGCGATCATCGAAGGCACTTTTTCAAAATTCGGCGTGGAATCAACTTATGTTGATACAACCGACCTGGAACAGGTCAAAGCCGCCATCCGTCCCAACACGGCCTTGATCTATCTCGAAACACCGGCCAATCCCACCATCGGGATCTCCGATATTCCTGCTATCTGCAAACTGGCACACCAGCACAATATCCCGGTATGCGTAGATAATACTTTCTGCAGCCCTTACCTGCAAAAACCCCTTGACCTTGGCGCCGATATTGTCCTCCATTCCATGACCAAATTCCTGAATGGTCACGCCGATATTATTGGCGGGATCATCATCGCCAAAACCGAAGCTGATTATAAAAAAGTCCGTTCGACGATGGTGATCTCCGGTTGTAACATGGACCCACACCAGGCATTTCTTACCCGCAGGGGATTGAAAACCATGGCCCTTCGTATCGACCGTGCCCAGGAAAACGCCATGCGCGTGGCTGAATTTCTGGAGGCCCATCCTAAGGTAGCATGGATCATGTATCCCGGTTTACGCTCACATCCCCAATTTGAACTCGGGAAAAAACTGATGAGTGGCCCCGGGGCAATGATGAGTTTCGGCCTTAAAGGAGGACTCGACGCCGGAAAGAAACTGATGGACAATGTACAGCTTTGTGTTCTTGCCGTATCCCTGGGTGGAATTGAAACCCTCATCCAGCACCCGGCTTCCATGACCCATAGCAAATTGTCGAAAGCCGCTAAAAAAGAAGGGGGCATCAGCGACGAACTTGTCAGGCTTTCGGTTGGCATCGAAGAAGCAGATGACATTATCGCCGATCTGGAACAAGCTTTATCCAAAATCTGAGGAAGTACCTGACCTGATTTTCCTGAATATAAAGAACAGGAATTCATAAATACGGCGTATTTTTGGATTTTCATTGAACATACGATGAAAATCCCGAAATATATCATTGCTGTTTGTTCCCTTATTGTCTTTTTCTGTTCAGCTGCTGATACCTTGGTAGCGCAGCGCGTTGCCCTTGTCCTCAGTGGGGGCGCTTCAAAGGGAGGGGCGCACATTGGCGTGATCCGGGCGCTGGAGGAACAAAAGATCCCTATTTCATGTATCATCGGCACTTCCATTGGAGCAGTCGTCGGATCCTTGTATGCCAGCGGATATTCCCCTGATGAAATGGAAAAGCTGATGAATTCGGCAGAGTTTCAGCGATGGGCTTCCGGGACATTGGACGAAAAGTACATTTATTATTACAGGAAAGAGGATCCCAATTCCTCCTGGATCTCTACCAATTTTGATTTCAACACGAAATTTAAATCCCTCCTTCCCACCCAGATTATCAAAACCCATGAAATGGATTTCCAATTTATGGAAATCATGTCCCCCCCCAACGCGGTCTGTAAAGGAAATTTCGACAGCCTGATGGTCCCGTTCCGTTGTGTCGTCTCCGACATCGACTCTACCGAGGCGGTGATCCTGGGCCATGGCGACCTGAATGCCGCGGTCAGGGGTTCCATGAGCATTCCGCTGGTTTTCAATCCGGTAGTGATCAACAATAAACTGGTTTTTGATGGCGGCATGTATAACAATTTTCCGGCAGATGCATCCATCCGCGAATTTCATCCCGATGTTATCATCGGGAGCCGGGTTGCCCAACGATATGATAAACCCGATCGGGATGATATCCTTTCGCAGGTTCTCTCGATGCTGATGGAACGTCAGACCGATACCATCACCTATCCCCGGTCGGTGATGATTATCCCGAAAATCCCTTCCGTCAGCCCTCTTGATTTTTCCAAAACTTCCATCCTGGCAGATAGCGGATATGTTGCCGCCTTACGTAAAATAGCAGATATCAGGAAACTGGTCCACGACACTATATCGCCGGAAGTTATGGCCCACCGGAGAACGGCTTTTAAAAACAGGCAGCCAAAGCTTCAGTTCGACTCGATCCATATCACGGGTTTAAATAAATTGCAGGAAAGTTATGTACGCCAAATCCTGAAACATGGCCATAAAATAGTGACCCTCGAAGATCTTCGCAGGGAATATTTCAGATTTATCGACGAAGGATATATTAAAAGTATTTTCCCGGTTGCCCGTTACAACGACAAGACAGGGTACTATGACCTTTATCTTGACATCCGTAAAACAAACGATTTCGGCGTGCAGTTCGGGGGAAACTTTTCCCTGGGAAATATCAATGAAGCATTTCTTCAGCTTCAATACCGGTTATTATGGACCAATGCATTCCGGTTTACCATGAACGGCTATTTCGGTAAAATATACAGCTCAATAAAAGCAGATGCGCGCATCGATTTCAATTCCAAAAAGCCATGGTTTGCCGAAGTAAATTACACATACAACCACCTGGACTATTTCAAGTCAGCCACCTTCTTTTTTGATGATAAGACCCCCAACTACATCAAAGAAATGGAGTATTTCGGCAATCTCAGGACCGGAATGCCTGTTTCGAACAACGGGAAACTCTCACTGGGATTAACTTATGCCTTCACAAACGATAAATACTATCAATCAAATACGTTTTCGCGGAATGATACCGCTGACCAGACCAATTTTAATTTTTTTGCGCCAACCATCGCTTTTGAGCTGAACAGCCTGAACAGGAAACAATTCGCCAATTCAGGAGTAAGGCTTTTACTTTCCGTTTCGTACATTAATGGAAGGGAGGATATGTTACCGGGATCTACAGCCGTTTCGAAAATCCCGGTTACCCAGTATCATGACTGGTTTAAATTCCGGTTGCTTTATGACAACTATTTCCAATCGCTGGGGCCCCTGAAAATCGGGTTTTACGGAGAATGTGCCATATCCAATGAGCCTCTTTTCTCAAATTATATTTCCAGCCTGCTTTATTCCTCTGCTTTCCAGCCCATACCCGAAAGTCAGACATACTTTCTGCCTTCTTTCAGGGCGACGAATTTTGCAGCCGCCGGACTTAAACTTGTTTTAAGGATCTATAAAAAAATAGAGTACCGCCTCGAAGGATACATTTTCCAGCCCTATCAGCAGATCCAGGAAAACCCGGCAGATTATTCCCCCTATTTCGGCGACAAATTAACCGACCGTGCATGGATGGCTTCCACAGCGCTGGTGTATAACAGTCCTTTAGGCCCGATAAGCCTGGGGGCCAACTACTACGACAAACAACCCGAACCCTTCACGGTGAATTTCAACTTTGGCTTTATCATCTTTAACCACAGGGCAATGCCGTGATGATGATGTGATGATGTGATGATGCGATGATGTGATGATGTGATGATGTGATGATGTGATGATGTGATGATGTGATTTTGAACCCTTGATCCATTCCTGGTTGCCTGTTTCTTGTTGGCAAGTTGGGGTGGGTGGTTAGGGGTGGAAATGAAATTATGCCGCGTATTTGAAATTATTTGTATTTTCGCATTTTGATTGAACTATCATAACCGGCATAAGTCGGACGCTATCGATTATTTAAAATGTATGATTAACCACGGATGAAAAACGTAAAACAAACAACCCAGAATCCTGAACCGGAGACATATACCGGTCAGGAGGAGCAACCTGTTCCTGTCAACACTGTAACAGAACAACCCGAAAATGTCATTCCTGCTGATTTACCTTCCGTAGAGGAAACAGTGGCACAAACTGACACTCCCATGAACCCGGAACCGACGGATGAAACCGCTGAAATAAAAACCCCTGACGATCCGGGAACCGTTGAAATTCCTGTCGCTGATGACAGTGAACCTGTAGTTGAAACCATAACGGAAAACCAGGAAATTGTCGCCGAAGTTAAGGCCATTGCTGAACCCACACCGGAACCGGTGGCGGAAACCGTACCGGATATTGCTTCAGGAACAAACCCGGAGAAGGCTCCGGAAACGATGAAGGATGGGGCCCAGACCGAGATGCCCGAACCATTGATTGATCTGGAAGAACGTTTGGACGAACATCTTGACGATCATTCCGAAGAGCATCTGGAAGCGTTGGGCAAGGCCGTCGCTGAACAGAATGATCAGGAAGGTGCGACAAATTATGAAGCATTAAGCCGCTCCGAGCTGGTCGATCTTCTTGAAAAAACGGTTTCCGAACCCGATATCAACGCGGTAAAAGCCCGTGTTGCCTTGATTAAAGTTGCATTCCTGAAAAAGAAAAAGGAGGAAAACCTTCTCAAATATGAGAATGCGCCGGAAGAAGGGACAACCAAGGAAGAACTCGATACGGACCAGGATGAACTTGACGTAAAATTCAACAATTTCTTCAGCATATATAAAACCAATAAAGCAAAATACCTTGAAGAACAGGAAAAGATCAAGCTTGAAAACCTGAAACAGAAGTTCCTGATTCTTGATGAACTCAAAACCCTCATCAGCAGCGAAGAAACGCTGAAAAAAACGTATGATGAGTTTAAAATCCTTCAGGAAAGATGGAAAGAAGTCGGTATGGTGCCTCGTACCGAAATCAACAACCTGTGGCAGAATTACCATTTCCTGGTAGAAAAATTCTTTGAGAAAGTAAAACTCAACAAAGAGCTGAAAGACCTGGACCTTCGTAAAAACCTGGAAGCCAAGATCGGTCTTTGCGAAAAAACCGAAGAGCTGCTGCTCGAAACCTCCGTTCTCAAATCATTTAAGAAACTTCAGAAATTGCATGAAGAATGGAAAGAGATCGGCCCGGTACCCGCGGATAAAAAAGACGAGATCTGGGAACGGTTTAAAACAGCGACTGATAAAATCAATGACCGCCGTCGCGAACATTATGCCCTTATAGAAGAAGACCAGGTTAAAAACCTGGAAACCAAGACTGCCCTGTGCGATCAGGCTGAAGTGGTGATAGGCCTGCCCAATGAATCAATCAAAGAATGGCAGGAAAACACCAACAAAGTCAATGACCTTCTGAAAATATGGAAAAACATCGGCCCCGTCCCTCAAAAAGTCAATGCTGAGATCTGGAACCGTTTTAAGACAAGCCTGGATACCTTTTTCTCCAATAAAAAAGAATATTTCGATAAACTCAAGGAACAGCAGTTGCACAATTACAACCTGAAGGTAGAACTGTGCATGCAGGCTGAATCCCTGAAATCGAGTACCGATTGGAAAAAAACCACAAACGAGCTGATCCACCTGCAAGGGGAATGGAAGAATATCGGCCCGGTACCCAAAAAGCACAGCGACAAAATCTGGAAACGGTTCCGCGCAGCCTGCGATGATTTTTTTAATTCCAAACAATCTTTCTTCTCCAACATCCAGGCCAGTGAAGAGGAAAATCTGAATAAAAAGCTCGATGTGATGAAACGGTTGCGGGAGTATCAGTTCACAGAAGATAAACCCGCCAACCTGGAAGTATTGAAAAATTTCCAGCGCGAATGGACAGAGATCGGCCATATTCCCATCAAGGAGAAAGATAAACTACAAAACGAATTCCGTTCCCTGATCAATGAAAATCTCGATAAACTGAAAATCAGCGATGTGGAGATGAGCGCCGTGAATTTCCAGGTCAAGGTGGATCACATGAAAAATGATCCGAATGCCCGCCGCGTGATCAGTAAAGAGAGGGAATTCCTGGCAAACAGGATCACCAAGATGAAAGAAGAAATCATCCTCTGGGAAAACAACATTGGCTTTTTTGCCAAATCCAAAAGCGCATCGCTGGTTAAGGAAGAATTTGAGAATAAGATCAACAAAGCCAAAAGCGAACTTAAGGTACTGGAAGCAAAAATGAAGATCCTCCGCCAGCAATGATTGATATTTCAAATCCATTGGTCCATGTCTGGCAATTCATTCGGGAAAATTCTTGTTCTGACCACTTTTGGGGAATCCCATGGTAAAGCGGTTGGTGGTGTCCTTGATGGATTTCCTCCCGAAATTGAAATCGATATTTCCTTTATTCAGTCAGAACTCGACCGGAGAAAACCGGGGTACGGCCCCCTGTCATCAGGACGAAGGGAAGATGATCAGATAGGGATCCTGAGCGGCCTCTTTGAAGGGAAAAGTACCGGCGCCCCTATCGCTTTCCTGGTTTACAACACCGGCCAGCATCCGGAAGATTATGACGGATTAAAAGGATTATTCCGGCCTTCCCATGCCGATTATACTTACAGCCAAAAGTATGGTATCCGCGATCATCGCGGAGGCGGACGGGCCTCGGCACGGGAAACTGTTGCCCGCGTTGCAGGTGGGGCCCTCGCAAAGATTTTCCTGAAAACCTTTCATATCGAAGTCCATGCAAGGATAAGCCAGATCGGGCCATTTACCACTACTGGCAACCTTGAAGATCCTGAAGTAAAAACTTTTCTGGACCAACTTAAAAAGGAAGGCGACACCGCCGGGGGTATCATTACATGCTCTATTTCCGGCGTTCCTGTTGGCTTGGGTGAACCGGTCTTCGATAAGCTCCAGGCCGACCTGGCGAAAGCCATGCTGAGCATCAATGCAGTAAAGGGATTTGAATATGGTTCGGGATTCGCGGGGGCTGCCATGAAAGGATCTATACATAACGACCGCTTTATCAACCAGGAAGGAAAGATCAGGACCCTGACCAACTTTTCAGGTGGTATTCAGGGTGGCATCTCCAATGGAGAAGAGATTTATTTCCGCGTAGCCTTTAAACCGGTCCCAACCCTGATGCGGGAACAGGAAACGGTAACCGACACAGGCGCGCCGGTCCGTTTCACACCCCAGGGCAGGCATGATGTATGCGTGGCGCCACGGGCTATTCCCATTGTCGAAGCCATGGCCGCGCTTACCATCGCGGACCATCTCATCAGAAAAAATCAGGAATCCAAAATCACATCAGCGCCTTAGCACATCAGCGCCTCGTTTCCGGCTCTTGTTGCGACAGACAATGGAACGAGCCCAATCCCCAGATAATATCTACTGAATCAATACCAATGATGGAACGGTCGGGGAAGCAGGTTTCGAGTATCCGCATGGCCTGATCATCTTCCCTGCACCGGTAATTCGGGACTATTACCGACTGATTGGCAATATAAAAATTAGCATACGAGGCTGGTAAACGCTGATCCTCATAGATAACCGGACGCGGCATTGGGATCTCGGCAATATCAAGCTGCCGGCCATCGGACAGGCGAAAGGTTTTAAGTTTCTTCAATACATCCTGTAATACATGGTAATTTTCATCCGACTTCCGGGGTTCAACCATGGTGGCCACACCGTCTTCCCTGAAAAACCGGGCGATATCATCTATATGGCCGTTGGTATCATCCCCCGCGATGCCTTCATCAAGCCATAAGATCTGGCTGATACCATAATATTGATAAAGGTATTCTTCAATTTCCTTCCGGGATAATCCCGGGTTCCGGTTTTCATGTAACAGACATTGCATCGTGGTAAGCAGGGTCCCTTTTCCATTAAATTCCACCGAACCTCCTTCCATTACGATCCCCGGATAGTAAACGGGGATATTAAGGTGCTTCCCGATCAAACCCGGGATCTGTTCATCCAGATCGTGGGAATATTTATTTCCCCAGGCATTGAATCTCCAGCTTACGATCACCTTAGGCGCTGAAGCGCTCCTGTTCAACAGAAATGCCGGTCCGTGATCCCGGCACCAGGCATCATTGGTAGGATGAAGCAAAAGAGTGACCTTGTCCATGTCAACACCCAGCCTGGCGAGATCACTGGTTACTTTTGCAGCCAATGCTTCATCCCTCACATTGATGCAAACCTGCTCTCCTTTCGACAGCTCCTTGATAAAACGGTTATACCAGGGAAAGATCCGGTCCAGCGTCCCTGGCCATGAATAGGAACCATCATGCGGATAACTAAGCCAGGTAGCCCGATGGGGCTCCCATTCAGCCGGAAAAGTATAACCTGATTGTAAAGGCGTTAACATGGGGAAAGAGATAGAAGGACAGGGAAAACCATTGACTATTGACTATTGACCATTGACTATTGACTATTGACTATTGACCATTGACCATTGACCATTGACCATTGACTATTGACTTAACATTTCATTTAATCATTCGTCCATGAATCTTTGCAGGATGGGCCCGTAGCCGTCAATCCTGCGGTCGCGAAGGAATGGCCAGTGGACCCTGATCTTGTCGATGGTTGAAAGGTTTAGCGGTTCAACGTGTACTACTTCACCATCCTGGGGGGCTTCGTAAAGCATTTCCCCGAAAGGCCCTGAAATAAAAGATCCTCCCCAGAAATGCATATCACCTTCAGTACCGGTCCGGTTCACCGATACGACATAAACGCCGTTGGCTATGGCATGGGACCGTTGGATCGTTTGCCATGCCTGGAATTGTTGTTGGTTGAGCAATCCCGGTTGCCCGGACGACCAACCGATGGCGGTCGGATAAAAGATGATCTGTGCCCCAAGCAAAGCCGTAATCCTTGCAGCTTCGGGATACCATTGGTCCCAGCAGATCAAGGTCCCTATTTTGGCATAACGCGTTTCAAAGACTTTGTATCCGCCATCCCCGGGTGTAAAATAAAACTTTTCATAATAACCGGGATCATCCGGGATGTGCTGTTTCCGGTATTTTCCGAGGTACCGGCCATCGGCGTCAATAACTGCTACCGTATTATGATATATGCCCTGTGTCCGCTTTTCAAAAAGCGAAGCCACAATGACCACTTTTAACTCTTCGGCAAGCCCGCTTAACAGGGTAACTGCAGGTCCCGGTATCTCTTCGGCCAGGCCAAAATGGCGATAATCCTCTTCAAAACAGAAATACAGGGAACTGAAAAGCTCCTGCAGGCAGATGATCTGAGCGCCCCGCGATGCGGCTTCCCGGATCGCGGCACAGGCTTTCCCCATATTGGCCAGCCGGTCGTCGCAACAGGCCATCTGGACAATTCCGACCTTTACTGAACTCACTGGATCTGCTGACATGGTTCAACAATTAATGGATATTCGTGAAAAATCAATGCCGGTAAAAAATCAGATCTCCTTTACAACATTGGCCATTTCAATGGCGGCAAGCGCTGCATCGAATCCTTTGTTCCCGCCTTTGGTACCGGCCCTTTCAATGGCCTGTTCCAGATTATCGGTCGTAAGTATCCCGAAAATGACCGGCAGCCCTGAATCCAGGGCAACATAAGCCACCCCTTTTGAAACCTCGGCCGCGACATAATCGAAATGGGGCGTGGCCCCGCGGATGACGGCGCCCAGACAGATTACGGCGTTATACTTCCCGCTTTCGGCTAATTTTTTGGCCAACAAGGGAATTTCAAAAGAACCGGGCGACCAGACCACGTCGATGTCCCCCTCCCCTGCCCCATGACGTTTTAACCCGTCCAGGCATCCGGTTAACAATTTCCCGCTGATGAATTCATTGAAACGGGCAATGACAATACCAAACTTCAGCCCCTGGGCATCAAGTTTACCTTCGATTGTTTTCATTTTTGTATAATTTCTATTTCAGCTATTAATTCATTCCGGTTTACCCTCATCCTTGAATGTAAGCAGGTGCCCCAGCTTTTCTTTCTTGGTCCTGAGGTAGCGGATGTTGCGTGCATTCTGACCGATCTCGATCGGGATCCGCTCTACTATTTTCAGCCCAAACCCTTCCAGGCCGGAAATTTTCATGGGATTATTGGTCAATAGCCTGAGTTCCTTGATCCCCAGGTCAACTAAAATTTCCGCCCCGGTGCCATAATCCCTCAAATCGGCATCAAAGCCCAGGGCATTGTTCGCTTCCACGGTATCCATCCCCTGGTCCTGGAGGACGTAGGCCAGCATTTTATTTGAAAAACCTATCCCACGGCCTTCCTGGCGCATGTATAACAAAACGCCCCGCCCTTCCGCGGCAATCTTTTTAAGGGCATAATCCAGCTGATTGCCACAATCACAACGCAGGGAACCGAAAACGTCGCCTGTAAGACATTCCGAATGGACCCTGGCCAAAACCGGCTCTCCATTGCTGATATCCCCCTTTACCAGGGCAAGGTGATTTTCGTTGGTGATCTTGCTGACATAACTATAGGCTTTAAAATCGCCATATTTCGTAGGCAGGTCCACGACTGCAGCCCGTTCGACCAGGATTTCCGTTTTTCTGCGGTAATCGATCAGGGCAGCAATGGTGATGATCTTCAGTTTATGGATTTTGACATACTCCATCAATTCGGGTACGCGGGCCATGGTCCCATCCTCGTTCATGATCTCACAAAGTACCCCGGCAGGATACAGTCCCGCCATCTTTGCCAGATCAACAGAGGCTTCCGTATGCCCTGCCCTTATCAACACCCCTCCTTCTTTATATTCGATGGGGAAGATATGCCCCGGCCGCGTAAAATCACGCGCTTTACTTTGATTATCAATGAGCCGTTTGATGGTCAGGCAACGTTCATAAGCGGAAATGCCGGTGGTACATTCAATGGCATCCACAGAAACAGTGAAAGCCGTCCTCCTTGGATCAGTATTTTTTACGACCATCCGTTCGATGCTCAGCTCTTCCAGGCGGTCGCGGACGATGGGCAAACAAACCAATCCCCCTCCATGCTTTGCCATGAAGTTGATGGCGGCCGGAGTTGCTTTTTCAGCAGCGATGACCAGATCCCCTTCATTTTCGCGATCCTCATCATCCACCACCACGATCATCTTCCCCTTCTGAATGTCTTCAATGCCTTCCTCAATGGTATTAAACTGATATTTTTTCATTTTTTGTGAGTTTTTCATTCTTCCCTAAGTCCTCATGACCTCTCCTTGTTAAAATCCATACTTCCCCAGAAAATCCATGTCGATCTTACCTCCCGGTTCCTCTGGCTGAATAAACTTTTCAATATATTTTCCCACGACGTCACATTCAATATTCACCCTGTCACCGGCTTTCCGATCGGGCAAGGTAGTCATTCCCGCGGTATGGGGGATGATGGAGACGCGAAAGGTATGTTCATCAATCCCGGCGACAGTGAGGCTGATGCCATCAATCGCCACCGATCCCTTCGGGATGATATACCGGAGGATCCCTTTCCCTGCCGAGATCACAAACCAAATGGCATTTCCTTCCGCCCAGCGCCTATCAATGGTCCCGGTACCATCGATATGCCCGCTTACAAGATGGCCACCCAGCCGGTCGGATAACCGCACCGCCCGCTCCAGGTTCACCCTGCTCCCTGTTTTCAATAACCCGATGACAGTCCGCTCCATGGTTTCAGGCATCACATCCACGGTAAAACTTCCCGGGCCAATGGCAACAACCGTCAGGCATACCCCGCTGGTATTGATGCTGTCGCCGATCTTTGCATCCTGCAAAACCCTCTCCGCGCCAATCCTCACCTGGGCAGATCCGGCCCCTTTCCGCACCTCCTTCACAAACCCCGTCTCTTCGATGATCCCGGTAAACATACGATACAATTAAACGTTACGCGTTAAGTCCGAAAACCTTATCACATCATTATTCTTCCTTCCACCATAATATCCTGCCCGATCTTCCTTGCCTTCATATCTTCCAACATTACCGCCTGTTCCATCAGGGGTATCCCGTCCCCGCCCACCGGAGTAGGCGCATTTTTGCCACCCAGGATCTTAGGGGCGATAAAGGTAACTATCTTATCCACTATTCCCGCCTTTATGGCCGAAAAAGCAAGCGCGCCCCCTCCTTCTATCATCACACTGTCGATACCCATTACGCCCAGGGACCTCATGAGAAACCGGAGATCCACCCTGTCATCTTTCACCGGGCAAATTAAAACCTGGGCCCCCAACCGTTCCATGTCGCGTAACCTGGACTTTGAAGCCAGTCCGGTGGTTGCGATTAAAGCGAGCTGTGGGTCCTGTTTAAAGATCTTTGCTCCTAATGGGATACGGCCATGGGTATCTGTCACTATCTTCAGGGGATTTTTCCATTTTTTACGCGCCTGTAACCGGATATTCAGTTGTGGGTCGTCAAACATGATGGTATTAACGCCAACCATCACCCCTCCCAGTTGCTGGCGCATCCGGTGGACCATTTTCCTCGAAGCCTCACCGGTGATCCACCGGGAAGCATTGGTTATCGTTGCTGTTTTGCCGTCAAGGGTCATAGCGGTCTTTAATACCACAAAAGGATCCCTGGTGGTTATGTACTTTATAAATACCTCATTGAGGCTTCTGATCTCCTTTTCCAAAACACCGGTTGTGACTTCCACCCCGCCGGCCCTTAAAATCCCTATGCCTTTGCCGTTTACATCAGGGTTTGGGTCTTTCAGCCCAACGACAACCCTGGATATTCCACTTTCAACAATAAAACCGGCACAGGGAGGCGTTTTACCCTCATGGGCACATGGCTCGAGGGTCAGATAAAGGGTTGCATCCTGAAGCAAACCGCGAGCGCTTTCCAGGATCTTCTCCATCATTTCCCTGACAGGCATTTCATTGATTGTTCCATCCCATGAAGGGACCTCTGCCTGACAGAAATTCTTTAACGCGTTCACTTCGGCATGAGGCCCCCCGAAATATTCATGAAAACCTTCGCCGATAATTTTGCCGTCCTTAACAAGCACAGCGCCCACCATGGGATTTGGGTCCACCCATCCCGTCCCCAACCTGGCCAGCCTAATTGCCCGACGCATGTACTTTTCTTCTACCATTCAATAAAATATTTTAAAATCAGGGATGAAATGATGATTAAATGTTGAAGTGTTAAGTCCGAAAATCGCCAAATTGTCAATTGTCAATTGTCAATTGTCAATAAAAAAAGCCCCGCCGCAATGATGCAACAGGGCTTATTCTTATTTAAAATGAAAAATGGTCATTATAAATACGATCCTTCTTTCATCCAGACTTTACTGTCGGCGCCGTAGTTTCAACGGCTCATTCCCGATACCCAGGCGATACGGTACACCTGATCTGTCGGGAGTCGCGGACTTTACCGCCGGTCGGGAATTTCACCCTGCCCTGAAGAACCAATTTTTATAGTAAAGAACATTTTATTTCCGCAAATTGTTTGCAAAGATATTAATTAAAAACAATCCTTGTTAAAGAATTCACAAAAGATTAATTAATGACCAGGCGCTCCGTTTTAACTTGTTCATCTGATTTCAACTGAAGGATATAAACTCCTTTGGGATAGCCGGATAGATTAAGCTGTTTGGTGAGATCTTTGCCATTCGGCGCAAGACTTTCATCATAGATCATCTTACCGGTTATATCGGAAAGGGTAAGGACTGCTTTTGTACCCTGTAATCCTTTGATGGTGATCGTTACATAGCTCCTGGCCGGGTTAGGTTGTAACGACAGTACCAATCCTTTTTTAACCTGTTCGCCGGTACCGACAAATTCATCAAAAGATATATGCCTGGTACTTATCACATTACCGGTACAGGGGGATACCGGCAGCGCGACCAGTTTCACGTCAACCTGCATGGCTGCGCGGTCGCCAGCCCCGGGATAATAATTGGTAATCAGGGATAATTCATTTTCGAATGTTCCGTCGCCTGAAGTAACCCAGCCGATAAGGCGGTAATTGGCAGCGATGCCATGGAGATAAACAGAATCAACGTATTTGTTGACAAGGGTATCATTCCCGGCAAACACGGATTGCCGCTGCACTACAATCAGGCTTGTTGAATCGGTGCGTAGCTTTGTCCCGTCATTGATCGAAACATAGTAAACGGTTGTGGAATCAGGACCAACTTTGGGATTTTGAAGAGTGGACGAAAAACCCGGAGGATTGGATGACCATGAATAGGTGTAATTTCCGGAACCTCCGTAAGGGAATACATTGAGTTGAGAGGAATCGCCGGCGCATACTTTCGCCGGGTATGCCGACGCGAAGGATGAGAAAACGTCGCTAAAGGAGAAGGAGGCGATCTGGGTTGCCCAGTTCATTTCCGACGTGGTTTGATAGTATTCCTGGGTGTACCAGAAGGTGGTAGGATTACTTGGATCTATACGCATCCCGCTGTAGTCGCCCCAACGGCTCCTGGAGCTCCAGATCCCGGTTTGTGCGCCACCGCCATTGGCGATCCTCCGTTCCTGGATGGTCATCTGGTTGACCGGATCATTTTTCAAACGTCCTGTATATGCAATCGAAGGATACGTTGTTGTACCCGAGATGGAGAATCCCAGCGCTATGTTGCCGGCTGAATCCTGGGCCATGCTTGCCATCCATCGTGAATTGTTATCGTTCGGGGCATAAGTGCTTTGTTGATAAATCGACCAGGCGCCTGTGCCCTTCTGGAGTTCATACCAGCGGATACCAGCTGTTCCGGAGGCGTTTTTGACCGTATGGTTGATGACCATCGAATTATGACCGTTGAACACGCGATATTGAACGCGGTTCATCAAACGGTCGCAGATCGGATCCAGTAAACGGCTCGAACCTAATTGTGGGATTCCCTGGGTCCCCGTGAAATAAGTAAAGGGGGTGACGTTCAAATTGATCTTGTTCGAGAAGGTGGAGCCCGTCGGGTTCGCAAAATTGGCATGAAACTCATAAATTCCAAGATGCTGGGTACCAGTGCGGGTCACATAAGTAAAATAATTGGGGGTCCCCATTGGGGGGAATTCCCCGTCGCAATCCGAGGGTAACACCCCGAAAGCTTCATTGGCCGCGTTAAGGGTGAAAGAGATCCGGGTGGCTGTAGCAGAACCGGCTAACATGGCTGCCCGGTCGAAAGCATAAACCCCGACACCGGCATATTCCTGTCCGGCGATCGTGAACCGGTTCGCCGTCATATAGTATCCATCGGGCCACACGCCAAACTTGGGATAGTCGGGCAATTGGTTGTACGAATATTGATAACGGTACCATGACCCCATGGGATCCGGGGTTTGCGATACCGCGATCATGATGTAATTGGTGTTTCCGCTGGGCAATGAAAATTGAGAAAATATCCAACGGTCGGCTTGTTCATCATATAACACGATAGCATCGCCGGAATTGATATTATTAGGCATCCCCGAAAAGATGGAACTGCTTTGATAGGGGCCCATGATCTTATTGCCTGTCTTGTTATAAATGGCATAAGAACAATTAACAACCTGAAAATAATGATTTGGGCCCACATCACCCTCTGTATCAGGAGGGACCGTACCGTTAACATTACCTAACCCGGCAAAATTCTGAAGGGTGGTATCGGCCGTCAGGGGACCCTTCCAGGTCTGAAGGCCCGGATCCATATAATCCGGTATGTAGGGCTGTGCCGTATCATTCTTTACATCAAAATAGTTTTTCACGGCTCCGTCCCTCCAGGATTTGTCAACTTTTGCAGGATAGGTTTTGACCATATCACGCAAAGGAGGCGAGATATCAAAATATACCGGCAAATCTACCGTTGGCTTCAGGGTTTCTCCTGGCTCCTGTGCCAGGACATTCAAAGCCATCAAGGGAAACATGAAAAGAGATATAATTTTTTTCATACGATTTGGGTTTTGATTATAGTGAAAGTTAAAGATACAAAATATTTTTACAAATATCAGGTTTTTTTACAGACCCCGTAAGTAATTATCACCGTGCCTTAATAATTTTTCAACAACCGGATTCCCCGAAAGTTCATTACCTTTGAAAGATACTACATTCTCCCTTCTCCTCGAGGAGAAGTACCAGGGGATGAGGCGCATGCCGAATTTGACTGATCGATACATTAAAAACCTATACTATGAACATTATTATCACCGGGGCCAGTAAGGGAATCGGGGCAGAAGTTGTCAAAGTCCTTTCAAAAAGTAAAGTCCATCATATTGTTGCCATTTCAAGGAATGGGAAAGCGTTGGCAGAGTTGGCGTCAGAATGTAACCGGGGCCATGCTGAGGCGAATGTCACCCCTTATGAATTTGATCTGACCCAAACCGATTTCTATCCGTTTATCGTTCAGCGACTGAGCACCATCATTCCCCGTTGCGATATTCTGATCAACAATGCCGGAAGGCTGGTGAACAGGCCTTTCGACAAGATCACGCCGGTTGATTTTGATGAGGTTTACAACGTCAATATCCGGGGACCGTTTTTTTTCATCCAGGCGTTGTTGCCCATGATGAACAAGGGTTCGCACATCGTCAACATCGGCAGCATGGGCGGGATCGCCGGCGCGAAAAAGCGCCCGGGTTTATCTGCTTACACTTCCAGTAAAGGGGCATTGGCGGCGCTTACCGAGATCCTGGCCGAAGAACTGGCCCCCCGCGATATCCGGGTCAATTGCCTTGCCCTGGGATCCGTTCAAACCGATATGTTTGCTAATGCCTTCCCGGGTATGAAAGCAGTTCTGGCCCCCGCTCAAATAGCGCAATATATTGCAGATTTCGCCACCACCGGTCACCGGTATTTCAATGGTAAAATATTACCCGTGACAACAACAACACCGTGAAGGCCGTTATCTATTATCTATTGACTATTGACTATTGACTCCTTTAACCTTTTTCTTCTTTCCGGAACGGTTGGATAGCGCGATCGTAAATGCCGTGCATGTAAGCAATGGCGAAGCCGTAATTGGTGACAGGGATACCGGCGTCGATCGCGGGTTTCAGGCGGTTAATGATCTGCCGGTGGGTAATCATGCATCCGCCGCACTGGATCACCAGCGAAAAGTCCGTGATGGGACTGGGTATGGTACCCAATCCTGCTATCACTTCAAATTCGAGTTTCTTTCCCGTGAAGTTGGTCAGCCAGCGGGGAATTTTAACCCTGCCGATATCGTCGCAGGTAAGATGATGGGTGCAGGATTCGAGGATCAGAACGCGGTCGCCATCGCGGAGCCGGCTGATATGGGAAGTCCCTTTCAGATAATTTTCGAAATCACCTTTCTGATGGGCGAGGACAATGCTGAAACTGGTAAGCGGGATTTCTGGTGGGATGGCCGCGTTGGCCCTGGCAAAGGCCTGGCTGTCGGTGATCGCGAGGACCGGCTTGGGATTCATTGTCCTGACAAAAGCTTCGACTTCGCTTTCCTTGCATAGTACGGCAATGCCGTCGTGGTCAAGCACATCGCGGATCACCTGGACCTGGGGCAGGATCATCCTTCCCTCGGGCGCTTCGATATCGATCGGGGTGATCAACAGTACGACATCGTCCTTCCGGATCAGGTCGCCCAAGAGGGTTTGTTTATGAAAGATCGTTTCGGGCATGGTTTCGCGGATGATCTTTGCCACCTCATTCAGGTTCCGGGGGTGAAGGGAGCTGAAAGTAACCAGGGGCGCCTGGTATCTTTCGCGGATCACCCGTTCCAGCTCCGGGCTGATGGCTTCTTCATCTGCTTTGTTATAGAGGATGAAAAACGGAAGGTTATTCTCCCTGAAATTGTGGATCAGCGCTTTTTCCGGTTCATCAAATTCATTATGGGCCATTACCAGGATTGCCAGGTCTATGATCTTCAGGGCTTCCAGGGTTTTGCCTATGCGTTTCAGGCCCAGTTCGCCGGAGTCGTCGTTTCCGGCCGTGTCGATCATTACCACAGGTCCGACCCCGTCAATCTCTATCGATTTTTTAACCGGATCGGTAGTGGTCCCGGGGATAGCCGATACGATGGCTGTATCCTGTCCGGTAAGGGCATTGATAAATGAACTTTTTCCGTTGTTCCGCCGGCCGAAAATGCCGATGTGAGGCTTGGAGTCGCGAGCTTTATTCATAATAGCAGGATTGATGTTTTACCGCGAAGGCGAAAAGTCGCCAACATTTCCTATTCATCTGTTTGTTTTTTAGCGGTTTAGCGGCCAGGCAGAAAAAAGCGACCTAGCTGTCGCTAAAATAAAAGCCAAAGTTACGAAATACATCCCAGACCTTCCAGGTTTTAAAAACCTTGAAGGTCTCCATTAAAATTTATCATGGTTCCTTTTTTCTAACCCTTCTTCAACCCTTCTCCCATCCTCCTTCAGCCCTCCTTCTAGCCTTCTTCAATCCGCATTCAATCCGCATTCAATCCTTGTATACTCAGAAGGGCATGCGTGAAAACCGGGATATTGAAAAAAGTGACCATGCATACCTTACGGCATTCCTTTGCGACTCATTTTCTTCAGCACAACGACGACATCCGATATATTCAAAGTTTGTTAGGGCATTCAAATCCCAAGACTACACAAATTTACACCCATATAACAACCCGTGGATTGGATCAATTGAAAA